>NZ_QHJY01000101.1 GCF_003185805.1 Caulobacter sp. D5
TGCGCGGGCCCCGGCACCGGCGCCAGCAGCTACTACAGCAACCTGACCAACACCCTGCTGCCCCTGGCGACGACCAGCGGCGGCGCGGGCCTGACCTCGGCCCAGGCCACGGCCGTCCAGCCCATACTGGCGGCGGCCGGCGGCCCCTCGGCCGGGGCCAGCACCCTGGTCGGCGCCCTGATGGCGAACGGCTTCACCGCCACCCAGGCCACCGGTCTGGTGACGGTGGCGCTGACCGCCAACACGGTCGCCAACGGCACCGGGCTCTACAACTACGCCACCGGGGCCTCGATCGACGGCCGCGCGGCCGACCTGTCGGGCAACGAACTGCCCAACTCCCCGCACTGGACCCTGTCGCTGGGCGCCCAGTACACCTGGGACCTGCCGTCCGGCTGGTCGGCCACCGTGCGCGGCGACTACTATCGCCAGAGCGAGCAGTACGCCCGCATCTACAACACCGAGTACGACCGGCTGAAGTCGTGGGAGAACGTCAACCTGACGCTCAAGATCGAGAAGCCGGAGCTGGGCCTGTCGTTCGACGCCTACGTCAAGAACCTGCTCAACGACACGCCGATCACCGACGCCTACACCACCGACGACACCTCGGGCCTGTTCACCAACGTCTACACGCTGGAACCCAGGCTGTACGGGATCAGCATCACCAAGACCTGGTGATCCGGCTGAACCAGGTTCGTTGAAAAAACGAGGGCGGCGGGTGCAAATCCGCCGCCCTTCCTGCTTTCAGGCCTGTGACTTAACGACTCTGCAAGGCCAAGTCGTCCAAGCTGTGAACTCAACGTCGTCCAGCCCCCGGCCGCATGGAAACGCTCGCCCGCCTCATCGATCGCCGTGAACCGGTCGATCCTCAGACGTCCTGCCGGACGGTGCTGGAGATCTTCGCGAGCGAACCGCGCCTGGCGGCCCTGGCGGTCACGCAAGGCCGCGAGCCGATCGGCCTGATCTATCGCGACGTCTTCGTCGGCCAGATGCTGGTCGCCGCCGAACATCTCAACGAACGCCCCGTCACCGAGGTCATGGACCCCGAGCCGCGCAGCGTGCTCGTGTCGATGGACCCCGGCGTCTTCGTCGACGCCCTGGCCCAGAGCGCCACCCCCGTCTTCCGCACCGCCTTCGTCGCCACCGACGAGCACGGCGGCTATGTCGGCGTCGGGGGCCTGGCCTCTCTGCTGGCCTCGCACCGTCGCAAGCAGCGCGAAGCCCGCGAGGCCATGGGCCTGGTCGAGCGCATGGCGCACGACATCGGCCTGCACCTGGACGGCGTCCAGGCCTTCACCGACCGGCTGGAGCACCAGCGCCTGGCGCCCGACGCCGCCGCCTGCGTGCGCGCCATCAGCGACACCAGCCGCGACATGAGCGACATCCTCGGCCGCGCCATGGACCTGCACCGCGCCGCCACCGGCGGCCTGGCTTTGTCGCCCGAACCGACCCGCCTGCGCGACCTGGCCGACGCCGTCGAGGCCCGCTGGGCGCCGCGCGCGGCCGAAGGCGGCTCGACCCTGCTGTTCTCCTACGACGGCGAGCCCGAGGCCGCCGCCCTGATCGACCCCTCGCGTCTGCTGCAGGTGTTCGACGCCCTGATCGACGGCGCCCTGGCCCACGGGCGCGGCGTGATCGAGGCCAGCCTGCGCGCGCGCCTCGACGGCGACCGCCTGCGCCTGGAAGGCGACGTGCGCGACAACGCCGCCGCCGTCACCGCCGAGGAACGCCTGGCCCGCGTATTCGACCCGCTCGGCGAAGGCCGGATGGACGACCGCGCCGAGATGGCTCTCGGCGTCGGCATGGCCCTGGCCCACCGCGTGCTGCGCGAGATGGGCGGCCAGGTGCGCGCCGAGCCCAACCGCGGCGCCGGCCTGACCCTGCGCTTCGCCCTCTCCGCCCCGGTCGCCGAGGCGCTGTTCGACGACGCCGAGGAAGTGACCGTCTCGGCCCGCCCCGCCCACATCCTGATCGTCGACGACAACGCCACCAACCGCATGGTCGCCGAGGCGCTGTGCGAGATGTTCGACTGCACCTCCGAGCAGGTGACCGACGGCGTCGAGGCGGTCGAGGCCGCCCGCACCGGCCGGTTCGACCTGATCCTGATGGACATCAAGATGCCGCGCATGGACGGGGTGGCCGCCACCCGCGCCATCCGCGAGCTGTCCGGCCCGGCCGGCGCGGCCCCGATCGTGGCCCTGACCGCCAACGCCGGCCCCGAGGACGTCGCCGTCTATCTGGCCGCCGGCATGCAGGACGTGGTCGAAAAGCCGATCAAGCCCGAGCGCCTGGCCGTGGTGCTGAGCGCCCTGCTGGCCGGCGAAGACGAGCAGGAAGCAGCCTGATCCGCCCTGGCTGATCAAGCTCCCCAAGACTCAACCTCTACGAAACTCAAAGACACCGAAAGTTGTCTCAAGATCTGGCTTGAGTAGAGCCCGCGACAGATCGACGCCGCTACTGGCCTGCGCGCCAAAGTAGCTCTAAGTTGTTGTTCGAGCGGGAGACGAGAGCGTCGTGTTGAATTCGGCCGAACAGCAGGCTTGGGATTTCCTGAGCAAGGCGCCGCACTACGGCGCGCCGGCCGAGGTCGAAGAGCATTTCGGCCGCGCCCTGGCGGCCTTCGGCTACGAGCGCTTCGCCGCCACCCTGGTCAACGCCGAGCGCTACGGCAAGGAGCCCCCGGCCCTGTCGCGCCAGGACTTCGAGGCCTGGGACAGCCGCTACTGGGGCGAACGCTACGTCGTCCACGACCCGTGCGTGAAGCTGCTGCTGAAATCGAGCAAGTCGTTCGCCTGGACCGACGCCAAGCCGCTGGGCGACCAGCGCGCCCACGCCATGTGGGGCGAGGCCTCCGAGTTCGGCATGAACGACGGCTATGTGGTGCGGGTGTTCGGCCCGGCCGGCCACGAGGTGCTGATCCGCATGGCCACCAACGCGCCCGACACCGACCCGGCCGCCCGCGCCGTGGTCGAGAGCCTGGCCACGGTGTTCGGCACCATCATGCTCAAGCACTGGGAACTGCAGGACGACAATCCCGACTACGGGGTGATCTCCGAGCGCCAGGCCCAATGCCTCTATTGGGCCAGCCGCGGCAAGACCGACTGGGAGATCGGCGCGATCCTCGAGCTCTCGCCCCGCACCGTCCACCATCACGTCGAGGCGGCCAAGAAGCGGCTGGGCGTGGTCAAGCGGCAGGAAGCGGTGATGAAGGCTGGCGAACTGGGCCTGCTGAAGGCCGAGTGACTCCACACGCGTAACGTCGATACGCGGAATTTCACAACCTTGAATATGGTTCGGCGATCTGTTAGGTCTTCGACGTAGTCGTTTTGCGCCCGCGCGGAACGCTAATTGTGGTCGTGTGTGCGCCAGCGCACAGACCAATTCCCTTTAAAACCTGGAAATGCCTCACGGACTGAGGCGGCGTGCGCATAGGCCGTTTGGCCTATCGGTGATTGGGCGGATCATACTGCCTAATGCGAGCTGTCCAGAACGGGGGACAGCATCGCCATGATCCACATCGTCACCTGCGAAAATCGCCACCTTTATGGTCCCCAGCTTTGGGCCATGCACGAAGAACGTCGCAAGCAGTGCGTCGAGAAGAACGGCTGGGTCGACCTGGTCGTCCTCGACGGCGGCGAAGTCGACGACTACGACGACGCCCGCGCCATCTATCTGCTGGGCTTCGACGACGACATGCAGCTCGAGGTCGGCCTGCGCCTGCGGCCCACCGACGACCGCTGCATGCTGGCCGACAAGTTTCCGCACCTGATCGCCCCGGGCGAAAGCCCCAAGAAGGGTCAGGACGTGTGGGAGGCCAGCCGCCTTTTCACCACCGAGGCCTATCGCGCCAAGAAGGGTCCAGGCCGCGGCACGCGCGTGTTCGAAGCCTGGGCGGCGGCCATGGAGCTGGCGCTGGTCAACAACGTGACCCGCTTCGTCGGCATGATCGACATGGCGCTGTATCCGGGAATCATGAACTCGCCGATCGACACCCGACTGGTCGGTCTGCCCCGCCCCTACGAGTACGGCGTGGTCGCCGGATCGGAAATTCTCCTGTCGCGAGAATTGCTCCAGCGGGTTCGCGAATCGATCGCCATCGAATCGACCGTGGGCTATCACGTCGACGAACTTGACCTGCGGGCCTTCGGTGATCTGGTCGCCGTGCAGCGCCAGGTGCTGCGGGCGATGACGCCTCAGATTCTTCCGGGTTCGGAGCGTGACGAAACCCTTTCCGCAGAAGCGCTTTTCCGCTTGCATGACGCAAGCGGCCAAGCTCGGCGGATCTGGAGCGATCGCGGTCAGAAATCGGAGTTTCAGCTTAACGCTTAGGCGGAGCATAAGCTCCACCTCAGCGACGTAGCGCCGCACCTGACCTAGCTCGACTTTCGCCAACGCCCCGGTCGTGTCATTTTACACAAACAACCGTTGGAGGCGAAAAAGTTGAGTGAAGAAACCGAAGGCCGGCGACCCAACCCGGTCGATCTGCACGTCGGCGGACGAGTCCGGATGCGTCGTAAACTCCTGGGCGTGAGCCAGGAGCAGCTGGCCGATTCCCTGGGCCTGACCTTCCAGCAGGTCCAAAAGTACGAGCGTGGCGCCAACCGCGTCAGCGCTTCGAAACTGTACGAAATCGCCCGCACCCTGCAGGTGCCGGTGTCCTTCTTCTTCGACGGCCTTGCCGACCCGATGAACGGCGCCGAAGAGGACGAAGTCGGTCACCACGCCGAACGCGTCGTTCAGGAATTCCTGACCACGCCGGAAGGCCTGGAACTGGCCGAGGTGTTCCCGAAGATCAACCGCGGCCGCGTCCGCCGCCAGGTGCTGGACCTCGTCCGCGCCATGGCCGAGGAAGCCGCCCGGGCCGACGCCTGATCCGAGCGATCACCGAGTAAACTGCTTAGAAGAGCCTCGCCTCCCCCCAGGCGAGGCTTTTTCTTGGTCTGTACATCAACGCCTGCATGTCAGCCGGCGTTAGCGCGGCTCTGGGCCGCCAGCCAGATGCGCTTGGCCGTCTGGGCCCCGGCGGGGGCCAGGCCGCGCAGGTCGTGGCTCTTGAGGAAGGTCAGGCCGATCTCGCGGTCCTTGCGCCACGCCACCTTGGCGTCGTGGGCGAAGCCGCCGACCAGGTCGACCAGCTGGGCGCTCGCCGGCGGCGTCGATCCCGACAGCATCTGCACGCGGGCTCCGCCGTCCGACATGTCCTTGATCACGCAGTCCCAGGCGAAGGCGCCGCACAGCACCTTGCCGGACCTGTTCGTGGTCAGGCGCGGCGAGGTACGCCGGTCAGCCCCCGAACGTGAATCGAATATCGACATGCCTCAAGGAACGCACGGCGCGGTTAATCGGCCGTCTGTTCCAAAGGTTTTTCCGATATTTACCTAAAGCTTGAGCATACCGATCAGGCCGCGTCGCGCGTCGCGTCGGGCCGCCAGCCGTTGCTCAGCAGGTCGATGGCCATCAGGTGCGCCAGCTCCAGCACCTGCCCCTCCAGGCTGTCGAGCAGGGCCAGCCGCCGGTCGGGCGACGGGGTGTGGGCGTAGAGCGCGCACAGCACGTGCAGGCGGGCGCGGATGCTGGGCGGCTGGAAGTCCGAATGCAGCAGCGAGGGCCCTGCCAGCTCGGCCGCCGACACCCCGCGCCGGCCGAACGGACCGGTCGGAAGATCCTCCGACGCGTCACCGAGACCTGGCCACTGCTGCGACGGAACCGACTGCCTGGACATGACTGAACTCACGCTTTCCTGCTTGGGGTTGAACTGAAGATCAGGCCACGAGGGCCGGGGCGCCGCAGCGCATGCCGTTGGTGCGGACGTCGGCCTCGCCCAGGCCCACGCCGAGCATGCCGGTCAGGCTGTTGATCACCTGGTCGAGCGGCGCGGCCGCGGCCGCCAGCACCGGCGTCAGGGCCGTCAGCACCGCCGACTTGCCCAGGCCCAGCTGGATGCCCAGCAGATTGACGTCCAGCGTCAGGCCGGTGATCAGCGTGGCTACGGTCGTACCGACCAGGTCGTTGGTCTTCACCGCCTTGACCGTGCGGGCCTTCACCTCGGCGCTGCTGAACACGACGTTGCGGAACGTGCCGCCGCCCAAGTCGACCTTGGACGAGCCGTCCACCGTGAACAGCGGCGCCTGGACGATGCGGCCCTTGGTCGGGGTCAGGGCCTGCTTGAAGTTCGACAGCTTGCTGGTGTCGACCTGGCCGATGGTCAGCGAGCCGACGCTGGGCTTGACCGCCAGGGTCGTGGTGCGGGCCGTGCAGTCCAGAGCGGCCAGCTTGGCCTCGCCCGACGCCAGTTCAACCATCAGCGGCACCTTGATCTGGGCCGCGCCGCCCAGCAGGCTGCCCGACCCCAGCAGCTTGGCCTCGACATAGAGCCGCGTCTGGACGGTGCGGATAACCACCGACTTGTCCTGGGTGACGGTCATGAACGGGGCGTTGTTCATCGGCTCGCCGATGGCCAGCCAGGCGTCGACGTCGGCCAGGCCCGGGATGGCGGTTCCGAGATCCAGCTGAACCTGGCGCGAGCCGTTGCTCAGCATCAGCATGGCGTTGGCCAGCTGCATGGCGTCGATGCCGACCGCCGCGCCCGCCCCGCCGACCACGCGGTCCTGGCGGGCGTAGGGGCCGGCGTCGATCAGCGCGCTGAGCTTGATGCTCTGGTTGGCGTTGGTGGCCGAGGACAGCACCTTGGCCGCCGCCGAGGCGCGGGTCTGGCCGGCCGCCGACAGCACGTCCGACAGCACCGACAGGGCCTTGCTGGTCTTCACGTCTGTGGCGAGCAGGTCGTTGTAGCTGGCCGCCTTGACGCCGAGCTTGGTGTTGAGCGCGTCGAGATAGCCGAACAGCTCGATGTCGGCGCTGGCGAGGGCCTGGTAGTCCATGACCGACAGGCTGACCGAGCTGCCGGTCAGGCCCGTCAGCAGGGCGTTGGCGACGCCGCCGTCGATGCTGGCCAGGCGCGTGCCGATCGAGAAGCTGGCCAGATCGGCGCGGGCGGCCGTGGCCTGCCGGCGGATCGGGATCGAGGGACGTCCAAGCAGGGCCTGGCCGAAGAACAGGTCGGCCTGGCCCTCCAAGGTCACGCGGGCGGCGTCGGGCGTGGTCGCGCCGCTCTGGAAGCGCTGGGCGGCGGCCGTCTTCTGGGCGTCGTAGCGGCCCTTGGCGACCTGCACGGCGACGGCTCCGCCGACGGGATTGACCTCGACCGTCGCGCTGGCGGCGCGATCGGCGCGGTCGAGGTCGGCCGCCGCGGCCAGGGCCGCAAGGTCGGCCACCCCCTGCAGGCGCCGAGACTGCAGATAAACCGAGCCCAGGTCGACGGCCAGGGCGGCCAGGCCGACCCCGCCGGTCAGGGCGGCGGCGGCGATGATCGCCACGCCCCCATCACGGTTGGAAAGGAAACGACGCACCACTCAATACCCTCCCAGACGGACGACCGCCTGACGGGTGATCAGGCTGGACGGCATGGGAGCGATCTTGGCGAAGGCGAAGGCCACGCTGTTGGAGGCGTCATAGGAGACCGAGATCACCGCCCGGTCGCCGCGATCGGTGACCTTGGTGGTCAACCGCGTGGCGTCGAGACCGGCGTAGTCGGTCACGCCCTCGGCGGCCGAGGCCTTGGCCAGCTGGCTCCGTTCAGTGGCGTTGAGGCCGGCCACGGCGGCCCGGGCGGCGTCGTTGGCCACCTGCTGCACCGAGTGGGCCATCCAGAAATAGGAGCCCCAGCCGACCATGCCGATCACCATGGCGATCAGCACCGGGCACACGAGCGCGAATTCCACCAGAGCCGTCCCTTGCTGGTCGGCGCCGAACTTCCGGATCGAACGCGGCTTCCTCATCTACGCCTCCCGTACCCGGCTGGGACGAACACCCTTTGGGTTGTGAAGCGAGATTAGTTCGACCTTGGCTGTCTCCGCGTTCGTACGTGTAATCCGGATTTCGCGAAGTTCGCGGACATGGAACCCGCATCCTCTGCGACGTTCTGCCACCCCCCAGACTGCGTTGCCCCCGTACTCAGCCGCCGGTAACTTTAGCGCGCAACTGACCAACCATTCCGAGAGTTTGCTTCAGTGAATGCGTAGCGTCCGGATTCCACGCAAATCTGGAGGGCGACATGAAGTCGCGCGACATCGCACCCGCAAGGGTGACCGCCGGAGAAATCAGCCGCAATTTCGGCCAATGGCAGGATGTGGCCCTGTCGGGGCCCGTCATTGTCACGCACCATGGCCGTCCACGGGTGGTGATGATCTCGGCCGAGCACTACGCCGCCGCCGGCCTTACCGAAGGTCCGGGCGGTCACGACAATGATTCCGAGCTGCACACGGCCGAGACCGCGCGATCGGCGATCCTGGGCCACATGAACGAGGCCTTCGTGGCCCTCGACCCCGACCTGCGCATCACCGCCGTCAATCCGGTGTTCGAGGACCTGAAGGGCTCGAGCGCCGCCCAGCTGATCGGCGCGGCCTGGAACGAGGTGTTCAACGCGCCGTCCCAGGCCCTGATCGGCGAGCAGTTCCGCCGCGTTCTGCGCACCGGCGAGACCCTGGAGTTCGAGTCGGAGTCCACCGTCCAGGCCGGCCGCTGCTTCGGCGTGCGCGTCTTCCCCTATCCCGGCGGCGTGGCGGCCCTGTTCGTCAACCGCACCGAGGAGCGCGACCTGCGCGGCCGCCTCGACCGCGCTTCGGCCCTGGAGACGGCCCTGGCCGTGCTGCCGGGCCTGGCGACCGCCCGGCTGAACATCCGCGGCGTGCTGGCCAGCATGGACGCCGACTTCCTGACCCTGACCGGGTTTTCGGAAGCCGAACTGCGCGACTGCCGGCTCAGCGACATCGTCCGGCCGGCCGAGCGTCGCGGCCTGACCATGGCCGTCGAGCACGCCCTGCAAGGCGACCCGCCGGCCCGCCTGTCGGTGACGTTGCTGGTCAAGAACGGGGCGGAGCGGACGGTCGAGCTGGGGCTGGCGACCATCCGGCGAGACGGCGTCCCCGACGGCGTGCTGATCGCGATCGCGGCCTGACCGCTATACCGTTAACTTGACCGTACGGAACAATCGCCCGCCAATGCGCTGTAAGCGCTTGTCTTTTTGATGATCACAAGGCAAACCCGAAACGTTGGTTTTCGTATACGGAAGCGGCGTCATGGCGGGCTCGCCCATTCCACATCCAGTCGACACCCATGTCGGCGCGCTGATCCGCGCGCATCGCCGCGCGGCCGGTGTTTCACAAGAAGAGCTGGGCAAGGCGATCGGCCTGACCTTCCAGCAGGTGCAGAAGTATGAGACCGGCGAGAACCGGATCAGCGCTTCCAAGCTGGTCGAGGTGGCCAGGACGCTCAACGTGCCGATCTCGGCCTTGTTCGACGGCCTCGACACGGGTCCCGACGGCGAAAACCTGATCGTGCGCTTCACGGCCCTGCGCGACGCCAGTCCGTTCATGCAGGCGGCCGTCGAGCTCCCCGACGCGATCCGGGCGGAACTGTTCAGGCTGGCCACGGTCTACGCCGCCGAGGACGGGGCGACGTCCTGATCACCGGCCGACGACACAGCCATAGTTTGCCATAATCGCTTGCTCTACCTATAGTAGCCAATCCGACACATCCGGGGGGATGCGGCTATGGGCGAAGCGAACACGGTGAAGGTCCCGGCGCGGAGCGGCGTCGAGATCGGCGAGGTCGCCGCCGGCGAAAGCTGGCGCTTTTCGGCCCACGGCCGGTGGTGGGACTGGTTCGTGCCGTCCGGCCCCGGCGGTTATCGTTTCTTCCTGGCCGACATCCTGGACCTCTATCCTGTGTCGAAGGACAGGCCGTTCTTCGAGCTCACCGCACGGGTGAAGGGCTATCCGACGCTCTATCCGATCGGTCGCGGCGCGACGGTGACCTTCGAGCAGACGGGCGCGGTCGAGCTCTTCGCCAACGACATCGAGGGGGCCGAGTGGAACAACTGGGGAGAAATCGAGGTCTCGTACGAGCCCTGCGACTGCCCCGAGCCCCTCCCCGACCACAGCCAGTACGACGGCCTGCCGGGCAAGTGGACGCTGCTGCGCGACACGCTGGACAAGACCAAGGGCGTCGGCTCGACCGCCATCCTCACCCTGGCCGCCGGCGCGGCGCTGGTCTTCGTCCAGCAGGGTCGGGACCTCGTGCGCACCGTGGCCGAAGGCGACTTCTCCGGCGACACCGCGGTGCGCCAGATCTTCTTCGCCCTGACCCTGCTGTTCCTGGCGGTGCAGACCTGGATCTGGCCCCGCCTGATCATCCTGTCGAACTACGGACGCGATCGCCAGGCCTGGACCCCCAGCTGGCTGCTGCGCTGGACGCCGAGGCTGCTGGGCCTGGCGCCGTTCCTGTTCGTCATCGGGGCGCTGTTCAAGAACCCCGCGCCCAATACCGGACTGATCGCCGCCCTGGTGCTGATCGGCCTGGGCTTCTTCGCGGCGATCATCGCCCAGTACGACGCCCGCAAACGGATCAGGGCGTCGGCGAACGCCAGACGCGAACCCGACCTGCCGCCGCGCGAGCCGCTGCGCATCGGCCGTCTGTGGGTGATCGCCAGCTTCCTGATCAGCCTGACCGCGATGCTGTGGGCGATCTTCTTTCCCGTCGCCTTCGGCTGGACCCTGGGCGCGCCGGCCGTGGCCTTCCTCGGAGTGGGCTGCATCATCCCGGTGCTGGTCGTGCTGATCCAGACCGGCGACGCCGCGCGCGTGCCGACCCTGGCCTTCTTGGTGGTCGCGGCGGCGATCTTCGGGCTGTGGGTCGACAATCACCCGGTCGGCTGGCGGGCGGCCACGACGCCCTACCACGCGATCGCGCAGGACCAGCGGCTGACGCTTGATAAGGCCTACGAGGACTGGGCCAGGCAGGCCCCGGCCGGACCCGACGGCGCGCGCACCCTGGTGCTGGTCGCCTCGGAAGGCGGCGCATCGCGGGCCGGCTACTGGACCGCCGAGGTGCTGGCCTCGCTGCACGAGAAGACCGGGGGCAAGCTGGCCCACAACCTCTTCGCCATCAGCTCGGTCTCCGGCGGCAGCGTCGGTGCGATCGGCTATGCGGCGGTGCTTCAGGACCGCCCGAACCTGCAGCCGAAGGATCTGCGCGGCGCGGTCACCGACTTCGCCGGCCGCGACTTCCTCAGCCCCACCTTCGGCGGGATGCTGTTCCCCGACCTGCTGCAGCGCCTCGTGCCCGTGGCCCTGCTGCCCGACCGGGCCCAGGGCCTGGAACTGGCCTTCGAGGCCGGATGGCGCGAGCACTGCAAGGACGTTCCGGGCTGCGACCATCCGGATCTGCTGAGCCGGGGCTTCAGCCAGTTCGGCCCCACCGACGGCGCCTGGCGGCCGCTGGTCATCATCAACGGCGCGAGCCAGGAGACCGGCCGACGCATCCTAACCAGCCGCCTGCGCTTCAGCCCTTGGGAGATCGACGCCGACGACTTCTACAACGTCGTCGATCGCGACGTTCCGGTCTCGACCGCGATCCACAACGGCGCGCGCTTCCCCTGGATCAGCCCGGCCGGAACCCTGACCCGCAAGGACGGGTCCGGCTCCGGCCATATCGTCGACGGCGGCTATTTCGAAGCCGCGGGGGTCGAGGTCCTGCGGGAGCTGGCGCCGGCCCTGCGGACCATCGCCGAGAAGCGCGGCGACAAGCTGCGGATCGTCTTCGTCTATATCGGCTATCGCGAGCGCACCGACGAGGCCCTGGCCAGCGCCGCCGCGCCCGTGGACGAACCGAGGGCCAACAGCTTCCTCAACGAACTGAGCGCGCCGCTGAAGGCCCTGTTCGGCAGCCGCTCGGCCCATGCCGGCCACCTGCAGCGGGAGCTCAAGCTGGAAGCCTCGGGCGATCCCCGGGACATCAACCCGATCCTCTATTCCTCGACGCCGCTGGCGCACTACGAGCCGATCCTGCTGTGCAAGCAGACGGCCGCGCGGCCCTTCGAACCGCCGATGGACTGGGCGCTGTCGGGCTGCGCCAAGGCCTATATGCGCAAGGCGGCCGGCGGGACGGCGACAGCGGAGGGGCGGCAGAGCGCCTGCCGCAAGATCCTCGACCAGCCGATCCCCTGCCAGGCCTCGCTCGACGCCGCCATCGCCCGCGCGGCGCGTCAGGCGCTGGGCGGGCCGCCGGAGCCGAGGACGCCGGCGGCGGCGGTGCATCCCTGAACGGCGCCAAAAGCACCGCAACCGCTCGGGGAGCGGAACAAGTTCAATAAATTTTCGGAAGAAACCGTTGGTGGCTGGGGGCGGGATCGAACCGCCGACCTGTGGGTTATGAATCCACCGCTCTAACCATCTGAGCTACCCAGCCGCCGAAGCGGAGCGGGCTTATAAGCGCAAACTGACGCCGGCTTCAAGCCCGGTTTGCGATGTCATCCACAACTGCGCCAAGGCGCCGCGCGAGGCTGTCGGGACCATAGTCGGCCAGCACCGCTTCACGGGCCTTTTCCCCCAGCGCCAGCGATCCGGCGGGGTCGGCGACCAGGGCGGCCAGGGCGTCGGCCAGGGCGACCGCGTCGCCCGGCGGCAGCAGGCGGCCGCTGACGCCCTCGACGATCATCTCGTCCGGACCCGGAATGGCGCTGGCCGCGACCGGCAGGCCCACGGCCATGGCTTCCAGCAGCACCAGGGGGAAGCCCTCCTGGTAGGACGGGAAGGCGAAGACGTCGCCCGTGGCCAGGAAGGCCGAGGCGTCGCGCCAGCCGACCAGGCGCACGCGGTCGGCCAGGGCGTGCTGGGCGATCAGGCCTTCCAGCCTGGCGCGCTCGTCGCCCTCGCCGGCGATCTCGACCTCGAAGGAAAGCCCCCGGTCGCGCAGAAGCGCGGCGGCGGCGATCAGCACGTCGAAACCCTTCTTGGGATGCAGGCGGCCGGCGGCGACGATGCGCGGCGGGCGGCCAGGCTCGGCGAAGGGCGTCGCCCGCACGGTCGGGATCTTCACGGCGTTGGGCACGAAGTGGACGTGGGCGGCAGGCACGCCGCGCTCGATCGCCAGGTCGGCGAGGTGTCGGCCCACGCAGATGTAGTCGGTGCGCGTGGTCTCGATGTCGAAGACCGGCTTGTGGACGCAGATCGCCAGCCGGGTCGACTTCGGCGCGGCCTTGGCGAACAGGCGCGCGGGCCGCTGGCCGTGGCTGAGGATGATGGCGGGCTTGACCGCCTTCACGATGCGGCGGGCCGCGCCCAGGGTCAGGGGATCCCAGTCGGTATAGGCGGGCATGGACAGCAGCGGCGGGGTGCGGCCGGCCTGGGCCTGCGCCACCTTGCTTCCCGCCCGCACCACGCCCGCGCACAGGCCGCCGCGGCGGGCCGTCCAGGTCTCGAGGATCGGCTGATAGTCGAGGAACACCTGTTCCAGGCCGCCCAGACCCTTGCCCAGCATGGCGTGCAGGATGGCGGTCAAGGCGGTCTCCGAAACTGGCGGGAAAAGAAACTGTTGGGAAAACAGGGGGCGAGAAGCGCCGGAACCTTCCCCGCGAGACCCACGCTGTCAATGCGCCGGCCGAAAATCAGGCCCGGCCCTCGCCGCCCCCTCGCCTGCCGGGAGAAAAGCCAGTTATGGTCGCCTCATGCGCTCATCCTTGATCTTCGCCGCCTCCGCCCTTCTCGCCATGGCCGCCTGCGGTCCCGGCGAGGCCCAGAACAGCGCCGCCCCGGCCGTCACCGCCGACGGCGGGCCGGTGGAGACGCGCACCGCCAACGCGCCCGACCAGAAACCGGCCTTCGCCGGCCAGACCCGCGCGCCCCTGAAGGCCGCCGGCGCCGCCTATCAGGTGCAGGTCTTGGCCAAGGGCCTGGAGCATCCCTGGGCCATCGCCTTCCTGCCCGACGGCTCGGTCCTGGTGACCGAGCGCGCCGGCCGCCTGCGCATCCTGGCCAAGGACGGAACCCTGTCGCCGGCCGTCGCCGGCCTGCCGGCGGTGGACGCCAACGGCCAGGGCGGCCTGCTGGGCCTGGCGGTCGATCCGCACTACGCACAGAACGGCCTGATCTACTGGAGCTATGCCGAGCCGCGCGACGGCGGCAACGGCACGACCGTGGCCTGCGGCAAGCTGGTTCCGGGCGCAGCGCCCAAGGTCGAGGACGTTCAGGTGATCTGGCGCCAGACCCCGACCCTGGCCTCGGCCCTGCACTTCGGCGGCCGGCTGGTCTTCGCCCGCGACGGAAACCTGTTCGTCACCACCGGCGAGCGCTCGATCATCGAGGGCCGAATGCAGGCCCAGCGCCTGGACGGGACCCTGGGCAAGGTGATCCGCATCAAGCCCGACGGGTCGATCCCCGCCGGCAATCCCTTCGCCGGCCAGGACGGGGCCAAGCCCGAGATCTGGTCGATCGGCCACCGCAACCTGCAGGCCGCCGCGATCAATCCCAAGACCGGCGAGCTGTGGACCGTCGAGCACGGCGCCAAGGGCGGCGACGAGCTGAACATCCCCCGCGCCGGCAAGAACTACGGCTGGCCGACCATCACCTATGGCGAGGAATATTCCGGCAAGCCGATCGGCGACGGGATCACCGCCAAGGAAGGCCTGGAGCAGCCGATCTACTACTGGGATCCGGTGATCGCGCCCTCGGGCATGGCCTTCTACGAGGCCGACCTGTTCCCGGCCTGGAAGGGCAGCCTGCTGGTCGGCTCGCTGAAGGAGCACCACATCGCCCGCCTGACGCTGGATGGCGACAAGGTGGTCGGCGAGGAGCGCATCGCCACCGAGTTCGGCGAGCGCATCCGCGACGTGGTGGTCGGCCCCGACGGCGCCGTCTGGGCGGTGACCGACGAGGAAGACGGCAAGGTGATCAGGATCGCGCCCAAGGGCTGAATTTCACCAAGGCGCGATTGACGCGAGGCGACAACCTGAGACTGTGATCACCAATCCAGTCCCGAGTCCGCATCCATGCTCGACCGTCGCCAGACCCTCGCCCTGCTCGCCGCCCTGTTCGGAGCCGGCGGGGTCGATGCGGCCCTGGCCGCAGACGCCCCGACCACCGCCCCGATCATCGCCCCGATCATCGCCAAGGTGCGGCTGCAGGGACGGCGCGTGGTCATCGACGTCCTGCTCGACGGCAAGGGTCCCTACACCTTCATCATCGACACCGGGGCGGTGATCAGCGGCATGCGGCCCGATCTTCCGGGGCAGCTGGGCCTGCGCAAGCTGCGCGACGTGCGCCTGAACCAGGGCAAGGTCTTCCCGCTCTACGCCGTCGACGACGTGGTGTTCGGCGGCGCGGTCCGGCAGTCGGGCGTCAGCCTGGCGGGCCTGACCGACGTCAAGCTGGACGGCGACGGCCTGCTGGCCGCCGGCATGCTGACCAGCTTCGACAGCGAACTCGACTTCGAGGCCGGCCTGTGGCGGGTCTGGCCCGGCGGCTTGGCCGATCGCAGCGGTTTCACCCGCCTGGAATCGGACCTGCGCGAAAGCAACACCGTCGCCGGCTCGCCGCGCATCGTCGCCGCCGTCGAACTCGACGGCCAGCCGCTGCGGCCGCTGCTCGACACCGGCGCGCCGAACGCGCTGTACATGGAAAACCGGCTCGGGCGTCAGTTGGGCTTGTGGAACGACGAAACGCCCTACGCGCCAATCCGCCCGCGAGGGATCGCCGGGCCGACCAAGAACCTCTCGCGCATCGTTCGCGCCAAGCGGTTGAAGGTGGGGTCGGAAGTCTATGAGAGTCCCCTGGTCGTGGTCCACGCGCCGCAGGAACTGACGTCCGGCTCGCTGATGGGCCTGCCGATCCTGCAGACGCTGAACCTGTCCTTCGACCGGGGCGACAACGCCCTGTGGGTGAAGCGCAACGGGCTGCCGGTGGCGGCGACGACCTACGCCCGCTCGGGCCTCTGGGTCGATCTGGAGGGATCGGAGGTGCGGGTCACCGAGGTCGGCGCGGGAAGCCCCGCCGCCAAGGCCGGCGTGCAGCCCGGCGACATGGTTCGCGGCGCACGTTCCGTGCGCGAGGCGGTGGCCATGACCAGCGGCCCGGCCGGACGCGAGGTGACCTTGCCGCTGACCCGCAAGGGCCAGCCGACCGAGGTCCGCTTCACCCTTTCCGACTACCTGTAGCTAGTCGACCTCGCGGCGCGCCCGCCAGGCCTTGCGAGCCTCGGACGGCTTGCCCTTGACCAGGGCCCCGGCCGCGACACCGGCCAGGAACGAGGCGGTGGGGTGGGCCAGGATGATGTCGGCCACCCGCTCCTCGATCGGGGCCTTGCGGTGCTTGGCCTGGTGATTGGACTGGGCCAGGGCCCAGATCGCCACCACCGCCGCGGCGATTCCGGCGACGATGGCGTGAGCCCAGGCCGTGCCGACGATCGAGGCCAGGAAGGCGAACACCGCCATGGCCCCCGACACCGCCGCGATCGCCGCGGCCATGACCAGTCCCGCGCCCCGCACCAGGCGCGAGGTCAGCCGCTCGATGAAATCGTCCACCATCGCCCTCTCCGTGAAACAGCCTATCGGCTAACGCACGAGCAGGGGTTTGGTGTCAGCCGGCCGACACAAGGGCGCGTGGCAGCCGAAAGTGTGAGCGGTTTCGGCGACCGCCACGCGTCAAGAAAGCAGCTCTGCTACCGTTTCGCCGATGGCGAGGCTGCTGGTCAGGCCCGGGCTCTCGATGCCGAACAGCGCCACGAGGCCCGGCAGGCCGTGGGTGTCGGCGCCGCGCAGTTGGAAGTCGGGCTGGGGCTCGTCCGGACCATGCAGCTTGGGCCGCACCCCGGCGTAGTCGGGGCTGAGGGCGCCGTCGGGCAGGCCCGGCCAGAACTTGCGGATATAGGCGGCGAAGGCGTCGGCCCGGTTCGGATCGACGGAGTAGTCGGGCGCGGGCACGTATTCGAGGTCGGGCCCGAACACCGCCTGGCCGCCCATGTCGTTGCGATAGTGGGTGCCCAGCGCCCCATGGATCGGCGGCGGATAGACGAGGCGCTGGAACGGCGCCTTGCCCATGAGCCGGAAATAGACGCCCTTGCCGTAGTGGGCGGCCGGGATCTGGTCGGCCGGAAAGCCCTCGATGCTCGCCGCCACGGCCTGGGAAGACAGCCCCGGCGCGGTGACCAGCAGGCGCGTGGTCAGGGTGGTCGGCTCGGCGCCGCCGGCCCGTACGGTGAAGCCGCCGCCCTCCAGCGGGGTCGCGCCCTCGAACGGCGTGGAGAGCACCACCGCCCCGCCGGCGGCCTCGATCTCGCCCTGCAGGGCCAGCATGTAGTCATGGCTGGCGAAGACGCCGCTTTCCGGCGACAGCAGCGCCGCGTGGGCGTTGAGGCCCGGCTCCAGCGCCTGGGCCTGGGCGCCGGTGAGCCGTTCCATGCCCTCGACGTCGTTGGCCAGGGCCTGGTCCCAGATGGCGTCGAGGCGGGCGATCTCGTCGTCGCTGGTGGCCACCACCAGCTTGCCGCACTTCTTGTAGGCGACCTTGTGGGCGTCGAGGAAGGCATAGAGCCGCCGCCGCCCCTGCACGCACAGCCGGGCCTTCAGCGAACCGGTCGGATAATAGAGCCCGCCATGGATCACCTCGGAATTGCGCGACGACACGCCCTGGCCGATGTGGCCCTCGGCCTCCAGCACGGCGACGATCAGCCCGCGCTGGCTCAGAGCGTAGCCGCAGGCCAGCCCCACGGCGCCGGCGCCAACCACCACGGCGTCGAAATCGAACTCGGTCATTTGAGGGTCGCTGAATGTTCGATGGAACGGATGATCACCGCGTCGTCCGCCACCTCGTAAAAGATCACATAGGCGCCGTGCGGCAGTCGGCGAAAACGAGGGTGGCTGGCGACCGCCTGAGCCATATAGGGCGCAAAGGCGAGCTGCTCGAAACGCTCCATCAGGCTCTCGATAAAGCGGACGCCGGCGCGAGGGCTGTCCTCTGCGATATAGTCGCGAATTCGCGTCAAGTCGCGCCGAGCGCGCGGCGTCAGGAAATAGGGAAGGCTCACTCGCCGGAGGCCTTGGCCCGCGCCTTCAGATCCGCCAGCATTTCAGACAGGAATTGACGGCCATCGACATGCTCGGCCGGATCGACGGCTTCCATTTCCAGTTCGTCGAGCAAGGCCTCGAGCTTGTCCGAACCACCGACGATGTCGACCGCTCGGCGATAGTTGAGCTCCGCCAGTTCGGCAGCGACGCCCTCTTCCAGCGAAGCGAACTCGCCCCGCTCGACCCGCGCCAGGAGGCCAGCCGCGTCCTCGGCGCTCAAGGTCACCGTCACCTGGTCTGGATGTCGAACCGGCCTGTTCATGGCGGGAAGCCTAGCACGAACCTCCCCGCCCGCCACGGCTCATGGCGTGCCGGGCGCTCGCCCCTGCGTTGCGAGCCGCATGAAACTTCGCCATAAGCGGTGCGGGGGATTTTCCATGACCGTACGCCTTCTCGCCCTGGCCGCCAGCCTCGCCGTCGCCGGGCCAGCTCTTGCCGATCCCGCGCCGCCCGTGCGCGAACTGACCGAGGGCGTCGTCTGGAAGAGCAAGCCGGGCCAGATGGATCTCGATCGTTATTACCCAGAGGAAGCGCGCCGAAAGGCCCTTTCCGGCTGGGCGCTGATGCGCTGCCGGGTGTCGGCCAAGGGCGAGATGGAGGCCTGCCGCGCGCCGGCGTCCTCGCCCGAGGGCGCGCATTTCGACGACATGGCCCTGAAGCTGGCCCCGAAGTTCCGCATGGAGCCGACCACCGCCGACGGCCAGCCGGTGGGCGGGGCGATGATCACCATCCCCATCACGCTCGTCGGCGGTCCGGACGGCGGAAAGCCTCCGCCGGTCAGCTACCAGCCAGGACGCGCGGCCGCCGCCCTGATCCCGGCCAAGACCGGTTCGATCCCCTGCCCCGCCGCCGACGCCCCCGACCAGCAATGCCATTTGCAGGCGATCACCTGGGAAGACAGGCCCGCGCTGACCGTCGCGGCTCCCCTGATCCTGGCCGTGGGTCCCGCCGAGGGCATGGCCAACCTGGAATGCACGGCGCGCGCCGGCCAGCTCGTGGACTGCGAGGCCAGCGGTCCGGCCCTGACGCCGGCAGCGCGCGAGGCGATGCTGGCGCTGGCCCCCGCCTTCAAGCCGCCCAAACGCGCTGCGGGCGGCGCGTCCACCGAAGGCCAGCGGATCTTCACCGTGTTCGACTGGACCACGCTGAGCCGGATCTACGGCGCGGTGTACGGCGGCAAGGCCCGGTAGGAGGGCCTCAGCCCTCCCACTGCCCCCACAGCTTCGCCGCCGTCGCCTTGGCCTTCTCGACCGCCGCTTCCTTGACGTGGCCATAGCCGCGGATCTCGGACGGAACCTCGGCCAGCTTCAGCGCCAAGGCCTTGCGCTCGGGACGCAGGCCGGCGACCAGGCGATCGAGCGTGACCTCGTAGTCGGCGATCAGGCCACGCTCCATCCGGCGCTCCTCGGTCTTGCCGAAGATGTCGAAGGCCCCGCCGCGCAAGCCCTTCATGCGGGCGATCATCGGAAAGGCCAGATCCAGCATCCAGCCGCCGAAGGCGATCTTGCGCGGCTTGCCGTCCTTGCCCTTGGGCGCGATCAGCGGCGGCGACAGCCAGACCTTGGCCTTGCCGCCCTTGAAGGTCCCGGCCAGTTCCTGGGCGAAGCGGCCGTCGGTGTAGAGACGGGCGACCTCGTACTCGTCCTTGTAGGCCATCAGCTTGTAGAGATTGGTCGCCGCCGCGCGGGTCAGCGGCAGGTCCGCCCCTTCGCCGACCATGGCGACCTCGGCGTGGCGCACCTTGGAAATCCGCTCGGCGTAGTGGGCGGCGTAGTGGGCGTCCTGGTAGGCGACCAGATCCTCGACGCGGCGGGCGATCAGGGCGTCCAGCGGCTCGGTCTGGGGCGTGGGGACGTCGGTCGGCTTGTCGCCGGCCGCGGCCGGGTCGAAGGCGATCTGGCGGCCCAGCTCGAAGGCCTGCAGGTTGGCGTCGGCGTCCACCCCGTTCAGCTTGATGGCCCGGTAGAGGGCGCGGCTGGAGAGCGGGATCACCCCGCGCTGCCAGGCGAAGCCGACCATGATCATGTTGGCGTAGATGGCGTCGCCGAAGCGGCTCTCGGCCAGGCGCTGGGCCGGACAGGCGTCGAAGGCCTTGGTCGCGGCCTTGACCCGCCGGGCCATCGCCCCGCCGTCGAAGCGCACGTCGCGGCTGGTGACGAAGTCGGCCGTAGGAGCGAAATCGCTGTTGCCGAAGGCCATGGTGCGGTCCTTGGCGTAGAGCGACAGGGCCTCGGGGCTGGCGGCGACCAGCAGGTCGCAGGCGATCAGCACGTCGGCGCTGGCCGCCGGCACGCGGCCGCCGACGATGGTGTCCTCCAGCTCGCCGATCTTGACGTGGCTGAACACCGCCCCGCCCTTCTGGGCGAGGCCCGTCATGTCGACCACGCTGCCGGCGCGGCCGTCGATGTGGGCGGCCATGGCCAGGATCGAGGCGACGGTGGTCACCCCGGTGCCGCCGACGCCGGTGAAGATGATCCGCCGCACCCCGTGGAAGTCCTCGAACGCCGGCAGCGGCGTGGAATCGACCGACAGCGGCGCGGGCTTGACCTTCTCGCCGGCCTTCTCGGCGCCTTCCAGGGTGATGAAGGACGGGCAGAAGCCCTCCAGGCACGAATAGTCCTGATTGCAGCTGGACTGGTTGATCTTGCGCTTGCGGCCGAAGGCGGTGTCGAGCGGTTCGATCGACACGCAGTTGGACTTCACCGAGCAGTCGCCGCAGCCCTCGCAGACCAGCGGGTTGATGAAGACCTTCTGGGTCGCCTTGGCCATCGTCCCGCGCTTGCGGCGCCGGCGCTTCTCGGTGGCGCAGGTCTGGTCGTAGAGCAGCACCGTGGTTCCGGGCGTGTCGCGCAGCATCTGCTGCACGCTCATCAGTTCGGCGCGCGGGAAGATCTCGACGCCGGGCGCCAGGTCGGTCACCGCCTCGTAGCGCTTGAGGTCATCCACGACGATGACGGTCTTGGAGACGCCTTCGCTGGCCAGTTGGCGGGTGATCTGGGCGGGGGTGAAGCCGCTTTCGGCGCGCTGGCCGCCGGTCATGGCCACCGCGTCGTTGAACAGCAGCTTGTAGGTGATGTGCGCCCCCGCCGCGACGGCGGCCCGGATCGCCAGGGATCCCGAGTGGTTGTAGGTGCCGTCGCCCAGGTTCTGGAAGACGTGCTTCTCGGTGGTGAAGGGCGCCGCGCCCACCCAGGTCAGGCCCTCGCCGCCCATGTGGGTGTTGAGGTCGGTCGAGGGGTCGTTGAAGCCGGCCATGTAGTGACAGCCGATGCCGGCCAGGGCCCGCGAGCCCTCGGGCAGCTTGGTCGAGGTGTTGTGCGGGCAGCCCGAGCAGAAGAACGGCTTGCGGGCTTGGTCGGCGGCCAGGCTGACGGCGGCGACGCCGGCGGCCGAGACGCGGTCGAGATAGGCCCGGGCGCGCTCCATGTGCGGCCCCGGCGGCAAGCGATCGTAGATCGCCAGGGCGATTTCGGCCACCGACAGCGAACCCAGCTCCGACAGCAGCGGATGGCCCTTCTCGTCGGTCTTGCCGATGATGCGGGGCCGGGCTTGCGCGGGAAGATCATACAGCGCTGCGCGCGCTTGGGGCTCGATCAGGGCGCGCTTGTGCTCGATGACCATGAGCGTTTCGAGACCGGCGGCGAAGGCGCGCAGGCCCAGAGGCTCCAGCGGCCAGGGCATGCCGACCTTGTAGACCGAAACGCCCAGATCGGCGGCTTCCTGCAGGCTCACGCCCATGGCCGAGAAGGCCTCCAGCACGTCCTTGTAGGCCTGACCCTGGCAGACGATGCCCAGGCGGGCCTTGCCCACCCGCACGTGCGAGGCGCCCAGCACCACGCGGTCGATCTGGTTGGCGCGGGCGAAGGCCAGGGCGGCG
This sequence comes from Caulobacter sp. D5, assembly GCF_003185805.1. GTDB lineage: Bacteria > Pseudomonadota > Alphaproteobacteria > Caulobacterales > Caulobacteraceae > Caulobacter. The sequence continues at coordinate 21,831 of NZ_QHJY01000101.1, forward strand.
GGGATCTTGTGCAGACGGAGCCGGCGCTCCTTCTCCATCGGCTGGTCCTTCAGCCGGATGCCGAGGCCCCCGGGCGGCATCGGAAAGTCCGGGATCACCGCGTGGTGGCGATCCAGCGACACGTCGATGGTGACGCCGCTGTCCATGGTGTCGGCCAGGGCGATCAGGCCGGTCCACAGGCCGGAGAAGCGCGACATGGCGATGCCGAGAAGCCCGTAGTCGAGCACCTCCTGCACGTCGGCCGGCGACAGCACGGGGATCTCGAAGTCCTGGAAGGCGAACTCCGACTGCGACGGCAGGGTCGAGCTCTTGCAGGCGTGGTCGTCGCCGGCCACGGCCAGCACGCCGCCGGTCGGGAAGGTCCCCGCGAAATTGGCGTGCTTGAAGACGTCGCCGGTGCGGTCGACGCCGGGCGCCTTGCCGTACCAGAGGCCATAGACGCCGTCGTGGGTCGCGCCGGGGAACAGGTTGGCCTGCTGGCTGCCCCAGACGGCGGTGGCGGCCAGGTCCTCGTTGAGGCCTTCCTTGAAGACCACGTCGTGGGCGGTGAGCAGCTTGTTGATGCGCGCGGCCTGCTGGTCGAGACCGCCCAGGGGCGAGCCGCGATAGCCCGACATGAAGCCGGCGGTGTTCAGTCCGGCGAGTCGATCCAGGCGCTTTCGATCGAGCAGCACACGGAGCAGCGCCTGCACGCCAGTGATGAAGGCGCGACCATCTTCGAGCACATATTTGTCGTCGAGCGTGACTTCCGAGTGCCGCATGGCAAAATTTTTCCTCCCGGGTCTTTTCGCCCGTCACGCAATATCTTATAGAAGCGCGGAAATTGTTTGCCCAAGGCGTGCCCGACTCGTGTCGGTTTTGCGCAAGATCGACGCGTCAAACACCCTCTGGGGGGAGGAATTCTTGTCCGAACAACTCGACGCCGTGGATGCCAAGATCCTGGATCTCATCCAACACGACGCCGGACTGTCCGTCGCCGAGATCGCCGAGCGAGTCGGGCTGTCTTCCAGCCCGTGCTGGCGACGCATCAAGCGACTGGAAGACGCGGGCGTCATCCAGCGCCGCGTGACGATTCTCGACCGTGAAAAGCTGGGCCTCGGCTTCGAGGTCTACTGCACGGTCAAGCTGTCGCTGCCGACCAAGGAGAACCTCGAGACCTTCGAGCACGCCGTGGCCAAGTGGGCGGAAGTCGTCCAGTGCGCCACCGTGACCGGCGCGGCGGACTACGAGATGCGCATCGTCACCCGCGACATGCACGCCTTCGACGAATTCCTGCGCGACAAGATCCTGTCGCTGGGCCTGGTGTCGAACATCGAAAGCCGCATCGTCATCCGCGGCGTCAAGAACTCCACGGCCGTGCCGCTCGGCCTGGTCAGCCCCTACGTTAGCCCGCTGGGCTGAGGCTCCCGTTCGGGGGCGGCCTGGGCCGCCCTCGACGAGACCCCTTGCATCCGACGCCGGATGCGTCCTCCATTGGGCACAAGGTCGGGCTACATCGACCGGGAGGACACGCCCCATGGGCCAGCACGTCGAGCCTGCGGCCGGCGCAGAGCGCTACAGGCGCTTCGCCGACTTCTATCCCTTCTATCTCTCCGAACATCAGAGCCGCACCAGCCGCCGCCTGCACGTGGTCGGCACGGGCCTGGTCATCATCAGCCTGGTGATGGGCTTCACGGTCAGCCCGTGGTTCTTCGCGGCCGCGCCGGTCGTCGGCTACGGCTTCGCCTGGGTGGGCCACTTCGTGTTCGAGAAGAATCGCCCCGCCACCTTCACCTATCCGCTGTTCAGCCTGATGGGCGATTTCCGGCTGTTCTTCGAGACGGTGGCGGGTCGCCGGCCCTGGTAGCACCAGGAATTCGCGCGTTCGCACGCGGTTTTCAGATTGGCGCCGCACTTGCTGCTTAGGTTGGCAAGCGACCCATTTCGAGAAAGCCGCCGCCAGATGTTCCAGAAGAAGAAAGACGCTCCCGCCCCGCTGGCCCTGGAGCCCCTGGCGACCACGCCCGCAGCCCAGCAGCCGCAGGCCGCCGCGCCGGCTCCGCCGCCCCGTCCCAAGCCCGCCTCGTTGATCGCCCAGGGCCTGACCATCCGCGGCGATGTCTCGGGCGACGGCGAACTGCACCTGGACTGCCTGGTGATCGGCGACATCAAGGTCGGCAAGCTGGTCCTGGGCCCCAACGGCCAGGTGGAAGGCTCGATCGCCGCCCAGGCCATCGAGATCCACGGCAAGGTCAAGGGCACGGTCGCCGCCCGCGCCGTGCGCCTCTACGGCACCGCCAAGGTCGAGGGCGACATCGCCCACGAGCAACTGGCCATGGAGACCGGCGCCGACTTCCAGGGCCGCAGCGTCAAGTTCACCCGCCCGGCGCCGCAGCCGGCTCCTGCCCCTGCCCCGGCTGCCCCGGTCGCGACCACGCCGGCCGCCTACGCGCCCGCGGTCGGCTGAGCGCTGGAAACTGGTCGCGCGATCCGGGTATTGTTCTGGCGGGGCGCTCCAGCGGCGCCCGCCAGTTCGAGTGAGGCCCGCCCATGACGACGCCGACCATCCGCCTCGCCCTGATGCTGGCCGCCCTCGCGGCGGCGGCCGGCTGTTCGCGCAATGACGACAAGGCAGCCGCCCCGGCGGCCGGCGGATCGGCGCCCACGGCGGAATCGGAAGCCGCTCCCGCCGCCGGCGGCCCGCCCCGGCTGATGCGCCCCGGTCTCTGGAAAACCACCGCCCACACGCCCGGCGGCGCCGAGCGCACTACCACCCAATGCGTGGGCGAAGGCCAGGACCCGGCCCTGACCGCGGCCCAGGATACGCCCTGCGGCAAGCCCGAGGTCACCCCGGTCATCGACGGCTTCACGATCGAGCTGGCCTGCACCAAGGACAAGATCGCCTACAGCCTGGCCGGTGTGGTCAAGGGCGACTTCCAGACCCGCACCACCAGCAATCTCGAAATGACCGTCCAGGCCTATGGCGTGAAGAAGGTCATGAAGCTGCAGAGCGAGAGCGTCTATGTCGGCCCCTGCGACGCGGCCGCCGCGGGGTCGGATCAGGACGAGGCGCAGCCCAAGTAGAGACAGCCGGTTTCCACTAGAGAAAATGCCCCGCCTCTAAGCAAAAACCATACCCAAAACAGGCGATGTGGCCCCAACGCCACAAGCGCCGAGCTTCGCGCGTAGCCTCTATTTTTTACAGGAACAGCAAGGCTTGTAGGTTCATTGTCATCGCATGGGGGTTCCGTGAGTTCGAGGAGCCGAGATGACGATCAGCGGTCCGCACCTGACCGTAGTGCCGGAAGAAACCGACGGCGCCGAAGTCTATAATCTGACCCGTGGGCCGGAGACGACGGCCCAGCGTCTGCAGCGTCTGCAACAAGAAGCCCGCCTGCTGGCCCGCGAGGAAGTCGAGGCCCTCGAGCGGGACCTGATCGCCCTGGGCGAACGCGCCCTGCAGATCGCCGAAGGCGGCGAAGCCTATGCCGTAGGGCTGCGGGAGATGGCCTCGCGGCTGTCGTCCGACCTGCCCCAGAAGGCCCAGTCCCTGCGCGCCATCCTGGAACGCACCGCGCGCGGCTGACGCCCAACGAAAACGGCCCGGAAGCAAAGCCTCCGGGCCGTCTAATTCTTTCGAGGCGAACCAGCCCCGGGCTTAGAGGCCCGGCAGCTTGATCTTGCCTTGCTTCTCGCGGCTGATGACGATCGCGCCGCCGCCCGTGAGGGCCTTCAGGCGGGCTTCCTCGGCGGCCGCGTCGACGGGAACCGGAGCGGTCGCGCCGGCTTCGGCGGCCGTCACGGCGCCGGCCGTCTTGTCGTCCTTCTTCCAGAACATCACCTTGCTGGCGAAGCTTTCGTCCTTGTGGGCCAGGTCGCCGTTCTCGTCGTCGACGACGAAGCGGATCAGCGGGTCGGCCTTGTCGACGCCGGCCTTGGCGACCAGCAGCTTCTCACCATCCGAACGGTTGGCGGCCAGGCTCTGGCCCAGCAGCGCCTGACGGGCGGCGCTTTCCGGCTGCAGTTCCTGCGGACGCGGCTCGCCGGGGGCCGGCGGGCGCAGGCTGTAGTCCGGCGGAACCACGAGCGGAGCCTTGGTCACGACGCGGAACTCGTCGGGGACCACCTTGCTCATGCCCAGGGCCTTCGAGGCCGACTGGCAGCCCGCCAGACCGGTCGCGGCGGCCACGGCCAGCACGCTCAGGGTCGCAACCCGATTGAACTTCATGAAACCCATGCTCCAGCGGCCGCCCCCGGGGCCTAAAAATCGGACGCCCTCGATACGACATCCGAGGGCGGGCGCCAATGTCCTTCGGATTTGTGGCCTTGCTTGGGCGCTGAGCCCCCGTTTGGCCCCTATTCGGTCTGGTGCGACAGCTTCTTTTCTTCACCGATGAAACTGTCCAGCAACAGGAGCGCGACCCCCACCGAGATGCCCGAGTCGGCGACGTTGAACACCCAGGGGAAGTAGAGTCGCGAGACGTCGATGAAGTCGACGACGTAGCCGTAGATCACCCGGTCGATCAGGTTGTTGCCGATCGCCCCGCCGATGATCATGCCCAGGCCCACGGCCGTCAGCGGCCGCAGGACCTTGCGGGCCCAGAAGCCCAGGCCGATCACCACCGCCGTCGAGAACACGGTCAGCAGCCAGCGGCCCCATTCGGCGTGGTCGCGCAGCAGGCCAAAGCTCATGCCGTAGTTGTGGACCATGGTCAGTTGGACCGGACCCAGCAACGAGGCGCTGGCGCCCTGGGCGTGGCCCAGCAGGCCCAGCACCCAGAGCTTGGAGATCTGGTCGAGCACCACCGTGGCGACGGCGACGGCGTAGGCGGTCCAGCCCAGGCGGGTGATCTTCAAGGTTCGCTCCCGATAAGCCCTCCCCCTCGATGGGGGAGGGTTGGGTGGGAGTGACCGCGGCCTCAGAAGCTGAACCGCCGTATCACCCCCATCCCCGGCCCTTCCCCCATCGAGGGGGAAGGGAGATTAGTTTTGACGCGCCGCGTCCCAGAAGGCCACGGCGTCGGCGTCGCGAAGGCTAAGCTCCGGATAGCGGGGGTCGGTTCCCACTTCCGGCAGGATGCGCCACGAACGGGCGCACTTGTTCCCCTCGGCCTTCACCGGATCCACCGACACGCCCTTGACCTCGTCGGCCTGGAACGCGCCGCCCTCGCCGGCGACCAGCGTCGCGGCGCTGGTGCGGAACACCTCGGCGGCGTCCAGCCCGTCGAAGGCGGCCAGCAGGTCGGCGTCGGCGATGTGGACGACCGGAGCCGCCTCCAGCGCCGAACCGATGCGCTTTTCGCGGCGCTCGACTTCCAGGGCGCCGGTGACGACGCCGGTGACGGTCTCGACCTTGGCCCAGCGGGCCGCCTCGGCCTGGTTTTCCCACGCCGCCGGGGTCTCAGGGACCACGCGCAGGGCCACGGGGCCGGCTTCGGGGAAGCGGGTGACCCAGGCCTCTTCCATCGTGAAGCTGGCCAGCGGGGCCAGCCAGATGGTCAGGCGGTCGAAGACGTAGTCCAGCACGGTGCGATAGGCCCGGCGGCGCAGGGCGCTCGGGGCGTCGCAGTAGAGGCTGTCCTTGCGGATATCGAAGAAGATCGCCGACAGGTCGCTCTGGCAGAACTCGACCAGCGGCCGGATCACGTCGGAGAAGCGATAGCTCTCGTAGGCGGCCTTCACCTGGCCATCCAGCTCCCACAGGCGGTGCAGGATGAACTTCTCCAGCGGCGGGAACTCGTTGTAGTCGGTGACCCGCTCGTCCTCGTCGAAGCCGGCCAGGGCGCCCAGCAGATAGCGCATGGTGTTGCGCAGCTTGCGATAAGCGTCGGTGGTGGTGGCCAGGATCGTCTTGCCGATCCGCTGGTCTTCCGAATAGTCGACCATCGCGGCCCAGAGACGCAGGATCTCGGCGCCGGACTCCTTGGTGATGCTCTGCGGCTCCACCGTGTTGCCCTTGGACTTGCTCATCTTCTCGCCGTTCTCGTCCATGGTGAAGCCATGGGTCAGGACGGCCTTGTAGGGCGCGCGGCCGCGCGAACCGCAGCCTTCGAGAAGCGAGGACTGGAACCAGCCGCGGTGCTGGTCGGAGCCTTCGAGATAGAGGTCTGCCGGCCAGGCGCTGTCGTCGCGGCCTTCGATGGTGAAGGCGTGGGTGCAGCCGCTGTCGAACCAGACGTCCAGGATGTCGCCGACCTTCTCGTACTGGGCCGGGTCGTGATTGCCGAGGAAGTCGGCGTCGGGACGGGTGAACCAGGCGTCGGCGCCGCCCTCCTTCACCGCCGCCAGGATGCGGGCGTTGACGTCGGCGTCGACCAGCGGGTGGCCGGTGTGCTTGTCGACGAACATCGCCAGCGGCGTGCCCCAGTTGCGCTGGCGGCTGATCAACCAGTCGGGACGGGTCTCGACCATGGCCCCGATGCGGTTGCGGCCGGCGTCGGGGTGGAAGGCGGTGTCGGCGATGGCCTGGACGGCCGTCTCGCGCAGGGTCTTGCCGCCCAGGGCCTCGACCTCGTGGTCCATGCGGATGAACCACTGCGGGGTGTTGCGGAAGATCACCGGGGCCTTGGAGCGCCAGCTGTGCGGATAGCTGTGCTCGACGCGGCCGCGGGCCAGAAGGTTTCCGGCCTCGATCAGCTTGTCCATCACCGCGCCGTTGGCGGGGCCGAACTTGCCAATCTTCTTGCCCTCGGTCTCCAGCACCTTCAGGCCGGCGAACAGGGCGCCCGACGGGTAGTAGGCGCCGTCCGGATCGACGGTGTCGGGGATCTCGCGATGACCGTGGGCCAGCCAGACCTGATAGTCGTCGGCGCCGTGGCCCGGCGCGGTGTGCACGAAGCCCGTACCGGCCTCGTCGGTGACGTGGTCGCCGGCCAGCAGCGGCACGGCGAAGCCGTAGTGGCTGTCCAGATCGGCCAGCGGGTGGGCCAGGACCATGCCCTCGCAGTCGACGCTCTCGACCTTCTCGAAGGCGGCGACCTTGGCGGCCTTGAAGACCTCGCCGGCCAGCTTCTCGGCCACGATCAGGCGATCGCCGACCTGGGACCAGGGGGCGAATTCGAGACCCTCCTCCAGCGCCTTCACCTCGAAGACGGCGTAGGGGATGTCGGGGTTGTAGGAGACCGCGCGGTTGGCGGGGATGGTCCAGGGCGTGGTCGTCCAGATCACCAGCTTCGCGCCTTGCGCGGCCTCAGAGCCCTCGACGACCGGGAACTTCACCCAGATCGTCGGCGAGACGTGGTCGTGATACTCGATCTCGGCCTCGGCCAGGGCCGTGCGCTCGACCGGGCTCCACATCACCGGCTTCGAGCCGCGATAGAGCTGGCCGCTCGAGGCGAAGCGGTGGAATTCCTCGACGATCTTGGCTTCGCTGGTGAAGTCCATGGTGGCGTAGCGGTTCCACCAGTCGCCCAGCACGCCCAGACGCTGGAACTCGACCTTCTGGGCCTCGATCCAGCCGGCGGCGTAGGCGCGGCATTCGCGGCGGAACTCCTCGGCCGGGACCTCGTCCTTGCGGCGGCCCTTGGCGCGGAACTGTTCCTCGATCTTCCACTCGATCGGCAGGCCGTGGCAGTCCCAGCCCGGCACGTAGTCGACGTCGTAGCCCAGGGCGAAGCGCGAGCGGACGACGAAGTCCTTGAGGATCTTGTTCAGCGCGTGGCCGATGTGGATCGCGCCGTTGGCGTAGGGCGGACCGTCGTGCAGCACGAACAGCGGCGCGCCGTCGGCCTGGCGCCTGGCGCGCACCGCGCCGTAGAGGCCCTTGTCGGAGAGGGCCGCCCAGCCCTCCAGGATCTCGGGCTCCTTCTTGGGCAGGCCGGCGCGCATCGGGAACGGCGTGTCGGGAAGGAAAACGGTTTCGCGGTAGTCGCGGGCGGGCGCGGCGTCGTCGGCCATGGGAAGGCTATCCAGCTCTGGAATGTCGGAAGAAGGCGGGTGGAACCCGGCGCGCGCTGGAGGTCTCGTCCGGCGGCGTCACGCCGGGCGGATAATTCGCGCGATCTTCCGAACGGAACTCATGGTGCGACGGGATAGCAGAGCGGCCGCCGCCCGCAAAGGGGAGCCTGACACGGAAACGGCCGCTCCAGTCGCCTGGAACGGCCGTCTCGTCGTCCGATCGAAGAAGATCAGCCCAGCTTGGCCAGATCTTCTTCGCTGATGTCGGCGCTGGAATAGACGTTCTGGACGTCGTCGTCCTCGTCCAGGCCGTCGAGCAGCTTCATCAGGGTGGCGACGGTGTCGCCGGTGACCTCGTTCAGCAGCTTGGGCTTCCAGACGATCTTGGTCGAGGAGGCTTCGCCGAACTTGGCTTCCAGGGCGGCCGAAACCTCGTTGAGGTCTTCGAAGGCGGTGTAGACGGTGTGGCCGCCGTCTTCGCCCATGTCGCTCTCGACGTCCTGAGCGCCGGCCTCGATGGCGGCTTCCATCATGTCGTCTTCGCTGGCCTTGGACGCCGGATACTCGATCTGGCCCAGGCGGTCGAAGTTGAAGGTCACCGAGCCGGTGGCCCCCAGATTGCCGCCGTGCTTGGAGAACAGCGAGCGGACGTTGCTGGCCGCGCGGTTCTTGTTGTCGGTCAGCACCTCGACGATGACGCCGACACCGCCCGGGCCCATGCCCTCGTAGCGGATCTCGGCGTAGTCCGCCGCGTCGCCCATCTGCGACTTCTTGATGGCGCGCTCGATGACGTCCTTGGGCAGGCTTTCGGCCTTGGCGTTGTTCACGGCCAGGCGCAGGCGCGGGTTCATGGCCGGGTCGGGCAGACCGGTCTTGGCCGCCACGGTGATTTCACGCGACAGCTTGGAGAACAGCTTGGAGCGCGCGGCGTCGGCGCGGCCCTTGCGGTGCATGATGTTCTTGAATTTCGAGTGGCCGGCCATTCGGAGGCTCTTCTCTAGATGTGTGACATGAATGGGTTGGCGGCGCTTCTACCGCCTCAAGCCGCGTCTTGTCACCCCGGGGATGGAACTGACGGGCGCGCTCGACGGTTGAGATCGCGCCGAGTTCCTTGATCGGGGGCGCGTCGGGCGCCGGCTCGGCCGGAGTATGCTTCATGCGCAAACTGATGCTCGCCGCCATCGGCGCGGCCCTGCTGGCGGCCGCGCCCGCCGCCATCGCCCAGTCGCCTCAATCGTCGCCCCAGTCGCACCCGCCCGGCCACGGCGGCCAGGGTCCGGGCAATGGTCCCGGGCATGGAAACGGCCCGGGGCCTGGTCCGAGCAAGCCGACGCCCTCGCCCGGCCCCAATCGTCCGGGCGGTCCGGACTACGGCCACTGGGACAACCACTGGGGCGTGCGCCCGCCGGCCCCGCCGTCGCACTGGAAAAAGCACAACGGCTGGTACCGCCACGTGCGCGCCTGCCAGCAGCGCTATCGCAGCTACAATCCGCGCACCGACACCTACCGCGTGCGGCCGGGCGTCTATCGCCGGTGCGTGCTGTAGCCTGAGAAGGGCGCGGAGCCCGCCGGCTCCGCGCCTCTTGGCTTCACGCCACCTTCAGTTCCACCACGACGTTGCCGCGGGTCGCCTTGGAATACGGGCACACCTGGTGGGCCTTGTGCAGCAGGTCCTCGGCGACCGCGCGATCGACCTCGGGCGCGTTCAGCGTCAGGCGCACGCCGATGTGGAAGCTGACGTCGTCCTTGATCAAATCGACCTCGCTGTCGAGGCTGTGCTCGCCCAGGGCGACGCTCTGGCCGCGCGCGACGAGGCCCAGCGCGCCGAGGAAGCAGGCCGCGTAGCCGGCCGCGAACAGCTGCTCGGGATTGGTGCCTTCGCCGTTGCCGCCCAGCGACTTGGGATAGCCCAGCTGCACGTCCAGGTGGCCGTCGTCGGTCTTGGCGGTTCCCTGGCGCCCGCCCACGGCGTGGGCCTTGGCGGTGTAGACGGTGGTGTCGGTCATGAGGGCTCCTCTGGCTGGCCTCGGATCGAGCTTGAGCCCCGGATCATGACAGATGCAAGCGGGAGTGGATTGTCGGAAGCCGCCGCGTGGACAGGGCGAGCGCTGCAATGATAAGGCGAGCCCGCATTCATCTGGGGCGAAGAATGAACACCTTCACGCGCATCCTCGGCGCCGCGTCTGTGGCCGCCGCGGCGCTCGCCGGACCATCCGGCGTCCAGGCCCAGCCGGCGGCCGCGCCGGCCAGCCCCGCCAAACCGGTCGCCGTCACGCCCGAGCAGATCGCGCAGGGCCGCCGCCTGCTGCGGGCCATGAACCTCGAGGCGGGCGTCACCCGGACGCTGGACATGCTGATCGGCCAGACCCGCGAGCAGACCATCAGCCAGGTCAAGGACCTGCCGGTCGAGAAGCAGCGCCCCGTGATGGACGCCTTCGCCAGCGCCGTCGAAGCGCCCCGCACCCGCCTGACGCAAGGCGTCCTCGACGACCTGGCGGCCTACTACGCCACCCAGCTTTCGACGGCCGAGATCAACGACCTCAGCACCTTCTACGAAACCCCGCTGGGCCAGAAGGCGGTGCTGACGCCCGACGCGATGACGCCGCAGGAGAACGAGCAACTGGGCGCCTACGCCCTGGAGCACCCGCAGTTCATGCGCGTCCTCCAGCTGGCGCCGGGCACCATGGAGACGACCCGGACGTCGCTGCAGCGCCGCGGCCCGGTCTTCCGCGCCGCCTTCACCAGGAGCTACTGCGCCAACCTGGGCAAGATCGGCATGACCAACACGTCATGCCCCAAGCCCGCAGCCAAGAAGAAGTAGAGCCGATGCGGACAGCGACTCACCTTGGCGGCGCCGTGCTGGCGATGATTCTGTCGACCGCCAGCGCCCTGGCGGACACGCCGCGACCGGGCCAACCGGCCTCGCCCCAGCAGGAGCGGCTGGACGCCGCTCGCCGGCTCGCCGAGGCTCGTCGTAAAACCTCGCCAGGCTCCTCCGACTGGCTGGCGGAAGAGCTCATAAACACCTACGAGCAGACTTGGATCACGGACAAGACCGCGCCAGCGGACCAGCACGCCCGCCAGAAGCAGATCCTGGCCACGCTCACGGCCCAACCGCGCCAGCAGCTGCGCGAGACCGCCCAATCCACGCGCATCAAGGCCTATCTCGAGGCCGGCGACGCTGAACAGTTGGACCAGATCAGGATCTTCTTCGCCTCGCCGCTTGGTCTAAAGCTGGACAACCACGAGCGGCTTACCGCCGAGGAGAGCCAAGCGATCAACACTCAGCTGAAGCCGCTCGAGGCCCCCTTGATGCTGGTCATGATGGCGGAGATGCAGGTCTCAAACGCGGCGCTCTCGGCGCAGAAAACCATTCGCCCGGCGCTCGGCAAGGCCTTCTGCGCGCAGGTGGCGGCCGAGAACCTCAGCAACACCACCTGCGCCGAAGGCAAGTTCTAGACCGCCGGCACCGACTGTTTCAGCCGGCCGCCGACGCGGATCGGCTCGACCCGCACCGCCAGGCCCGTGCGGTCGTCGGTCTCGACGAACACGCCGCAGACCGTGGCCGGGCCGCTGGCGGGCTGGTAGCGGCCGCCGCTGATCTTGGTGGTGAAGCGCCGCAAGGGCTCTTCCTTCTGGTTGCCGATGACGCTGTCGTAGTCGGCGCAGGCGCCGGCGTCGGTCTGGTAGGCCGTGCCGCCCGGCAGGATCTGGCAGTCGGCGGTCGGCACGTGGGTGTGGGTGCCCACCACCAGGCTGGCGCGGCTGTCGCAATAGTGGCCCATGGCCATCTTCTCGGACGTCGCCTCGCAGTGCATGTCGACGATCACGGCGTCGGCGACCTGGCCCAGCGGCGCCTTGTCGAGCTCGCGGTCGGCGGCGGCGAACGGGTCGTCCATGGCGTCCATGTGCACCCGGCCCAGCAGGTTGACGACGAACACCGTCTTCCCCGAATCCGTCTGGAACAGGTGGCTGCCCCGGCCCGGAGCGTCGGACAGGATCGGGTAGTTGGCCGGACGGATCAGGCGCGGTTCGCGCACGATGTAGGTCAGGGCCTCGCGCTGGTCCCAGCTGTGATTGCCCAGGGTCAGGCAGTCGGCCCCGGCGTCGAACAGCTCACGAGCGGTGTTCTCGGTGATGCCGAAGCCGGCGGCGGCGTTCTCGGCGTTGATGATGACGAACTCGAGGCCCAGTTGGCGACGGAGGCCCGGCAGGTGGTCGGCCAGGCCGTCGCGGCCCGACTTGCCGACGACGTCGCCGAAGAAAGCAAAACGCATGATCGATCAGTCCTTTCGGACCTCGATATACTCGTTTTCGGTCAGAATGGCGTCCAATCGTTGATCGTGCCGTTCGTCGGGCAGATTGCGGGTCTCCTGGCCGTGATAGGCCAGGCCCAGGACGAAGACGTCCTTGCGCTGGCGCAGGGCTTCCAGGGCCCGGTCGTAATAGCCGCCCCCCTGCCCCAGGCGGCGGCCCTCGCGGTCGTAGCCGAGCAGCGGCGCGACCACGAGGTCGGGCTGGACGACCGGGTTTTCGGCGACAGGCGCGACCAGGCCGATGGCGTCGCGGGCCAGGGGCTCGCCCGGCGTCCAGGCGCGAAACACCATGTGGCCGCCCTTGCCGTGCGGATCGGCGCCCTCGACGCTGGGCAGGGCCAGGCTCCAGCCCTGCTCGGCGAGCCAGTCGGCCAGGGCGCGGGCGGAAACCTCGGAGCCCAGGCCATGATAGACGGCGGCGACCTTGCCTTGCGGCTGCGGAAAGCGCGCCGACAGCGCCTCACGGCCGGCGTCGACCAGCATCCAGTCGGCCTCGGGGTGCTCGAGAGCCAGCTGCTTGCGGCGATTGCGCACGAAGACGCGCAGGGCGGACTTGGCGGCGGCGGGGTCGGCGATGGTCATGGCCGACTTCTAACGCGGGAATGGCGGGAGAGGGAAAGGGTGGCGGCGCCGCGAAGAACCGTGAAGACGTTTCAATCCACTCGAACCTGTTAGTTACAGGTGGGCCCCGTGTTCCCGCAGCCACGGCCACGGGAGGGAACAGGTCCCGATAGAGAGATTAAGGTCCCTGGGAATAGAAATCTTCGACGAGAGCCGCAGCACGACCCGCCACGGAACAAGATAGGGGTTCGGGGGCTCCGGCGATAGGCCCCTATTCCGAAATCGATGTCGCAGGCGTCACGGCGCCGGCTTCGGCCTGTCGGCGGAAGTGGTTCAGCACCCGCTGTTTATTGGCGTGCACGGCCCATTGCGCCATTGGCGTCCAGTAGACAGCCGGCGCTAGGTCCAGGTCGTGGTGGGTGGCCAGGGTCAGGCGGCTGCGCCCGCCCGGCAGCGGCGTGATGGAAAAGCGCGCGTCCCGGGTGCGGAAGTAGCCGTTCATGTGCGGCGCGTTCACATGGTCGTACGGGCTGAGTTCCTTCAGCGAGGGCGGGTCGCTGAGGACAATGAAGTCCAGCCGCTTCTCCGGCTCCCAGGCGGTGACGCGTTCGTAGGCCACGCCGGTCGAGAAGACGCCGCGACGGATCGCGCCGACGCCCTCGCCCTGGATCTCGCCTCGCATCGGATAGGCCAACCCCCAGCGGAAGGGGGCGGCCGGCGCGCCCGGGATCGGCCCCATGTGGACCACGGAATCCCAGACGGCGGCCGGCGGCGCGGCGACCTCGATCGACTCCACGCTCTCGAAATCGGCGCGCGGCGGCGCCAGGGCCTCGCCCGCCAGCAGCAGCGGCAGGACCGCGACGCTGGCGAGGGTCGTTCCCCGTCCCCGCCGCCCCAGCCCCGCAAGGGCCCGGCCGATCATCGCCCCGGCCAGGGCCATCGCCACGATCAGCGGCGTGGCCATCACCAGGCAGATCACGCCTTCGAACGCGAAGCCGACCAGCGCCAGGCCGCCCATCAGGAAAGCGAACAGGGCCAGGCTGAACGTCCACCCCAGCGTCACCCGCTCGGGACGATTGGCGATGTAGCCGATGACGAGAGCGATCAGGAACGGCGAGCCCACGAACAGGGCGTATCCGTAGACGCCCAGGACCGGGGCCGAAAAAGCGACCACCAGCACGATCAGGCCCACGCCCGCCAGCAGGCCGAAGGCCGCCGTGCGAACGGCCAGGCGGTCGGCGACCGGGACCTCGCCCTGGTGTTGCGGCCGGCCGGGCGCCACGGTCAGCCAGGCGATCACCAGCACCTGCAGCAGGGGCGTGAGGGTCAGCAGCGCGATCCAGGCCGATCCCCGAACGTCGCGGGCGCGCCGGAACGCCAGCATGACCAGCAGGATGTCCGCAACCAGCGTCACGACCAGGCCGAGGGGCAACGCCGCGGCGCCCAGGCTTTGCCGCTGCATCGCCGCGTCCATCACCAGGGCGCGGCCGGGATTGATCCAGATCCACCAGGGCGGAACGCCCGGCTCGCGCGCCCACCACACGATGGCCAGCAGGACCAGATGCTGGGCCAGCAACACGGCGAGCGAGGCGAGCAGGTAGCGCGCCCGCGCGCCGGCGCCCCCGAAGGCGGATGAAGTCATTCCCTGCTTCCCTCCATTACGCGAAGGCCAAGTCGGACAGCCGCCAACGCACAAGATAAATAGCTAATTGCTTAAATACTTATCGTCAAGCGATGCGTCCGCGGGACGGCCGCAGGGCGATCGCGAGCAAGGATTGGGATTTGCGAGGATGCCCGCCGCGCCGGAGTCACGAGCGTGGCGAGGCCGGCGAGACGCGCGGGGCCCTCCCCGCCTCGTCGGCGGAGCGAAGGGCGAGCGCCCTACCCCGCCGCCAGCTTCTCGATCCGCTCGGCGGCGGCGTCGATGGCCTTGATGGCGCGGATTTCGACGCGGGTCTGTTCGTTCTGCAGGCGGGCCAGTTCCGACTGGTTGTGGGCCAGGCGCAGCTTCAGGTCCGAAAGCTCGTCGGCCAGCAGCAGGGCGCCCATCAGGAACAGGCGCGTCTCGCCCAGTTGCCCGACCTCCTGGCTGACCTGGCGGACCTGGCGGTCGAACAGGCGCGCGATCTCGAGGAGGTGGGCCTCCTGGCCGTCTTCGCAGCCGACGGTGTAGGGCCGGCCGTTCACGTGGATGGTCAATTGCGCCATGGGCTCAGGCCTTCGCGGGCGGGTCGGGGTCGAAGGGCGGATCGTCCTCGTCGAACGGCGGCTCCAGATCGTCCTCGAGGTCGTCGGGAGCCCCCTCCTCGTCGTCGTGGACGCCTTCGCCGATCAGGCTTTCGTCGCCCAGGGCGGCGCGGATCTCGGCGATGGCGCGGCCCAGGGCCTCGCTGGCCTGCTCGCCGGCCTCTTCCAGGGCGCGCTCACGGACGCGGGCGGCTTCCAGGTCGGCGGCCAGCTGGGCGGCCTGCTCGACCACCGCGGCGTCGGCCGGCGCCGGCGGCGCCTCGAACAGATCGCCCGAGGTCGGCTGGGCGGCAAGACGCGCATGCTCGGCCCGCTCGGCGGCGATTTTCTGCTCCAGGTTCGCGACGGCGCGTTCGAGCCGGCGCGCGGCCAGGTCGAGGGCGCTTCCTTCGCCCGGGGTCATCGGCAAGTTCCCATCATGCGGCGCAACATATAGATCGCCGCCGACTTCGCCAGCGGGCGTGACCACAATTGGGCGATGTTACCGGCGTCACAACAATAGCTAATCTGTTGTGAGCGTTCCTGGGCTTGACTTCGGCTCTCGCGACCGCGAAACCGCCTGCAAAATCAAGGAACGCCGCTCGCTTCCGAGCGGGTCCGATCGTGAGGAGAAAGACCACATGGCCCTTCGCGTCGCCATCAACGGCTTCGGCCGCATCGGCCGCCTCGTGCTGCGCTCCATCGCCGAGCACGGCCGCCGCGACATCGAGGTGGTGGCGATCAACGATCTGGGCCCGGTCGAGACCAACGCCCACCTGCTGCGCTACGACAGCGTGCACGGCCGCTTCCCGGGCGTCGTCACCTCGGGCGAGGACTGGATCGACGTCGGCGCCGGCAAGATCAAGGTCACCGCGATCCGTAACCCCGACGAGCTGCCGCACGGCGACCTCGGCGTCGACATCGCCTTCGAGTGCACCGGCATCTTCACCGCCCGCGACAAGGCCGCCCTGCACCTGAAGGCCGGCGCCAAGCGCGTGCTGGTCTCGGCTCCCGCCGACGGCGCCGACAAGACCATCGTCTACAAGGTCAACCACGAGACCCTGACCGCCGACGACATCGTCGTCTCGAACGGCTCGTGCACCACCAACGCCCTGGCCCCGGTGGCCAAGGTCCTGCACGACTTGGTCGGCATCGAGCGTGGCTACATGACCACGATTCACAGCTACACCGGCGACCAGCCGACGCTGGACACCATGCACAAGGACCTCTACCGCGCCCGCGCCGCGGCCCTGAGCATGATCCCGACCTCGACCGGCGCCGCCAAGGCCCTGGGCCTGGTGCTGCCGGAACTGAAGGGCAAGCTGGACGGCTCGTCGATCCGCGTCCCGACCCCGAACGTCTCGGTCATCGACCTGAAGGTCGTCACCGGCCGCGACACCTCGATCGCCGAGATCAACGCCGCGCTGCAAGCCGCCGCCGACGGCCCGATGAAGGGCGTCCTGGCCGTGACCACCGACGCGCTGGTCTCGTCGGACCTCAACCACATCGCCGCCAGCTCGACGGCCGCCCTGCCCCAGACTCAGGTCATCGAAGGCAAGCTGGCCCGCGTGCTCAGCTGGTACGACAACGAGTGGGGCTTCGCGACCCGCATGAGCGACACTGCTCTGGAAATGGCGAAGTTCCTCTAAGCAGCCGACCCGACCCCCGCCCTTCCAAGGGCGGGGGTTTTCACTGACGCGACAGCCACGGGGATAGATGTCGACCGCTTCCGTCCAGCCGCCGCTTCGGGCGCCGCTGCGCTTGCGTCTCTGGACGTGGGTCGTGTCGGCAATCCTGAGCTATTCGGCGTTGGGCGTACCGTTCGGCGCTGCTCTCTCGGCCTGCTACTGGTTCGGCCGCAAGGCTCCCGGAGTTGCGGAACTTCCGCCCTGGCGCCTGCTGGGCGTTGGTCCGCCGATCGATGCTTCTCCCATGATGGGCGTCGCGTTCGTCGGATGGCTGGTCGCTTGGGTTCTGCATGTCCACGCCTCGCGGCGGCGGCGGATGAGCATCCTCCACGCCATCGCCCCCCTCGTCATGTTCGCATTCGGCTGCGCCGCGGCTTTCCGCACCGCGACCGCTTGCCTCCCCCTCTGAACGGAACCCTCCCATGACCTTCCGCACCCTCGACACCGCCGATCTCGCCGGCAAGCGCGCCCTGGTCCGGGTGGACTTCAACGTGCCCGTCGACGGCGGCCGGATCACCGACGACACCCGCCTGCGCGCGGCGCTGCCGACGATCAGCTACCTCTCCAAGCAAGGCGCCAAGGTCGTGCTGCTGGCCCACTTCGACCGCCCCAAGGGCAAGGTCGTGCCGGAGATGAGCCTGGGCTTCGTCGCCGAGCCGCTGTCCAAGCTGCTGGAGCAGCCGGTGGCCTTCGCCAGCGACGCCATCGGTCCCGAGGCCGCCAAGGTCGTCGACGCGCTGGAGAACGGCGGCGTCGCCCTGCTGGAGAACGTCCGCTTCCACGCCGGCGAAGAGAAGAACGATCCGGAGTTCGCCAAGGCCCTGGCCGCCAACGGCGACGTCTATGTCAACGACGCCTTCAGCGCCGCTCACCGCGCCCACGCCTCGACAGAAGGCCTGGCCAAGCTGCTGCCGGCCTATCCGGGCCTGGCCATGCAGCGCGAGCTCGAAGCGCTCGACGCCGCGCTGGGCAACCCGAAGAAGCCGGTGATCGGCATCGTCGGCGGCTCCAAGGTCTCGACCAAGCTCGACCTGCTCAACAACCTGGTCGCCAAGCTGGACCGCCTGGCCATCGGCGGCGGCATGGCCAACACCTTCCTCTTCGCCCAAGGCCACGATGTCGGCGGCTCGCTCTGCGAAAAGGACCTGGCCGACACCGCCCGCGAGATCATCGCCAAGGCCGAGAAGGCCGGCTGCGAACTGCTTTTGCCGGTCGACGTGGTGGTGGCCAAGAAGGTCGCCCCGGGCGTCGAGACCGCCGTGCGCGGCCTTGGCGAGGTGCAGTCCGACGACCTGATCCTCGACGCCGGCCCCGAGAGCGCCAAGAAGCTTCTGGCGGCCATGGATCAAAGCGTCACCTTGATCTGGAACGGCCCGCTGGGCGTTTTCGAGGTGCAACCGTTCGATGAAGCGACCGTTTCGGCGGCGAAACACGCGGCGGAACTGGCTAAATCGGGTAAGATCGTGGCGGTTGCAGGCGGCGGTGATACTGTCGCAGCGCTCAACCACGCGGGCGTGTCGGCCGACTTCACCTTCGTTTCGACGGCGGGCGGCGCGTTCCTGGAATGGATGGAGGGCAAGACGCTTCCGGGCGTCGCGGCCCTGGAGGCCTAAAGGGAGGACCTTCTCCGGCCAGCCGAACGGCGCCGGACCTCAGCAAAGTCGGAACGCCCCGCCCCGAG
The DNA here is from genome assembly GCF_003185805.1 of Caulobacter sp. D5. Taxonomy (GTDB): domain Bacteria; phylum Pseudomonadota; class Alphaproteobacteria; order Caulobacterales; family Caulobacteraceae; genus Caulobacter. The sequence goes on from NZ_QHJY01000101.1 coordinate 40,178, forward strand.
CCTTTCGGGTCCGGGGCTTCCGCTCTCGGATCACCGGACGAGGAACCGGCTTCGGGAACCCTGGGCAAAGAGCGCAAAAGCGCCGCGCCCCAAAAACAAGAACCAACCCAACGACTTCAAGCTTGCAGGAGAAAGACCACGTGGCGAGGATCACGCTTAGGCAGTTGCTGGACCATGCGGCGGAGCATGAGTACGGCCTGCCCGCCTTCAACATCAACAACATGGAACAGGGCCTGGCCATCATGGAGGCCGCCGACGCGGTCGACAGCCCGGTCATCATCCAGGCGTCGCGCGGGGCGCGCAACTACGCCAACGACATCATCCTGACCCGCCTGATCGACGGGCTGGTCGAGCTCTATCCCCACATCCCGGTGTGCATGCACCAGGATCACGGCAACGGCCCGGCGACCTGCGCCACGGCGATCCAGTACGGTTTCACCTCGGTGATGATGGACGGCTCGCTGATGGAGGACGCCAAGACCCCGGCCTCCTACGAGTACAACGTCGATGTCACCCGCAAGGTGGTCCAGATGGCCCACAGCTGCGGCGTCTCGGTCGAGGGCGAACTGGGCGTTCTGGGCTCGCTGGAAACCGGCATGGGCGAGGCCGAGGACGGCCACGGCTTCGAGGGCAAGCTGTCGCACGACGAGCTGCTGACCGATCCGGACCAGGCGGTCGACTTCGTGCAGGCCACCGGCGTCGACGCCCTGGCCATCGCGATGGGCACCAGCCACGGCGCCTACAAGTTCACGCGCAAGCCGGACGGCGACGTCCTGGCCATGAACGTGATCGAGGAGATCCACCGCCGCCTGCCCAACACCCACCTGGTGATGCACGGCTCGTCCAGCGTTCCGCAGGACCTGCAGGACATCATCAACCAGTACGGCGGCGAGATGCCCCAGACCTGGGGCGTGCCGGTCGAAGAGATCCAGCGCGGCATCAAGCACGGCGTGCGCAAGATCAACGTCGACACCGACAACCGGATGGCCATCACCGGCGCCATCCGCAAGCTGCTGATCGAGAAGCCGCACGAGTTCGACCCGCGCGCCTATCTGAAGCCGGCCAAGGAAGCCATGCGCAAGGTCTGCCAGGCCCGCTTCGTCGAGTTCGGCTCGGCCGGCCACGCCAGCAAGATCAAGGCGATCTCGACCGCGGTCATGGCCAAGCGCTACGCCGCCGGCGAGCTGGACGCCAAGTTCGGCGCTCCGGCCGGCAAGGCCGCCGCCGAGTAAGGCTCGCCGCCTTCAGGCAGCTACAGGGGCCCTTCCGGTTCGCCGGGAGGGCCTTTGCTTTGGTGGGTCTCTCGGACCTAGGCGGCCAGGCGGTTGATCGCCGCCCCGGCCGCGCCGCACAGCAGCACGCCGCCGGTGTACCACAGGCCCACGAAGACGAAGGTCGAGTGCGGGCAGTGCAGGCCGTAGAGGCTGGCGGCCACGCCGCCGGCGAAGATCCCCGCGGCGAAGCCGGCCAGGACCGGCCGCTCGCAGTCGGTCGCCCGCAGCGCCGTCAGGCTGAGCAGCAGGGTCGGCAGGGCCATGACGACGATGTTGAAGAAGCAGGCCGTCACCGAGGCGGGCCGGAACAGGCGCGCCAGGCTGTCCGGATCCAGTCGCAGGACTTCGGACACGCCGCCGACCAGGAACACCAGGGCCGCAGCCGCGGCCACCAGCACGGCGGTCGGCGCCGGCGGACCGCGGCGCAACAGGCGCGCCAGGCCGTCGAAGCCCGCCGCGCCCAGCGAGGCGGTGAAGACCATCTTCAGCCAGAAGAACGGATGCCCCGGCGCGGTGTCGATGTCGGGTCGCAGGTCGAGCCAGAAGAACACCAGCAGCAGGGCCGCCAGCCCGCCGGCGACGCCGATCTCGACCAGCCGCCAGGCCGGGCGCGCGTCTCGCGGGCCGCGACCGGTCGAGCGTCGCGATACGCGACGGGCCAGGGCCGAGAAGCCCTCATGATAGGTCGCGTCGTCGAAAGCCAACCGGCCGTTCCCCCGCAGCGATTATCGTCGCCGTCGTCCCCTGACGGCGCGCTTTTGAGATGCGATCTCATAAGCCGGGGCGAATGCGTAAAGACTGGGCAGCGGAAGTCAATACCGGCGTTCTTCGACTCCTGTGGAGCGGTTGTGGACGCTCTCGATTCGCGCATGGCGACGCTTTCGGCGCCTGCCGTTCAGGCCGCCCGCTTCGCTCCGATCACGGATCGTCCCATTCCCATACGATCAACGAGGAACGCCAGGGCGCCGCCCAGGCCGTAGCAGACCAGATCGCTCGGATCGAACACCCCGCCAAACACCACGCGGGCCAGGGCGTTGTCCTGAAGTCCGACCAGGGCCAGGACGTGCGCGGCCTGGCCAAGCTCGATGGCCACGCCAAGACCGAAGGCCCAGGCCGAAGCGCCCGCCGCGTTCAGCGGCGTAACGCCGCGCAGGCCGAAATGGACCATGGCCACGGCCAGCACGTCGCCCAGATAGGGCCGCACGAAACGGTCGCGCCACCACAGTGCGATGGCGACCTCGACCGCGAACAGGCCGATGGCGACAGCCAGATGACCCAACCGAATCCGCATGCCCCTCCCCGCTTTTGAAGCGAGGAGGAAGCCGCGTCGGGGCGATCAGTGCAAGGTGGGACGAACCGGCGAACGCCGCCACAGCTGGGCGGTCAGGGCGTTGGCCACGCCCAGCCAGCCGAGATCGGGCGACGAGGCGCCGCCGACCTTGCGGGCCTCGACGGCGTAGGCGGCCGAGGCGCCCAGCGAAGCCGTCGCCACGGCCAGCTGGCCGCCGCCCCGTTTCGTGCCGAACGCCAGCCACAGGGCGTTGAAGCCCTGAGTCAGGCTCCACAGGGTCAGCGCGCGGGTGCGGGCGGGGCTGGACGGCGCGTTCCAGGTGCGCAGGCCCGACAGGGTCATGGCGATGAACAGCGGCGGCAGCAGCAGGCTGGTCAGAGGCTTGGGCTGGTGGGCGACGGGCTCGTGCATCTCGGCGTAGCCGACCGCGTATTCCTCGGCGTCGATCACCCGCTCGTGGCGGCGGCCCATCAGCGTCGCGGCCAGCAGCGCCCCGCCGGCCAGGGCCAGGCCTATGGCCAGTTGCGCGCCGGCGCTGTTTCCGCTGGTGTCCGGCTGGAACGCTTCGCGGCCGGCCAGGGTGCGATGGGCGTACGGCTTGCCGGTGGTGATGCGCATGACGGACTCCTCGATAACTTGGAACCGTAAACCGCTCAGCTTTCGGCTTGGTTCCAGATGACCCGCGCCCCCACGATTCCCATCCTGCTACGTCCCGCCCGCGCCGTCGAGATCGAGACGATCCGTGCGCTGGAGCGGGCTTCGGCCCAGCGCTTCGTCGGCCTGATGGACGCCATCGCCGCCGACGAGCCGACGCCCGCGGCGGTGCTGGTGCGGCGCGTGGCCGAGGACGGCCTGCTGGTCGCCGAGGCGGACGGCGTCATCGCCGGCTTCGTGATGTTCCGGCCGCTGGAGGACGGCCTCTATGTGGAGCAGCTGGACGTCCTGCCCGCCTTCGCCGGCCGGCGGATCGGCGCGGCCCTGCTGGACGCCGTCGCCGAGCGAACTGAGGGAAGCCTCGTCCTGTCGACCTTCCGCGACGTGCCCTGGAACGCGCCCTACTATGCGCGGCTGGGGTTCGTGGAGGTTCGCGAGCTGACGCCGGGCATGGCGGCGATCCGCGCCGAGCACCTGGCGCGGGGGCTGGACGAGACCGCTCGGGTGTTCATGGCGCGGCCGGCCTGACGGGAAGAAACCTCGTCCTTCGACAAGCTCAGGATGAGGTTTCTACTGCGACGCCTGCACTTGATCCTCACCCTGAGCCTGTCGAAGGGCGAGGATCACCGCACGAGCGCTACCGCGGCAGCAGCGAGATCGCCGTGCTGGCCACGGTGCTGACCGGCAGGGCCTTGAGGTCGGGCGAGCGGATCACCGCCACATGGCCGCGCGGGCCGCACAGGGCCGGGTCCGAGGCGTCGGAGAACAGGGCGATGGTCGGGGCTCCGGCCGCCGCCAGCAGGTGGGTCGGGCCGGTGTCGTTGCCGACCACCAGCGCCGCCTTGGCGCCGAGCACCGCCAGTTGGGCGAAGTCGGTGCGGCCGGTGAGGTCACGGGCCTGGCCGGCCGCCTTCTGGATCTGGCGGGCCATGGCGCTTTCCTGCGGACCGCCGATGATGACGATGTCCAGGCCCTTGGACTTCAGCAGCGCCGCCAGCTGGGCGTAGCTCTCGACCGGCCAGCGCTTCTCGGGCCGGTGGGCCGAACCGCCGGGCACCAGCAGCACATAGGGCTTGGGCGCCACGGCGCCGGCCACCGGCCGGGCGTCCTTGTGCTTGCGCAGGATCCACGACAGGTCCGGCGGCGGGGCGCTGCCCGGCTCGATCGGCGCGTCGGGCCAGATGCCGGCCTGGCGCAGCTGGTCGGCGTGCCGCTCCAGGGTGTGCATGTGATAGCGGGCGCGGCCGCGCTGGGGCAGGCTGGCGCCCTTGGCGATGCCCGACCATTGCGGCGGGAACGGGCGCAGGGCCTGGAAGTACCAGCCGGTGCGGCTGTTGGTCTGCAGGTCGTAGACGCGGTCGTACTTGGCCTTGCGGATGCGGCCCAGCATCTTGAAGAGGTCGCCGGCGTCGGACGGACGGCCGTCCACCTCGACGGCGTTGAAATAGGGCGACAGGCGCGCCAGGGCTTCGAACGGCGGGGTGGTCAGCAGGGTGATCTTGGCGCGCGGGTGGGCCTCGCGGATCTTCTTCATCGCCGCCAGGGCCAGGACGAAATCGCCCAGCGCGCCCAGCTTGATGACCAGGACCTTCTTGATCTCCTTGCTCAACCCTTCGACTCCGAAACTCTCGCACCGGCCCTATGGGCCGCGATCACGCGCGCATAGACCTTAAGGGTCGCCTCGACCATGGCGTCCACAGAATACAACCGGCGGGCTCGGGTGCGGGCGGCCTGGCCCATGGCCTGACGTCCCGCCGCGCCCGCCTCGCAGGCGTCGTTCAGGGCCTGGGCCCAGGCCTCGACGTCGCCGGGCTTGGCCAGCCAGCCGGTCTCGCCGGGGACCACCGTCTCGCGCGTCGCGCCATGGTCGGCGGCGATCACCGGACGGCCCATGACCTGGGGCTCGACCGCCGTGCGGCCGAAGGCCTCCGGCTCCAGCGACGGAGCGATGGCCAGGTCGGCCAGCAGATAGGCGGCCGGCATGTCGTCGCAGTGGCCCACCAGCTTGACGCTGTCTTCCAGGCCGGCCTGGGCGATCATGTGCTCCAGCTCGGCGCGATAGCCCTTGCGGCCCTGGTCGTCGCCGGCCAGCAGCAGCAGGATCCGGGAGTCGCCCAGGGCCTTCAGCCGGGCCAGCGCCTGGATCGCCAGCCCCTGCCCCTTCCAGCGGGTCAGCCGGCCGGCCAGCAGCACCTTCAGGCGTCGCTCGTCGGGCGCCACGCCCCAGGCCTGGCGCAGGGCCTCGACCCGGTCGGCCGAGACGAAGCCGGGCTCGAAGCGCGACAGGTCCACCCCGCGCGGAATGGCCACCACCCTGTCGGGATCGACGCCGTGCTCGGCGATGACGTGGGCGCGGGTGTATTCGGAATTGGCGATCACCAGGTCGCCCTTGGTCATCACCGCGTTGTACCAGCGCTTGAGGCTGGACTTGGCGTTGTAGACGCCGTGATAGGTGGCCACGAACGGCGCCTTGGTCGCCTGCGCCGCCCACAGGGCCGAGAAGGCCGGGGCGCGCGAGCGGGCGTGGACCAGGGTCACCTTCTCGCGGCGGATCAGGTCGATCAGGCGGGCGGCGTTGCCCAGCATCACCAGCGGGTTCTTCGACTGGGCCGGCATCTGGGCCAGGCGACCGCCGTCAGCCTCCAGCCGCGCGGCCATGCGGCCGCCTCGGGTGGCGACCAGGGCCTTGCCGCCCAGGGCGACCACGCCATGGGCCACGTCGATCGTGGTCTGCTCGGCGCCGCCGGTCTCCAGTTCCGGAGTCACCTGCAGCAGGGTGAAATCATCGGGAAGGATGGACACGCCGCGCTCTGAAGAGGTTAGGAGAAGCTAGTTAGCGAAACGAACAAGGCCGCGCCATGACCGAAGTCCGCGATTTCCATCCGCGCGAGGAAAATCAGCGTCTCGCGTACCGCCAGGTGGACGGCGAAGGCCCCATGGTGGTCTGGCTGGGCGGTTTTCACTCCGACATGACCGGAACCAAGGCCCAGGTCCTGGCCGAACAGGCCCTGGCGACGGGCGGCGCCTACCTGCGCTTCGACTATTTCGGCCACGGCGAATCATCGGGCGACTTCAAGGACGGCACGATCAGCCGCTGGCGCGCCGACGCCCTGGCGGTGATCGACGCGTTGACCGATGGGCCGCTGGTGCTGGTGGGCTCGTCGATGGGCGGCTGGCTGGCCTGCCTGGCCGCCATCGCCCGGCCCGAGCGGGTGAAAGCCCTGGTGCTGGTCGCCCCCGCCCCCGACTTCACCGAAAAGCTGATGGGGCCCGAACTGTCGGACGAAGCCAGGGCGGCGATCGAGCGCGACGGCTTCTGGGTTCGTCCCTCCGAATACGACGACGACGGCTACGCCATCACCCGCGAGCTGCTGGAGGACGGCGCCCGCTGGTCGATCCTGCCCGGTCCCGTGCCGATCGACGTTCCGGTGCGCGTGCTGCAGGGCGGCCAGGACGACGCCGTGCCCTGGACCCACGCCCTGGAACTGGCCAACGGCCTGACCAGCCAGGACGTCGTCTTCTCGCTGATCAAGGACGGCGACCACCGCCTGTCGCGCCCGCAGGACCTGGAGCGCCTGACCGCCGCCGTCGCCGAGGCCCGCGTGTTGGCCACGCCGGTAGACGACGACCCGATCGCCCGGCGCCTGGCCCGCGCCGCCCGCGCGC
>NZ_QHJY01000011.1 GCF_003185805.1 Caulobacter sp. D5
GGTGGAGATCGAGGACCTGTCGCCGGAGGGCCGCATCGCCCTGACCGAGGAGATCGTCGCCGCCGGCGCGGCGGTACGGGCCGTGGCGCAGGTGCTGGGTCTTGCGGTCGACAAGCTGAACGTCGGCGCCCTGGGCAACGTCACCCCGCAGCTGCATGTCCACGTGCTGGGCCGCCGCGACGGCGACCCGGCCTGGCCGGGGCCGGTTTGGGGGCATAGCGCGGGGGTGAGTTACGCCGAGGACGTGCGTGAGGCGGCGATCGCTGCAGCGCGCGGGGCGTTGGGGCTCTGACCCCTCTCCCCTTGCGGGAGAGGGTGGCCTCCGAAGGAGGTCGGGCGAGGGGTCTCTCAGAACTATCGGACAGGGCTTTCGACCCCTCATCCGTCGGCTTCGCCGCCACCTTCTCCCGCAAGGGGAGAAGGACTACAGCAGCGTCGCCACGCCCAGGCCGGCCGCGAAGGCCAGGGCCGTGGCGGCGGCGCCGGCCAGGAACCACGGCCAGGCCGGGCGCTTCTCGACGATCACCGTCGGCGCGGCCGGCGGCTGTTCGGCGTAGCGGGCCATGGCGCGCAGGGCGCGGACGGCCTCGTCGGCCAGTTCCTTCATGCGGGCCACCGGCGACAGCTCGCGGGCGATCCAGCGGCTGACGACGGGATTGGCGGCGGCCCACAGGTCGTGGGCGGGGTCGATGCGGCGGGCCACGCCCTCGACCGTGACCATGGTCTTCTGCAGCAGCACCAGCTCGGGCCGCAGGGCCATCTCGAACAGGGCGGTGATCTCGAACAGCTGGGCCAGCAGGCGGCCCATCGACACGTCGCGGGCCTCGCGGCCGAACACCGGCTCGCCGACGGCGCGCAGGGCCTGGGCGAAGGCGTCCATGTCCTGGTGGGCGGGCACGTAGCCGGCGTCGAAATGCACCTTGGCCACCCGCGTGTAGTCACGGCGCAGGAAGCCGTAGAGGATCTCGGCCAGGTACTTGCGCTCGGCCGGGCCCAGGCGACCGACGATGCCGTAGTCGACGGCGGTGATGGCGGCCGGGGCGCTGACGAAGAGATTGCCTTCGTGCAGGTCGGCGTGGAAGAGGCCGTGGTCCAGGGCCTGGGCCAGGAAGCCGCGGGTGACGTTCTCGGCCAGGGCCTTGCGGTCCAGGCCTTCCTGCTCCAGCGCCTTGGGGTCCGACAGCGGCACGCCTTGCGCCCAGGCCAGGGTCAGCACCCGCTTGCCCACCCCGTCCCAGACGACGGCCGGGGCGCGCATGTGGACGTCCTGGGCCATCGCTTCGCCGAGCTCGGCCGCGCCGGCCGCCTCGAAACGCAGGTCCATCTCCAGGTCGAGCGCCCGGATCACCACCTCGACGAACTCGCGCGGGCGCAGGCGGCGGGCGGCGGGAACCAGGCGGTGCGACAGGTCGGCGGCCAGGCGCAGGGTCTCGCTATCCTGAGCCACGCGGCGCTCGATGCCGGGACGCAGCACCTTCACGGCCACCTTGGCGCCGTCGTGCAGGGTCGCCTCGTGGGCCTGGGCCAGGGAGGCGGCGCCGACCGCCTCGCCGAAGGTCGCGTAGAGGCTTTCGATGGGGCGGCCGAGGTTGCGCTCGATCTCGGCGCGGGCGATCGGGGTCGGGAACGGGGGCAGCCGGTCCTTCAGGTGCGACAGGTCCTCGGCGAACACCGCGCCGAAGATGTCGGCCCGGGTCGACAGGAACTGGCCCATCTTGATGGCGACGGGACCCTGGCCTTCCAGCACGCGGGCCAGGCGCTCGCCCGGACGGCCCTGGCGGCTCTTGCCGCCGGCGAACAGGCGCAGGAACCGGCCGGCCAGCCGCGCCGACGGCGGCAGCAGCGGCTCGACCTCACGCGGAACCAGGGCGTCGGCGCGCACCAGGCGCCAGCCGGCGCCGATCAGGCGGACGAACGCGGACAGGCGTTGCATGGGACTAGAGCGCCCAGCCCTGGTGCAGGGCCGCCACGCCGCCGGTGAAGTTGGTGTAGGTCGCCCGCTTGAAGCCGGCCGCCTCGATCATCGACAGGAAGGTCTTCTGGTCGGGGAAGCGGCGGATGCTCTCGACCAGGTACTGATAGGCGTCGCGGTCCTTGGCGACCCACTCGCCGACCTGCGGGATGACCTTGAAGCTGTAGGCGTCGTAGGCCTTGGCGAGGGCCTCGGTGGCCGGGCGCGAAAATTCCAGGCACAGGAACCGGCCGCCGGGCTTGAGCACCCGGCGCGCTTCGCGCAGGGCCGCGTCGATGTCGGTGACGTTGCGGATGCCGAACGAGATGACATAGGCGTCGGCATAGGCGTCGGGCAGCGGCAGGCGCTGGGCGTCGCCCACGGTCCAGGTGATCTCGGGCTCGCCGCCCTTCTCGATCCCGGCCATGATCATTTCGGCGTTGTAGTCGACGATGTTGATGGTCGCGTCCGGGCCGCCGCGGCGCTGTTGCGCGTTGCGGGCCATCTTTGCGAAGCGGCGGGCCATGTCGCCGGTGCCGCCGGCGCAGTCGATGATGATCTCGCCCGGCTGCGGGTTGAGGCGGGCTGCGACCGCGTCCTTCCAGAGCCGGTGCACGCCGCCGCTCATCAGGTCGTTCATCAGGTCGTAGTTCTTGGCCACGCGGTCGAAGACCCCGCGCACCAGGCCCGCCTTCAGGGCGGGATCGACGTCCTTGAATCCGAAAGTGGCGGAGGGCTTGCTCATGACGTCTACGGGTCGGGCTCTCTATATGATCTTCGCCTATTAGACCGCGCCTTGCGTCGCGTCACCGTCTTAAGGAGCCGTCTTGCCCGAACTGCCCGAAGTCGAGACCGTCCGCCGGGGCCTGGAGCCCGTCCTGTCGGGCGCGCGCCTGATCCGTGTGCGCGCCAACCGTCCCGACCTGCGCTTTCCCCTGCCCGAGGGCTTCGTCCAGCGGCTGACGGGGGCGAAGATCCTGCGGCTGGACCGGCGGGCCAAATACCTGCTGGCCCCGCTCGATCGTGGCGACACGCTGGTGATGCACCTGGGCATGACCGGCAGGTTCGAGATCGCCGCGCCGGAAGGGTCCGTGAGGCCCGGCGACTTCGCCCGCGAGGTCAAGCCGGACGACAAGCACGCCCATGTGATCTTCGAGACCGAAGAGGGCGCGACCGTCACCTATTACGATCCGCGCCGGTTCGGCTTCATGGACCTGATCGCCACCGACCGCGTCGATCGCCATCCCTGGTTCGCGACCATGGGGCCAGAGCCCCTGTCCGAGGCCTTCGACGCCAAGACGCTGGTCAAGGCCTTCGGCGGGCGCAAGCAGGGACCCAAGACCCTGCTGCTCGACCAGAAGACCGTGGCGGGCCTGGGCAACATCTATGTCTGCGAGGCCCTGCACCGCTCGGGCATTTCGCCGTTCAAGCCGTCGGGCCAGATCGCCGGCAAGCGGCTGGGGCCGCTGACCACGGCCATCAAGGAGGTGCTGGCCGAGGCCGTCGAGGTCGGCGGCTCGTCACTGAAGGACTTCGCCGCCGCCGACGGGGCGCTGGGCTATTTCCAGCATCGCTTCCGAGTCTATGACCGCGAGGGCGAGCCGTGCCCCACCCCGGGCTGCAAGGGCGTGATCGCCCGCGAGGTGCAGGCGGGGCGCTCAACCTTTTTCTGCCCCGTTTGTCAGAAATGACCCTGACCGCGCCTTGCTGAGCTGAGGCGCGGCTTTCCGGTGGGTTCGATGTTCCGCTCGCTTCTCGTCGCTCTCGCCGCGCTGCTGGCGACGCCCGCCTTGGCCGAGCCCGCCATGTGGACCGTGCGCGACGCGGATTCCGAGATCGTGCTGTTCGGCTCGATGCACGTGCTGCCCAGGGACCTGGACTGGAAGCCGCCGGCGCTGGAGGCGGCGCTGTCGAAGGCCGACGACCTGTGGTTCGAACTGCCGATGGACGCCGCCGCCGACCAGCGGATGCAGGCCCTGGCCGGCGCCTATGGCCTGTTGCCGCCCGGCCAGACCCTGACCTCGCGCCTCAAGTCTCGGGCCGCCGCCCGCCTGCGCAAGCTGGCCGAGCGCCTCGCCGTGCCGATGAGCGAGCTGGAACGCCTGCAGCCGTGGATGGCCGAGGTGCGGTTGACCACGGCCGCCTTCGCCCTGGACCAGGGTCTGGCCGAGGACGGGGTCGAGCGGCGGCTGCAGGCGGCCGCGCCGGCGACCGTCGTGCGCAAGGCCTTCGAGACCCCCGACCAGCAGATGGCCCTGTTCGCCGGCGCCTCGCAGGCCGATCAGGTCAGGACCCTCAACGCCACGGTCAAACAGCTGGAAAAGGATCCCGGCGCCTATCGCCGTCTGGTCGCCGCGTGGTCGAAGGGCGACCAGAAGGCGCTCGAGCGCGCCGTCGTCGGCGGAATGCGGAAATCTTCGCCCGCCCTCTATCGCCGTTTCATCGTCGAGCGTAACGCACGGTGGATGGACGCCCTGCAAGCGCGCCTGGCCGGGTCCGGCCGGACGGTGGTGGTGGTCGGCGCCGGGCACCTCTTAGGTCCCGACGGCCTGCCCGCCCGCCTGCGCGCGCTGGGCTATGACGTACAAGGGCCGCGATAGACGGCCAGGACTTGAGGAAGGACGGCCGATGGCCTTTGAGACCCTGATCGTCGAACGCCCCGAAACCGCGCCCGGCGTGGCGCTGATCCGTCTGAACCGGCCCGAGGCCCTGAACGCCCTCAACAGCGTGCTGCTGACGGAGCTCGGCCAGGCGCTGGCGGACGCCCAGAACGACGACGGCGTCGGCTGCATCGTGCTGACCGGCTCGCCCAGGGCCTTCGCCGCCGGGGCCGACATCAAGGAGATGTCGGAGAAGTCCTACGCCGAGATGTTCAAGGCCGACTTCTTCACCGCCCAGGCCCGGGCGATCGAGACCATCCGCAAGCCGATCATCGCCGCGGTGGCCGGCTACGCCCTGGGCGGCGGTTGCGAGCTGGCGATGATCTGCGACTTCATCCTGGCCGCCGATACGGCGAAGTTCGGCCAGCCGGAGATCAATCTCGGCGTCGCCCCCGGCATCGGCGGCACCCAGCGCCTGACCCGCTTCGTCGGCAAGTCCAAGGCCATGGACATGATCCTGACCGGCCGGATGATGGACGCGGCCGAGGCCGAGCGTTCGGGCCTGGTCTCGCGGGTCTTCCCCGCCGACCAGCTGGTTGACGAGGCCCTGAAGGTCGCGGCCAAGATCGCGTCCCAGTCGCCGCTGGCCGTGGCGATGAACAAGGAGCTGGTCAACGCCGCCTACGAGACGACCCTGACCACCGGCGTGGCGCTGGAGCGCCGCCTCTTCCACTCGCTGTTCGCCTTCGACGACCAGAAGGAAGGCATGGCGGCCTTCGTCGAGAAGCGCAAACCGGCGTTCAAGGGTTCGTGAAGCTGAGCCGTGGCCGTGCGGCGAAGAATCCCCATGTGGATGGATTGACCCGATCCCGGGGTTCCCGTATATCCGCGCGCTCTTGATTTTTCCTGCTTCGCGGCCGCCCGCGTGGCTGTCCGTTTGAAGGTCCAACTCATGGCCAATAATCCCGGCGCCAAGAAAGCGATCCGCAAGATCGCCCGTCGCACCGAAGTGAACACCGCTCGCCGTTCGCGCGTGCGCACCTTCCTGCGCAAGTTCGAAGACGCCCTGGCCGCCGGCGACGTCGCCGTCGCCAAGGCCGCCTTCGTCGAGGCGCAATCGGAACTGATGCGCGCCGTTTCGAAGGGCGTCGTCCACCCGAACACCGGCTCGCGGAAGGTCTCGCGCCTGGCCGCCCGCCTGAAGAAGCTGGACAAGGCCGCCGCCTAAGTCCAGATCGCGAACGAACGCCGTTCGTTTAGCGAAATCAAAGACTTGTAAGAGCCGATCGGGGAAACTCGGTCGGCTTTTGCTTTGTCTATGTACCCCTATACCTGCCCCTCAGGTCGTCGAACGAAACTCTCCAAAACGGCATTCCCTTGACGAGCGAGGAGGTCTCGCGAGTCAACAGAAATATCCGCGATCGGACGCAAGTTTTCCGTTTGACCGGCGGGGGCCGGTGGCTAGTTTAAGCGTCTCAACGCTCTCCCAGTCTTTGACGACAGCGGCGGCGGCGAACACCATGCGTTCGCCGGTTAAGCCCCTGTGTGTCTTCAATAAATGTGGGGGCAGTGTTTGAGCACGGTCGTGCGCCATGGGGGGCTTGCGACCGGCAATCTGTAATTGTGTGTATGCAGGCGCGAGGCGGTGAACTGATGTCGATCAAGGTCGGGGTGGCCAGTCAGGAATTGTCGGCTGCGTATGCGGCTGTCACGCGCGAGCCTGCTGGCATCGTCTGGAACAAGGTCTGCGTCTCGCTGAAGCGCGAACTGGGCGACGCCGCCTTCGGTTCGTGGATCGCGCCCGCCGTGCTGCGTGAAACCCAAGGCGGCGACGTCGTCCTCGTCACCCCCACGGGCATCGCCCGCGACTGGATCCGTCGCAGCGCCTGGCGCCGCATCGGCGAGCTGTGGGCCGCCGGCGACGCCGTGGGCCGCCGCCTGGACCTGAAGTCGCGCCTCGAATTCGAAGCCTCGGCCGACGCCGCCTCGGCCACCGCCGGCGCCGTCTATGTCGAAGCCAAGGCCCAGCCGATCGAGATCGTGCTGCCGGTCTCCAGCGACGTCCCCGCCGCGCCCGCCCCGGCCGCCGGCAAGACCTCGCCGGTCCAGGGCCTGCAGGAACGCTTCACCTTCGACACCTTCGTCCCCGGTCCGGCCAACGAATTCGCCCACGCCGTGGCGCGCCGCGTCGCCAGCTGGGCCGACGGCCACTTCAACCCGGTGCTGTTCCACGGCCCCTACGGCTTCGGCAAGACGCACCTGCTGAACGCCCTGGCCTGGGAAGCCATGCGCAACGCGCCCAACAAGCGCGTCGTGTACCTGACCGCCGAACGCTTCCTGTCGACCTTCGTGCGCGCGGTGATGGATCGCCAGACCACGGCCTTCAAGGACGAGCTGCGCGGCGCCGACCTGCTGATCATCGACGACGTGCACTTCATCGCCGGCAAGCAGTCGAGCCAGGAAGAGCTGTTCCACACCCTGACCGCCCTCGTCGAGGACGGCCGCCGGGTGGTGTTCTCGGCCGACCGTCCGCCCTCGGCCATGACCGAGATGGACGCCCGCCTGCGCTCGCACCTGTCGGCGGGCCTGGTCTGCGGCCTGGAGCCGGCCGACCGTTCGCTGCGCCTGGGCATCCTGGAGCGCAAGATCGAGGCGCTGGGCCGCGCCCAGGGCTTCGTCGGCGCCGTGCGCCCCGAAGTGCTGCAGTTCCTGGCCGACCGCTTCACCGACAGCGTCCGCGAGCTGGAAGGCGCCCTCAACACCCTGACGGCCCGCGCCGGCGAGCGCCTGCCGCGCCTGACGCTGGACGAGGTTCAGGCGATCCTGCGCCCGCACCTGCGCGGCGGCGAAAAGCGGATCACCATCGACGACATCCAGAAGGCCACGTCCGAGCACTACGGCATGAAGCAGGCCGACCTGCTCAGCGAGCGCCGCAACCGCGCCATCGCCCGTCCGCGCCAGGCGGCCATGTGGCTGGCCAAGCAGCTGACCACCCGCTCGCTGCCGGACATCGGCCGTCGCTTCGGCGGTCGCGACCACACCACCGTCCTGCACGCCGTGCGCCGCATCGAGGCCCTGCGCCAGGAAGACGCCGTGCTGAGCCAGGACCTGGAGACCATCACCCGCAAGCTGCGCGGCTGATCCGGTTTCCGACGTCAAGATGAAGGGGCCGCTCCGCAGGGGGCGGCCTTTTTTCATGGTCCTTCTCCCCTTGCGGGAGAAGGTGGCGGCCGAAGGCCGACGGATGAGGGGTCGATAGTCCTGTCGGCCTGGCGCCCCGCCTCAACCGGCGCACGCAGCTTTGATTTTTGAGAGACCCCTCACCCGACCCTGCTCCGCAGGGCCGCCCTCTCCCGCAAGGGGAGAGGGAAGGCTCAGGCCGCCCGCGCCCGTCTGAGCGTCAGGTTGATCCTTCCCCCGCCCGGCACGAGCCGCGAGCTGCCGGGCAGGATCCGGTCCACGCCGTGGAAGGCCAGGCGCGCGGGGCCCGACAGCCGGCAGACGTCGCCCGAGGCCAGCCGCACCGAGCGGGTCGGGTCCTTGCGCGAGGTTCCGCCGATGCGGAACACCGCCGTGTCGCCCAGCGAGACCGACAGCACCGGAAAGCGCGGGTCGGCCTCGTCGCGGTCCTGGTGCAGGCCCATGCGGGCCTCGGGGCCGTAGAGGTTGACCAGGCAGGCGTCGGGTGGGACCTCGGGGTCGCCCAGCCGCGCCCAGAGATCGAGCAGAACCTGGGGGATTTCCGGCCAGGGCGCGCCGGTGCCGGGATGGCGGTCGGCATAGCGGTAGCCGACCGCGTCGCTGGTCCAGCCCAGGGGGCCGAGGCTGGTCATGGCCACGCTCATCGCCTTGCCGTAGGGCGTGGCGTAGTGGGCCGGCGGCGCGATCGCGACGGCCGCCAGCACGGCCTCGACCAGCGTCTGCTGGGCGTCCGGCGACAGCAGGCCGGGCCAGAGATCGAAGCCGGGTACGAGGCTGACGGGGTTCATCATTACGCGGAATTAATGCCGCCCAGCGGCCGGATGGGTGTTGGTTTCGCGCCAAGCGGCCGTTGGCCGCACGATCGTTGCATACCAGGGCCGTACATGCGTCGTCTTCTGTCCACCGCCGCGGCGGTCGCGTTGCTTTTCGCCTCCGAGGCCGCCCTGGCGGCGACCGCCAGCGCTCAAGGGACCAAGGGCGCGACGCCCGCCACGGTCACCACCCAGCTGCCGCGCAACGCCCATCCGATCCACTACGACCTCTCGTTCACGCCCGATGCGGCCAAGATGAGCTTCACCGCCTCGGTGAAGATCGCCGTCGAGGTGACGCAGCCGACCCGCACCCTGACCTTGCAGGCGGCCGACCTGACCTTCGCCAAGGCCGCGATCGACGGCAAGCCGGCGGCCATCAAGGTCGATGACGAGGCCCAGACCGTGACCTTCACCCTGGCCGCGCCCCTGGCCAAGGGCAAGCACCTGCTGAGCGCCGACTACGCCGGCAAGATCTACACCCAGGCCGCGGGCCTGTTCGCCCTCGACTACGACACGGACGAGGGCTCCAAGCGCGCCCTCTATACCCAGTTCGAGAACTCCGACGCCCGCCGGTTCATCCCCTCGTGGGACGAGCCGTTCCACAAGGCGACGTTCAGCGTCGAGGCGACCATCCCCACCGGCCAGATGGCCCTGGGCAACATGCCGGTCGCCAAAAGCGTCGATCTGGGCGGCGGCAAGACGAAGGTGACCTTCGCGACCTCGCCCAAGATGTCGACCTACCTGCTGTTCTTCGGCCTGGGCGAGTTCGATCGCGCCAGCATCAAGTCCGCCGGCGTCGACATCGGCGTGGTCACCAAGAAGGGCGACCTGCCCAAGGCGAAGTTCGCCCTGGAGTCCGCCGGGCCGCTGGTGGCCTGGTACAACGACTATTTCGGCGTCGACTACCCGCTGCCGGTGCTCGACCACATCGCCGCCCCTGGCCGCAGCCAGTTCTTCAGCGCCATGGAGAACTGGGGGGCGATCTTCTATTTCGAATACGCCCTGCTGATGGATCCGGCGATCTCGACCCAGCGCGACGCCCAGAACATCTACACCACCGTCGCCCATGAGACCGCCCACCAGTGGTTCGGCAATCTGGTGACCATGGCCTGGTGGGACGACCTGTGGCTCAACGAGGGCTTCGCCTCGTGGATGGAGGGCCGGGCCACCGAGAAGTTCCATCCCGAATGGAAGTCGGAACTGGGCGCGGTGGCGGGGCGAGAATACGCCATGAACCTCGACGGCCTGTCGTCCACCCACCCAGTGGTGCAGCACGTCGAGACGGTGGAACAGGCCAGCCAAGCCTTCGACGGCATCACCTACCAGAAGGGCGAGGCGGTGATCCGCATGCTCGAAGGCTATGTCGGCGAAGACGCCTGGCGCAGCGGCGTGCGCGCCTACATCAAGGCCCACGCCTACGGCAACACGGTCAGCGACGACCTGTGGAAGGCGGTCGAGGCCTCGGCCGGCAAGCCGATCACCGCTATCGCCCATGACTTCACCCTGCAGCCGGGCGTGCCGCTGATCCGCGTCGAGGGCGGCGCCTGCCAGGCCGGCAAGCAGGTGCTGACCCTGACCCAGAGCGAGTTCAGCAAGGATTTCCCGGGCAAGACGCCGCTGGCCTGGCGCGTGCCGGTCAACGCCAAGGCTCTGGACGGCTCGGTCGTCGCCAAGACCGTGGTCGAGGGCGGCAAGGCCAGCCTGACCGTCGAGGGCTGCGGCCCGGTCGTCGTCAACGCCGGCCAGAGCGGCTACTACCGCACCCTCTACGCACCGGCCCGCTTCCAGGCCCTGGCGGCCGATTTCGGCAAGCTGCCGGCCATCGACCAGCTGGGCCTGCTGTCCGACGCCTGGGCCATGGGCACGGCGGGCCAGCAGGGCGCGGCCGACGCCCTGGACCTGATCGCCGCTGCGCCGGCCGACGCCGACCCGCAGGTGCTGTCCAAGGTCGCCTCCGTGCTGTCGGCCATCGACGGCTACTACCAGGGCCAGCCCGAGCGGGCGGCCTTCCGCAAGCTGGCCGTCGCGCGCCTGGCGCCGATGCTGGGTCGCGTGGGCTGGACCCCCAAGGCCGGCGAGCCCGATCCGGTGGCCATCCTGCGCGGCGACCTGATCGCCACCCTCGGCGAACTGGGCGATCCGGCGGTGGTCGCCGAGGCGCAGCGGCGCTTCGCCGCCGACAAGACCGATCCGACCGCCATCCCCGGCCCGCTGCGCAAGGCGATCCTCGGCGTCGTGGCGGTCAACGCCGACGCGGCGACCTGGGACGCCATCCACGCCCAGGCCGCGGCCGAGAAGACCCCGCTGGTCCGCGCCCAGCTCTACAGCCTGCTGGCCTCGGCCCGCGACGAGGCCCTGGCCCGCAAGGCGCTGGACCTGGCCCTGACCGCCGAGCCGGGCGAGACCAACGCCTCGAGCATGATCTCGGGCGTGGCCGGCCGCCATCCGGACCTCGCCTTCGACTTCGCCGCCGCCCACAAGGACGCGGTCAACGACAAGGTCGACAACGGCGCCCGCACCCGTTTCATCCCGAGCCTCGCCACCGCTTCGGGCAAGCCGGAGACGGCCGCCAGGCTGAAGGCCTGGGCGGCGGCGAACCTGGCCGAAGGCTCGCGCAAGGAGGCCGACAAGGCGATCGCGGCCATCGAATATCGGGCCAAGGTGCGGTCCGAACGCCTGCCGGCGATCACCGCCTGGGTCGCCAAGGCCGGCTGAACGCGCCTTTCGAGGTGTCGCTGCAGCGTCGACAGGCCGACGCTGCGGCCTTCTGTCTTGCAGATTCCCCTTCTTTCCCTGCGGGAATGGGCTTGCGGGTCGCTGCGTATCCCCCATATCGGGCATCGAAGCGGGGTTGACGGGCTCGTCAACTTCGATTGAACCCTCTCCTTTCGCCCGTTCGCGGGCGGCAGGATTTTGGATCAACGCGACCAACGGGGACGGACCGAGAAAAACCGGGGCGCTTTCATGAGGCCCTTGTCACCGCCGTCCGCCATTCGAGGAGCTGCAGGCACCACACATGAGCAAGATTATCGGTATCGACCTTGGCACCACGAACTCGTGCGTGGCCATCATGGACGGCAAGAACCCCAAGGTGATCGAGAACGCCGAAGGCGCTCGCACCACCCCGTCGGTGGTCGGCTTCCTTGAGGACGGCGAGCGCCTGGTCGGCCAGCCCGCCAAGCGCCAGGCCGTGACCAACCCGACCAACACCCTGTTCGCGATCAAGCGCCTGATCGGCCGCAACGCGAACGACCCGGTGGTCGAGAAGGACAAGGGCATGGTGCCCTACGAGATCGTCAAGGGTCCGACCGGCGACGCCTGGGTCAAGGCCCACGGCAAGGACTACTCGCCCCAGGAAGTCTCGGCCTTCATCCTGCAGAAGATGAAGGAAGCCGCCGAAGCCCACCTCGGCGAGCCGGTCTCCAAGGCCGTCATCACCGTTCCGGCCTACTTCAACGACGCCCAGCGCCAGGCCACCAAGGACGCCGGCAAGATCGCTGGCCTTGAAGTGCTGCGCATCATCAACGAGCCGACCGCGGCGGCCCTGGCCTATGGCCTGGACAAGAACGACGGCAAGAAGATCGCCGTCTACGACCTCGGCGGCGGCACCTTCGACGTCTCGATCCTGGAGATCGGCGACGGCGTGTTCGAGGTGAAGTCGACCAACGGCGACACCTTCCTGGGTGGTGAAGACTTCGACCTTCGGATCGTCGACTACCTGGCCGACGAGTTCAAGAAGGAGCAGGGCGTCGACCTGCGCAAGGACAAGCTGGCCCTCCAGCGCCTGCGCGAAGAGGCGGAAAAGGCCAAGAAGGAGCTGTCCTCGACCGCTCAGTACGAGGTCAACCTGCCGTTCATCAGCATGAACGCCTCGGGTCCGCTGCACCTGAACATCAAGCTGTCGCGCGCCAAGCTGGAAGCCCTGGTCGACGACCTGATCGCCCGCACCATCGGTCCGTGCGAACAGGCCCTCAAGGACGCCGGCCTGAAGAAGAGCGACATCGACGAAGTGATCCTGGTCGGCGGCATGAGCCGCATGCCCAAGGTCCAGCAGGCGGTGCAGGACTTCTTCGGTCGCGAACCCCACAAGGGCGTGAACCCCGATGAAGTCGTGGCGCTGGGCGCGGCCGTTCAGGCCGGCGTGCTGCAAGGCGACGTCAAGGACGTGCTGCTGCTCGACGTGACCCCGCTGACGCTGGGCATCGAGACCCTGGGCGGCGTGTTCACCCCGCTGATCGAGCGCAACACCACGATCCCGACCAAGCGCTCGCAGACCTTCTCGACCGCCGACGACAACCAGTCGGCCGTGACCATCCGCGTGTTCCAGGGCGAACGCCCGATGGCCGTGGACAACAAGATCCTCGGCCAGTTCGACCTGGTGGGCATCCCGCCGGCGCCGCGCGGCGTGCCGCAGATCGAGGTCACGTTCGACATCGACGCCAACGGCATCGTCCAGGTCCACGCCAAGGACAAGGCGACCAACAAGGAGCACTCGATCCGCATCCAGGCCAATGGCGGCCTGTCGGACGCGGACATCGAGCGCATGGTCAAGGAAGCCGAGGCCAACAAGGCCGCCGACGAGCAGAAGAAGAAGCTGGTCGAGGCCAAGAACCAGGGCGAGGCGATCCTGCACTCGACCGAGAAGGCCCTGGCCGATCACGGCGACAAGGTCGGCGCGCCCGAGAAGGCCGCCATCGAGACCGGCGTCACCGAGCTGAAGGCCGCCCTGGAAAGCGAAGACGTCGAAGCCATCCAGGCCAAGACCCAGGCGCTGATCCAGGCCTCGATGAAGCTGGGCGAAGCCATGTACGCCTCGCAGCAGGACGGCGAGGGCGCTGACGGCGCGCAAGCCGCCGCGGACGACGGCGTGGTCGACGCCGAGTTCGAGGAAGTCGACGGCAACGACAAGCCGGCCGCGTGACCAAGGGTCGCGGGGAACCCGGGCGCGAACGTCTTGCGCCGGGGTTCCCCGTCCCCCACCTCATTCGGGTGTCAGTAGCGATCAGGCCGATGTCGAAAGCTCTTCCATCGCCGCGCTCACCAGGGGCGCACAGCGCGTCCCGTCGTTGCAATCGCAAGGTTGCGTCGATAGGTTCCCCTAATCTTATGGTTGGGGGATATCATGAAGCGTCTCGTCGTCCTGCTGCTGGGACTGATGCTGCTCGCGCCGACGGCGGCGAGCGCCGCGCGCTTCGGCAAGCGGGAGGAGGTCCAGCGGATCGCGCCGGTCTCCTTCCCCGGTCCGAGCGGCGAACGCCTCTATCTGGGCAACAAGATCACCACCTTCTGGCTGGGCGGCGGGCTCTATCTGAAGGACGACGGCTACGTTTTGGGCGTGGCCGGGGACGACAAGGCCTACTACGCCCTGACGCCGGAAAAGATCGACGTCGCCCAGAAGGCCGGGCTTCTGCCCGACCCGCTTCCCGCCTATCAGATCCATCCCATTCAATATCTGCTTGGCTATTCGTTCTGGCTCGTTCTGGTCGTCGTCATCGCCTGGAGCCTGATCCAGGCGGCCTGGCAGAAATCCCGAGCCGTGACGCGGCGAAAGCCTGGAACAGCGTTAACCTGACGCGGAGCGGCCGAGCCGTTCTCCGCGGCGAGATGTAAGGCCGATGCGCGACTATTACGAAATCCTCGGCGTGAACCGGACCTGCGACGACGCGGGCCTGAAGTCCGCCTTCCGCAAGCTGGCGATGCAGCACCACCCCGACCGCAACGGCGGTTGCGAGGACGCCAGCGGGCGGTTCAAGGAGATCAACGAGGCCTATTCGGTTCTCTCCGATCCGCAGAAGCGCGCGGCCTACGACCGCTTCGGCCACGCCGGGGTCAACGGCCCGCAGGGCGGTCCCGGCGGCGGCCAGGGCTTCGACGCCGGCGACATCTTCGGCGATGTGTTCGGTGACGTCTTCGGCGAGATGTTCGGCGGCGGCCGTCGCCAGTCCAACGGCCCGCAACGCGGCCAGGACCTGCGCTACGACCTGGAGATCAGCCTGGAGCAGGCCTATGCCGGCGCCGAGGTCGAGATCACCGTCCCGGCGGCCATGACCTGCGAGGTCTGCGACGGCTCGGGCGCCAAGCCGGGCACCAGCCCCACCGTCTGCGGCTCGTGCGGGGGCGCTGGCCGCGTGCGCGCCACGCAAGGCTTCTTCTCGGTCGAACGCGCCTGCCCCCGCTGCGGCGGCTCGGGCCGCCTGGTGCTCGACCCCTGCGCCGGCTGCCATGGCCACGGTCAGGTCCGCAAGGAACGCATCCTGTCGGTGCGCATCCCGGCCGGCGTCGACGACGGCGCCCGCATCCGCCTGGCGGGCGAGGGCGACGCAGGGCAACGCGGCGGCCCGCGCGGCGACCTCTACCTCTTCCTGTCGGTGACCCCGCACGAGCTGTTCGAGCGCGACGGCCTGGATCTGCTCTGCACCGTGCCGGTGCCTATGACCGTGGCCGCCCTGGGCGGCGAGATCGAAGCTCCGTGCCTGAAGGGCGGCGAGACCTGCGACGGCACCTGCCGCGTCAGCGTCAAGGTTCCCGAAGGCGCCCAGACCGGCAAGACCGTCCGCCTCAAGGGCAAGGGCATGCCGTCGCTGCGCAACCGCCAGCGCGGCGACCTGGTGGTCGAGCTGTTCGTCGAAACCCCGACCCACCTGTCGGCGCGCCAGAAGGAACTCCTCAAGGAGCTGGCCGGCCTGTGCGACGACAAGCAGAACCCCAAGTCGGCCAACTTCGTCGGCAAGGCCAAGCGCTTCTGGGAAGAAGTGACGGGGAGCTGAGCGGCTTTGCGATTTAGGCGCTTGGCCAAAGCGCGGCGATGAAGCGGCAGGCGTTTTCCAGATCGTTCATGCGTCGCGTATTGGCGTCGGGTGCTTGGAAAAGTTCGCGGTGCTGAATGTCGATCGACATACAGAGCCTATTCGAGACCGGAAGGTCGGCTGGCAAATTCTGATTGACGTGAAGTCGGGCAAGGGTGGCGACATATAGTCCCATTTCGCGTCGTCTGGATCTCGCTGCATCGGTGTCGGCGTCGTCCTGAGTGAGCCGAAGAATGGCGGCCCCGGAATGCTCTGCGCCGCGAATTGGCATTCGAACCAGAAGGTCAGCTCGCACCGAAACTTCGACACCGCCCAGTTGGAGCTTCGGCTGAGCAGCTGGTGCGGACCTGAAGGTGAACTGAGCTAGTTGGTTGGCCATGGCTTGAAGCGAATGCAGCACTTCGATCGAATTGCGGGCGTCGTCTTGCCTGAGAACGGATTCCGAGTTGTCGGCTGATCGTTGCTGAAACATTTGCTCTGCGGCCACAAGGGGATTCACGCGTCGCAAGTCATCTGCTAGAAACGCACATACAACTGGCCGCACGTCCCGATAGCGGATGATCGGCGGTATTTGCGGTAGCTTCGAGCGACGTACAATTCCAAGCCTTGCGGTGTCCGACGACACCATAAACAAGGCTAAATCATTTGCTGAAATTCTCGGATGTGCGCGTTCACTGGGAGCTAGTGCCATGGATGGAATCCTTGCGTCCACAGACCTTGGAAACGGATGCAGTATCCATATAGCCACGCTTGCGCGCAATACGGTAGCTGGCGCGGGTTGCGACCACTTAGGGTTTGATGGCTATTTTGTTTTCGAGACCAGTGACGCTCCTGCTTCCAAGGGCATCACTATTCTTGGAAAAGCTTCCTCTTTCGAGGCTGCGCTGCGTCTGATCGATCTCTGGACGACTCGACCTTCAATCGCTGCCTAGGTTCGTTACGACGCTCGTGTCCTTGCAGTGGGTAAGCCCCGCTTACATGCTGCCGAACGACAAGGTCGACCACTCGAAAAAGTACCCAGTACAAAACATGAACTCGCTACATCGCGCTTCTGCGAAGCAGCGTCAAACGTTAAGTCTGGCGGGATGAACGCCCCGGTTTCTCCGCCCACTCAGACCTTCGACGCCACCGGCGCCACGCCGGTGATGCAGCAGTTCTTCGACATGAAGACCCGGCAGCCCGACGCGCTGCTGTTCTTCCGGATGGGCGATTTCTACGAGCTGTTTTTCGACGACGCGATCCGCGCGGCGGCGGCCCTGGGCATCTCGCAGACCTTCCGGGGCAACCACAACGGCCAGCCGATCCCGATGGCCGGCGTGCCGCACCACGCGGCCGAGGCCTATGTGTCCAAGCTGATCCGCATGGGCTTCAAGGTCGCCGTCTGCGAGCAGATGGAAGACCCGGCCGAGGCCAAGAAGCGTGGCTCCAAGTCGGTGGTCCGGCGCGACATCGTCCGAGTGGTCACGCCGGGCACCCTGACCGAGGACGGGCTGCTGGACGCCCGGGGGGCCAACCGCCTGGCGGCCGTGGCCATCCGCGCCGGCCAGGCCGCCGTGGCGTCCGTCGAGCTCTCGACCGGCGAGGTCGAGTGCTTCTCGACCGGCAAGGACGGGGTCGGCCCGCTGCTGGCGGCCCTGTCGCCGTCCGAGACCCTGGTCGCCGACCGCCTGCTGTCCGACGACCACCTGGCCCAGACCCTGAAGATCTGCGGCGGCCTGATCCAGCCCCTGCCCTCGGCGCTGTCGGAGCCTCAGGCCTCGGAGACCCGGGTCAAGCGCCTCTATGGCGTCGACACCCTGGACGGCTTCGGCGGCCTGTCGCCGGCCGAGGTGGGGGCTCTGGGCCTGATCGCCGCCCACCTGGAGATGACCCAGGCCGGCAAGCTGCCGGCCCTGCGCGCCCCGCGCCGCGCGGCCGAGGCCGACGTCATGTCGATCGACCCGGCCACCCGCTCCAGCCTGGAGATCGACCGCACCCAGGGCGGCGACCGCAACGGCTCGCTGCTGGCGGTGGTCGACCGCACGGTCAGCGCCGGCGGCGCGCGCATGCTGGCCGCGCGCCTGGCCCGGCCTCTGCTCGATCCGGCCGCCATCGACCAGCGCCTGGACGCCGTCGAATGGTTCGCCGATCACCGTAGCCTTCGTGAGCGCCTGCGCGAGCAGCTGAAGGGCGCGGGCGACATGGCCCGGGGCCTGGCCCGCCTGGCGCTGGGGCGCGGTGGTCCGCGCGACCTGGCCTGCCTGCGCGACGGCCTGAAGACCGGCGAGAAGCTGGCCGGCATGGTCGGCGGCTCGGGCGACCCGCTGTCGCCGCCGCCGGTCGAGCTGGAGGGCGCGCTCTCGGCCCTGACGCCGTCTCTGCACCAGGGGATTTCGCAGCTCCTGAGCACCCTCGAAGCCGGTCTTGGCCCCGACCTGCCGGCCCTCGCGCGCGACGGCGGCTTCGTGGCCCCCGGCGTGCGTCCCGAACTCGACCAGGCCCGGTCCCTGCGCGACGACAGCCGCCGGGTGGTGGCCGCGCTGGAGCAGCGGCTGATCCAGGAGTCGGGCGTCCCGCTGAAGATCCGCCACAACGGCGTGCTCGGCTATTTCGTCGAGGCCACGGCCGGCAAGGCCGACCCGCTGTTCCAGCCGCCGCTGAACGCCACCTTCATCCACCGCCAGACGCTCGCCAACCAGGTGCGCTTCACCACGGTGGAGCTGGCCGATCTCGACGCCCGCATCGCCCAGGCCGCCGAGCGGGCCCTGGCCATGGAAGTGGCCGCCTTCGAGGACTGGCGCGCCGAGGCCGCCGCCCTGGCCGCGCCGATCCAGGCCGCCGCCGAGGCCCTGGCCCGCCTCGACGTCGCCGCCGCCCTGGCCGAATGGGCCGAGGACGCCGGGGCCGTGCGCCCGGTGGTCGACAAGTCGCTGGCCTTCGAGGCCAAGGCCGCCCGCCACCCGGTGGTCGAGGCCGCCGTGCGCCGTGCCGGCGACCCCTACACCCCCAACGACTGCCGGCTGGACGCCGCCGGCGAGGTCGCTGCGCGTCTTTCCATCGTCACCGGTCCGAACATGGCTGGTAAGTCGACCTTCCTGCGCCAGAACGCCCTGCTGGCGATCCTCGCCCAGTCGGGCTGCTACGTGCCGGCCAAGAGCTTCCGGCTCGGCGTGGTCGATCGGCTGTTCAGCCGCGTCGGCGCGGGCGATGATCTGGCCCGGGGCCGCTCGACCTTCATGATGGAGATGGTCGAGACGGCCGCCATCCTGACCCAGGCCACGCCGCGCAGCCTCGTCATCCTCGACGAGATCGGCCGGGGCACCGCCACCTATGACGGCCTGGCCATCGCCTGGGCCTGCGCGGAGTCGCTGCACGACACCAACCGCTGCCGCGCCCTGTTCGCCACGCACTATCACGAGCTGGCGACGCTGGAGGAGCGGATGGCGTACGTCTCCAACCTCAGCCTGCGGGCCAAGGAATGGAACGGCGACCTCGTCTTCCTGCACGAGGCCGCCGACGGTCCGGCCGACCGCTCCTACGGCGTGCAGGTGGCCAAGCTGGCCGGCGTGCCGCCGCAGGTGGTCGCCCGCGCCAAGGAGGTGCTCGACCGCCTGGAGAGCAAGACCGAATCACCGGCCAAGTTCGACGACCTGCCGCTGTTCGCGGCCTCGGCCCCGGTCATGGCGGCGCCTGCGGTTTCGGCGCCCAGTGTCGTCGATGCGGCCCTCAAGGACCTGGATGTCGACGGCATGAGCCCGCGCGAGGCCCTGGAGGCGCTTTATCGTCTTAAGGGTCTGCTCAAGGCTTGAGATCAATCATAGGAGCATGGCGGCGGCCGCTCACGGCGGCTGCTTTGGCCGTCTCGTTGGGGTAACCATATAACCGCCATGCCCCGTCGCCTTCGCCCAACGCCCCTGGAACATGTCGTCGACGGCCACGCCCTGCGCGCCCGCCTGTCGGCCGCCGCGCTGGACGCCATCGGCGACGAGGCCGCCCAGCGCGCCCGGGCCATTGAGATCCTCAAGCAGGCCCTGTTCCGCGGCCGGATGATCGCCAAGGAACGGCTGGAGAACGGCGCCAGCGGCGTCGAGACCGCGCGCCTGCTCAGCGGCGTCACCGACGAGGTGATCACCGCCCTCTACGACTTCACGACGGTGCACGTCTTCCGGGCCCGCAACCCCACCGAAGGCGAGCGCCTGGCGCTGCTGGCCGTGGGCGGCTACGGCCGCGCCACCCTGGCGCCGTTCAGCGACATCGATCTGCTGTTCCTGCGGCCCTACAAGCAGACGCCGCACGTCGAGAGCGTGATCGAGTACATGCTCTATGCGCTGTGGGACCTGGGCTTCAAGGTCGGCCACGCCTCGCGCACCATCGAGGAATGCGTCCGCCTGTCCAAGGAGGACTTCACGATCCGCACCTCGATCCTCGAGGCGCGGCGGCTGACCGGCGACGAGCGCCTGGCGGCCGACCTCAAGAGGCGCTTCCGCGACGAGGTCATGAAGGGCACCGGCCAGCAGTTCGTGGCCGCCAAGCTCAAGGAGCGCGACGACCGCCAGGCCCGCGCCGGCGCCAGCCGCTACATGGTCGAGCCCAACGTCAAGGAAGGGAAGGGCGGTCTTCGCGACCTGCACACCCTGGTGTGGATCGCCGAGTACCTGCATCCGGTCGACAAGCCCGAGGACGTCTTCAAGCTGGAGCTGTTCTCCAGCCGCGAGACCAAGGCCTTCATCCGGGCCTTCGATTTCCTGCATGCGGTGCGCGCCCACCTGCACTTCACGACCGGCCGGCCCGAAGAGCGGCTGACCTTCGACCTGCAGCCCGAGATCGCCCGCCGCATGGGCTATGGCGACCGGGGCGACGCCCCGGCGGTCGAGCGCTTCATGCGCCGCTACTTCCTGATCGCCAAGGAGGTCGGGGCCCTGACCCGCGCCTTCTCGGCGAAGCTCGAGGCCGAGCACTTCAAGAACGAGCCCAAGGGCATCTCGCGCTTCCTCCCGGGCGGCAAGCCCAAGCGCAAGGCCCTGGACGCGCCGGGCTTCTACGAGGACGGCGGCCGGCTGAACATCGAGGGGCCGGAGGTCTTCGAGCGCGATCCGGTCAACCTGATCCGCCTGTTCAAGATCGCCGACGAGCGCGACCTCGACCTGCATCCCGACGCCTTCACGGCGGTGACCCGCAACCTTGGCCTCATCACCTCGAAGGTGCGTCGCGATCCGCACGCCACCCAGGCCTTCCTCGACCTTCTGGCGCGGGGCAAGCGCAGCTATCGCACCCTGACCCTGATGAACGACGCCGGCGTGCTGGGCCGCTTCATCCCCGAGTTCGGCCGGGTCGTCGCCCAGATGCAGTTCAACATGTACCACTCGTACACGGTGGACGAGCACACCCTGCGGGCCGTGGGCCTGATCGGCGACATGGCCGCCGGGCGGCTGTCGGAAGACCACCCGCTGGCGGTGTCGATCATGCCGCTGATCGAGGACCGCGAGGCCCTGTTCCTGGCCATGCTGCTGCACGACACCGGCAAGGGCGGCGTGGGCGGCCAGGAGAAGGCCGGGGCCCGATCGGCCCGCAGCGCCTGCGAGCGCCTGGGCGTCGAGCGCTCCAAGGTCGAGCTGGTCGCCTGGCTGGTCGAGAACCACCTCGTGATGAGCGACTTCGCCCAGAAGCGCGACGTGTCGGATCCCGGCACGGTCGCCGCCTTCGCCCGCATCGTCGAGAACCCCGAGCGCCTGCGCCTGCTGCTGGTCATCACCGTCGCCGACATCCGGGCCGTTGGTCCGGGGGTGTGGAACGGCTGGAAGGGCCAGTTGCTGCGCGAGCTCTACAACGCCACCGAGGCAGTGTTCCGCGGTGGTCGCGGCAGCGACGCGGCCATCCACGTCCAGCGTCACCAGGAAGCCGCCGCCGCCGGGGCGCGCGAGACCCTGGTCGCCGCCGATCCGGCCGCCAAGGGCTGGGCCGCGGCCATGGAGGACGCCTATTTCGGCGCCTTCGGCTCGCAGGATCTGCTCGACCACGCGGCGCTCGCCCGCCGCGCCGCCATCCAGGGCGGCGCCGCCGCCGAGGGGCGGGTGGCCTCGGGCTCCAACGCCGCCGAGGTCGTCGTCGCCGCCAAGGACCGTCGCGGCCTGTTCGCCGACCTCGCCCTGGCCATCTCGTCCCTGGGCGGCAACGTCGTCGGGGCGCGGGTCTTCACCTCCCGCCAGGGCCAGGCGCTGGACGTGTTCTACGTGCAGGACGTCACCGGCGCGCCGCTCGGCTGCGAGAACCCGCGCGCCCTGCGCCGCCTGGCCGACGCCCTGGAAGCCGCCGGCCGCGGCGAGGGCGTTAGCGTCGAGAGCCGGCGCGGCGCGGAACTGGCCCGCACCGCGGCCTTCGCCATCGCCCCGACCGTGGTGGTCGACAACGAGGCCTCCAACGAGGCCACCGTCGTCGAGGCCTCGGGCCGCGACCGGCCTGGTCTGCTGCAGGCCCTGGCCCGCACCCTGGCCGACAACGGCCTGTCCATCCAGTCGGCCCACATCGACGGCTATGGCGAGCGGGCGGTCGACGCCTTCTACGTCCAGACCGCCGAGGGCGGGAAGCTGGGCGACAGCCGCAAGATCTCGACCCTCAAGGCCGACCTGCTGGCGGCCCTGGAGCAGAACGAAGCCGGCGCGCCCAGCACCCGTCCGGGCCTGAAGCGGGCCCGGGCCAGCGTGGCGCGGTAGACCCCCTCAGTCGCTCCGCGACAGCTCCCCCAGAGGGGGAGCATCTTGACGCCGCGCCGACCAGATCCTCCCCCTCTGGGGGAGGTGGCCCGGAGGGCCGGAGGGGGTCTTCCGGTGCAGTTCCGGTGAAACCTCGATGCAGCCTCCGCGCCGTAGCTTGACGCCTGTTCTCCGAGCGCCCAGAAGCCGGACGTGACCGACACTCCCGCCGCCGCGCCCGAACCGACGCCCGCTCCCGCCGCCAAGAAGGGCGGAGGACTGTTCAAGTCGTCGGCGATCTATTCCGGCCTGACCCTGGTCAGCCGGTTTATGGGCTTCGCGCGGGACCTGGCCGTGTCGTACCGGATGGGCGCCAGCGCCACCCCGGCGGCCGACGCCTACAACGCCGCCCTGGCCTTCCCGAACCTGTTCCGCCGGTTCTTCGCCGAGGGCGCCTTCGCGGCGGCCTTCGTGCCGGCCTACGCCAAGTCGCTGCAGCGCGACGGCGAGGAGAAGGCCGACATCCTGGCGGCCGACGCCATGGCCACGCTTGCGGCCTCGACCATCATCATCACCGTCATCTGCCAGCTGGCCATGCCGTGGCTGATGATGCTGATCAGCCCGGGCTTCGGCTGGGGCACCGAGAAGTACAAGCTGGCGGTGCTGCTGACCCAGATCACCATGCCCTACCTGCCGTGCATGGCGATCGTGGCCCACCTGTCGGGGGTGCTGAACGCCCGCGACCGCTTCATCCTGTCGGCCGGCGCGCCGATCCTGCTGAACATCTTCACCCTGGCCTTCATCCTGCCCCAGACCACTGCGGTCTCGGCGGCGACCTGGGGCTCGGTCGGCGTGGTGGTGGCGGGCGTCGCCCAGGCCGCCCTGCTGACCTGGGGCGTCAACAAGTCGGGAGCCAAGGTTCATTGGCGGCTGCCGCGCCTGACGCCGGAAGTGCGCGAGCTGATCGGCAAGGCCATCCCCGGCGCCCTGGCGGCCAGCGCCACCCAGGTCAACATCTTCATCTCCGGGGCCCTGGCCAGCCACGTTCCCGGCGGCCGCACCTGGCTGGCCACCGCCGACCGCCTCTACCAGCTGCCGCTGGGCCTGGTGGGCGTGGCTATCGGCGTCGCCCTGCTGCCGCGCCTGTCGCGCGCCGTGCACTCGGGCGACCGCGAGGACGCCCAGGGCGCCATGGACCAGGCGGTGGCCCTGGCCATGGCCCTGACCCTGCCGGCCGCCGCCGCCCTGGCGGCCATGCCCGGCTTCCTGTCGGACGGCCTCTACACCCGCGGCGAGTTCACCGCCTTCGACGCCAGCCAGACGGCCGCGGCGCTGTTCTTCTACGGCCTGGGCACGCCGGCCTTCGTGCTGCAGCAGCTCTATTCGCGGGCCTTCTTCGCTCGCGGCGACACCAAGAGCCCGATGCGCTTCGCCCTGATCTCGGTGGCCGTCAACATCGGCCTGGGCCTGCTGCTGTTCCAGCTGATGGGGGTGAAGGGCATCGCCGCCGCCACCGCCGTGGCCTCGTGGCTCAATGTCGGCCAGATGGCCTTCGGCCTGTGGCGCAAGAAGGACTATGGCCCCTCGCTCGACACCTGGTCGCGCCTGGCGCGGATCCTGGCCGCCAGCCTGGGCATGGCCCTGCTGCTGGCCGCCGCCTCGCACTGGCGCCACCTGATCGAGGCCCCGCTGCGCGGCATCGGCCTGACCGGCCACGCCATCGGCGCCAAGGAGTTCGCCCTGGCCCTGACGTGCCTGGCCGGCGCTGCGGTCTATCCGCCGCTGCTGTTCCTGTTCGGCGGGGTCAAGCCCAGCGAGCTGAAGGCCGTCCTGCGGCGGGGCAAGGCTTGATCCGAGGCCTCAGGCCCGGTAACGAGCAGGCATGGCTTTCAACGGTTCCCGCGCGCGCCGATGGCGCAACTGGCTCTGAACCCGACCGCCGCGTCTCCGGATGCGGCCCGCGCCTTCGCGCGTCCCGCCATGCCCGTTTCCGACATCCAAGGCTGAAGCCATGACCGATCAAGCTCCCGTCGCTTACACGGGTCCGTCCCGCGTGCTGTCCGGCGTCCAACCCTCGGGCGCCCTGCACCTGGGCAACTATCTCGGCGCGCTGGTGAAGTTCGCCCGCCTGCAGCACGAGATCGACACCTTCATCTTCGTCGCCGACCTGCACGCCATCACCGTCTGGCAGGAGCCGGAAGCCCTGGCCGACCAGACCCGCGAGATCGCCGCGGCCTATCTGGCCGCCGGTCTCGACCCGGCCAAGGCCACCATCTTCCCGCAGTCGGCCGTGCCCGAGCACGCCGAATTGTCCTGGATCTTCCAGTGCGTCGCGCGCCTGGGCTGGCTCGACCGCATGACCCAGTTCAAGGAGAAGAGCGGCAAGCACAAGGAGCGCTCGAGCGTGGGCCTCTACACCTATCCGGTGCTGCAGGCCGCCGACATCCTGATCTACAAGGCCACCCACGTGCCGGTGGGCGAGGACCAGAAGCAGCACCTGGAACTGACCCGCGACATCGCCCAGAAGTTCAACCACGACTTCAAGGCGCCGGGCTTCTTCCCGCAGCCCGATCCGCTGATCCAGGGGCCGGGCGCGCGCGTCATGAGCCTGCGCGACGGCTCGGCCAAGATGAGCAAGTCCGATCCTTCGGACTACAGCCGCATCAACCTGACCGACGACGCCGACGCCATCGCCGGCAAGATCAAGAAGGCCCGCACCGACCCCGAGCCGCTTCCCGAGACCCTGGAAGAGCTGGCGACCCGCGCCGAGGCCGACAACCTGGTCGGCATCTTCGCCGCCCTGTCGGGCCGCTCGAAGGCCGAGGTGCTGGCCGACTACGCCGGCAAGGGCTTCGGCGCCTTCAAGCCGGCCCTGGCCGAGCTGGCGGTCGAGAAGCTGGCCCCGGTCGGCGAGAAGATGCGCGGCCTGCTGTCGGACAAGGGCGAGCTCGACCGCATCCTGGCGGCCGGCGCCGAAAAGGCCCGCGAGGTCGCCGCCCCGACGGTGGCCGAGGTCAAGAAGCTGGTCGGCTTCTGGGGGGCCTGAGTTTTCCCCTTCTCCCATGGGGAGAAGGAGGGGCCCGCGCCAAAGGCGCGGGAGGATGAGGGGGTAAGGCGTCGGCCGGCGTGCCGGCACGATCTTGGGAAAATCGGTGAGGGCGAAACCCCTCACCCTCCCACCGCTTCGCGGCGGGCCCCTCCCTCTCCCTATGGGAGAGGTTTTCCAGGGCCTTGCCCTTCGGCTCCTCAAGCGCCACATGTTCCGCATGTTCATCCAGACCGAAACCACGCCCAATCCCGAGGTCCTGAAGTTCCTGCCCGGCCGCGAGGTTCTGGCGGACGGCGCCCGGGAGTTCCGCACCCCCGAGGAAGGCGAGGCCTCGCCGCTGGCCGACGCCCTGTTCCGGCTGGGCGACGTGACCCGGGTGTTCTTCGGTCCGGACTTTCTGACGGTGACCAAGGGCGAGGACGCCCAGTGGCCGCACCTGAAGGCCCCGATCCTGGCGGCCATCATGGACCACTTCACCAGCGGCCGTCCGCTGCTGCTGGACCAGGTCGACAGCGGCCACGACGACGACGGCGTCTATGACGGGGAGGCGGCCCAGATCGTCTCGGAGATCAAGGAACTGCTCGACACCCGCATCCGTCCGGCCGTGGCCCAGGACGGCGGCGACATCGTGTTCAGCAAGTTCGAGCCGGCCACGGGCGTGGTCTGGCTGCACATGCGCGGCGCCTGCTCGGGCTGCCCGTCGTCCTCGGCGACGCTGAAGTCGGGCGTCGAGAACATGCTCAAGCACTATGTGCCGGAAGTGACCCGGGTCGAGCAGACGCTCTGATTTTCGGTCCCGGCGCGCATCGCCGGCCTTGCCGTGATCCGCTGGGAACACCATACTGTAACTCTATAAGTTGCGATTATGGCTCCCTATAAGGATTGCTGATGTCCAAGCTCGACGCCGCCGCCCTGGCCCAACTCTTCACGCAGGCGCGCACGCGCAACGGCTGGAAGTCCGACCCCGTGCCCGAGGCGGTGCTGCGTGAGCTGTACGACCTGGTGAAGTTCGGCCCGACCGCCGCCAACTCGACCCCGGCCCGCTTCGTCTTCGTGACCAGCCCGGAAGCCAAGGAAAAGCTGGCGGCCCTGTCGTCAGGCTCGAACGGCCCGAAGATCCGCCAGGCCCCGGTCACCGTCATCGTCGGCTACGACCTCGATTTCCCCGAGACCCTCGACAAGCTGTTCCCGCACGCCCCGGGCGCCAAGAACTGGTTCGGCGACCCCGTGGCCAAGGAGTGGGGCGCGTTCCGCAACAGCTCGCTGCAGGGCGGCTATTTCATCCTCGCGGCCCGGGCGCTCGGCCTGGACGTCGGGGCGATGTCGGGCTTCGACAACGCCGGCGTGGACGCGGCCTTCTTCGAAGGCACGAACATCAAGAGCAATTTCATCGCCTCGATCGGCTACGGCACCGACGAGAACCTGTTCCCGCGCAGCCCGCGCCTGGACTTCGAGGAAGCCGCCTCGATCGTCTGACATGTCATCCCGGGCGCGAAAATCGCACGATGGCGTGCGATTTTCGCGCTTGGGCGTTAGAACCCTCGTCATGACCCTTCGTCTCGCGCTCCTCGCCGCCCCGCTGGCCCTGCTGGCCGCCTGCGGCCCCGCCGAAAAGACCTCCGCGCCTTCCGCCGCGGCCCCGCAGGCCGAGCAGGAAGCGGGCAAGCCGGCCGACGGTCCCGTCGCCGTGAAGATCACCCCCTATGTCGGCGGACCGCTGCAGGTGGGCGCCGCGGGCGTCGGGCCCATCACCGCCGCCACCGCCTTCGACCAGCCGACCATCGCGGCCCTGTTCCCCAAGGCCCAGGTCAAGAGCGCCTTCATCCATGTCGGCGAGGGCCCGCCCGGGCCGATCATCGTCGTCGAGCAGGACAAGGTTCCGCTGCTGGAGATCGGCAAGGGCGCCGACGGCGGCATTTCCGAGATCCGCCTGGCGGCCGGCGACGTGCGCGGTCCCAAGGGCGAGGGCCTGCTGGCCAAGTGGGAGGCTCTGGGCTTCACCGTCGATCAGTGCCGGGCCGGCGAGGGCCGGACGATCAATGCGGTGGTCTGCGTGCGCCCCGAGGCCCCGACCGTGTCCTATGTCTTCGGCGTGCCCGGCTGGACCAAGGGCGGCGTGCCCGACGAAAAGACCCTGAAGGCCAAGGCCCAGCTCAACGAATTCATCTGGCGTCCGGCCGAGACCGCCCAGGTCGGGGCCGCCTGACCTTGCGCGTTCTTTCCGTCGACACCTGCCTGGCGGCCGCCTCGGTCGCCGTGATCGAGGACGGCCGTACGCTGGCCGCCCGCACCGAACCCATGACCCGCGGCCACCAGGAGCGCATCGCGCCCCTGGCCAAGGCGGTCGCCGCCGAGGCCGGGATCGCCTTTTCCCAGCTCGACCGCATCGCCGTCACCGTCGGCCCGGGATCCTTCACCGGCCTGCGGGTGGGATTGTCCTTCGCCAAGGGCCTGGCCCAGGCCCTTTCGATCCCCTGCGTGGGGGTGAACAGCCTGGAGGCCCTGGCGGCCTCGTCGGAGGCCAAGGGCTTCGTCGCCGCCGTCCTCGACGCCAAGATGGGCCAGGTCTATCTGCAGGTCTTCGACGGCGGGACGGCCCTGATGGCGCCCGACGCCCTCGACCTGGGCGCGGCGACCGCCCGCCTGGCCGAGCTATGGTCGGGCGGTCCGGCCACCCTGGTGGGCTCCGGCGCGCCGCTGCTGGAGGGCGTGCTGCATGATGCGACCGTCCTGACCCCGGCGTCCGCCGACCCCGTGGCCATCGCCCGCCTGGCGGCCGCCCGGCCGGCCCCGACCCATTCGCCCCGGCCGCTCTATCTGCGCGCCCCCTACGCCACGATGCCCGCCGCATGAACCTGCGCCCTGTCGGACTGGAAGCGTGCTGGGACCTGGCGGACCTGCACGAAAAGGCCTTCGACCGGCCGTGGAGCCCGACCGAGTTCGAGGCCCTGTTCAACTCGCCCGGCGTCTTCGCCGTGCTGGGCGGTTCGGGCGAGCCGGAAGCGCCGCGTGGCTTCATCCTGTGCCGGGCGATCGCCGGCGAGGCCGAAATCCTGACCATCGCCGTCGATCCGGCCGCCCGCCGGCGCGGCTGGGGCGCGGCCCTGGTCGAGATGGCGGCCGGGATCGCCGCCGAGGCCAAGGCCTTCGACCTGTTCCTGGAGGTCGCGGCCGACAATCTGGGGGCGATCGGGCTCTACAAGGCGACCGGCTTTTCGCAAGTGGGTCTCAGGAAGGGCTATTATCCCCATCCTGACGGCGCCAAGGACGCCGTCGTGATGCGGCGGGCGCTTAACACTTAAGAAGCGATTGCCTATTGTGCCCGCGAATCCCCGACGGAGACGCCGCCTTGGACCGCCTCGAAAAGCTCTGCATCGAAAAAGGCATGCGCATGACCGACCAGCGTCGGGTCATCGCGCGCGTACTGTCGTCGGCTGACGACCATCCGGACGTCGAGGAGCTGCACCGCCGCGCCCACGCCATCGACCCGCACATCTCGATCGCGACGGTCTACCGCACCGTCCGCCTGTTCGAGGAGAGCGGCATCATCGAGCGCCACGAC
Source organism: Caulobacter sp. D5 (assembly GCF_003185805.1). Classification (GTDB taxonomy): domain Bacteria; phylum Pseudomonadota; class Alphaproteobacteria; order Caulobacterales; family Caulobacteraceae; genus Caulobacter. The sequence continues at coordinate 28,650 of NZ_QHJY01000011.1, forward strand.
TTCCGGGACGGCCGCTCGCGCTACGAAGAGACCCCGACCCATCACCACGACCACCTGATCGACATGAAGACCGGCAAGGTCGTCGAGTTCGTGGACGAGGAGATCGAGGCCCTGCAGCACGCGATCGCCAGGAAGCTCGGCTACAAGCTGATCGATCACCGGCTCGAACTCTACGGCGTGCCGATCGAAGAGTGATTGACCTGGATCAAGACAAAGGGCGCGGGTTCACCCCGCGCCCTTTTCTTTTGGGTCCGATCCCGGCGGCCCCGGGGGGCGCCTGGGGAGCGGCTCAGGTCCGCACGAAATCGAGGAACACCGGGGCGCAGTCGCCCAGCTTCTTTTCCTCGTAGCGGGTGGTGACGTGGTCGGCCGGGATGGCCTGGCGATCAGCGTCCGCCTCGGCGAAGCGGAAGGCGGGGCTGGCCAGCACCCGCTCGATCGTCCACTCGGCGTAGTCGGCCCAGTCGGTGGCGAAGCGGAAGGCCGCGCCCGGCTTCAGCACGCGGGCCAGCTCGGTCACGAACTCCGGCTGGATGATCCGGCGCTTGTTGTGCCGGGCCTTGTGCCAGGGGTCGGGGAACATCACGAACAGGCGGTCGATCGAGGCGTCGGGCAGCCAGCCGACCACGTCACGGGCGTCGCCCTCGTGGATGCGGACGTTGGAGAGGGCCTGTTCCTCGACGTGGCGGACGGCGCTGGCCACGCCGTTGACGAAGGGCTCGGCCCCGATCACCAGCACATCGGGACGGCGGCCGGCCTGGGCGGCCATGTGCTCGCCGCCGCCGAAGCCGATCTCCAGCCAGACTTCCTTGGCGTCGGGCATCAGGTCGCGGGGCTGGAAGGCCTCGTGCGGCACGCTGATGGTCGGCAGCAGGCTGTCGAGCAGGGCCTGCTGGCGCGGCTTCACTGGCCGCGACTTCAGTCGGCCGAACGAGCGCAGCGGCCCGTGGGGCTGTTGGGGATTGGTCATGGGGCGACGACTTAGCGCGTCCGCAGCCAAGACGGAACCGTCCGGCGCGGTCCCTGAGCGGATGACCGCGATCCGTGAGATTGAACTCTTCCTTCGGTTGTCTAGGCGGCTGGCCCGTGCACAGATGGGGCATAGCTGGGGGGCTTACGATGAAGGACATGGCCGACCCGCCCGCGGGCGACTACACGCCGGACGAGCTGCGGCTCATAGAATGCGTCGCCCGGGGCGGCCACTGCGTCTTGCCGCCGGGGGAAGACGCCGAATTGCCAGTGATCCGGGGCGCGGTGATCGCCGCCCTACTGCTGGGCGAGGTTCCCGGTTATCCGCCCACGCCCCGGGGCGTGCGACTGGAAGGCGCCAAGATCGTCGGCGAGATCGACCTCGATTTCGCCTATGCTCGCCACGACCGGGACGGACCGCTGCCGTTTCTACGGCTCATCGGCTGTGTACTGACCGACCAGCTGAATCTGAATCAGTCGACGATTGCCGGCCTCTCCCTGGCGGGTAGTACTTTGTCGGGGCTCTCCGGCATTGATACGCGGATCGAGCGGAATCTCTCCCTCTACAAGGCCCGGGTGGGCGTCGAAGAGCGCTCCTCGCGCACAGCGATCGATTTGAGCGGCGCCAGGATCGGCGGCGACCTGTTTGCCGAAGAAGCGCATGTGACTGGCAGGTTCGTCCTCCGGGGCGCCAAGATGAGTCAATTGGCGCTTTCCGGCGCTCAACTCGTCGCTGATGGAGCGTGCCTTTCCATCACGGAAGCGGAAATTACCGGCTCCATCGAGATGGGCCACCCGTTTCACGCAACCGGTCTGATTGACGCCTTTGGCGTACGTGTAGGCGGCTCCTGGGTGCTCGGAGGCGAACTGAAGTCTGCCGGAAAGCTGGCGTTGAAAGGCGCATGCGCTCGTGTCGGCGGCAACCTGGGCCTGGTCGACGTTACGGTGGAGGGGCGGGTCGACTTTCTAGGGGCGACGGTGTCGGGCGGCTTCCTCCTCGTCGGAAATCGTTTCGACGAAGGATTCAACGGCCTGTCGGTGGTGCTCGACGACGCTGATCTAGGCATCGTGATGGAAGTTTCGAGGAACACGGCGCTGGACGGAGATGCCAGGCCCGCGGGCAGATTCTCGCTCGTTGCAGCTCGCACGCGCCTGCTAGACGATGATCCATGGACTGCATGGCCCGAGGCGGGCCGCCTGGACCTGACCGGTTTCACCTACGAGACCCTCAAGGCCCATGGCGCGGCCAACAGCGACGCAAAGCGCCGCCTCGATTGGCTGAGGCTGCAGCACGGCAAGTCGCCCAAGGCCAAGGACTTCTCGCCCCAGCCCTACGAGCAACTGGCCAAGGTGTTGCGGGCCGGCGGGCACAGCGCGGACGCTGACCGGGTGGCCATCGAAAAGCGCCGGATGCGGGCCCGTTGCAAGGCCGACGGCTTTTGGAGTCGGCTGGTCTCACGGTTCATGGACGTGACGTCGCGCTACGGCTACTCGCCGGCCCGGGCCCTGGCCTGGACGACGAGCTACGCGCTGGCAGGCGGCTTGATCCTGACCGTCGCCCTGCATCTGGGATTGGTGTTGTTCGTGCCGGTCGACGGGCCGGCCGTGGACACCCAGTACATCTGGCGGCCCGAGGCGCCGGCGATCGTTCCGGCCGCTTTGCGCGAGCGTTTGCCGGGGGCTCGGCTGGCGCGCGCGTCGGAAGGCTGTCCCGCCGTCGTCACGCCGCTCTACGCGGTCGACCTGATCATTCCAGTGCTGGATCTCGGCCAGGAAAGCGCCTGCCGCCTGGAAACGCGCGGCGCGCTAGGCGGCGGCGTCCAGGCGGGGCGGGTGCTGTATCAGATCCTGGGGGCGATCCTGACCGCGGTCCTGATCACCACCCTCACCGGCGTTTTGAAGAAGGACTGAGACCGGGCTTACGCCAGGCCCTTCAGCTCCGACACCAGGTCGGTCTTCTCCCACGAGAAGCCGCCTTCGTTGTCCGGCGTGCGGCCGAAGTGGCCGTAGGCGGCGGTGCGGGCGTAGATCGGGCGGTTCAGCTGCAGGTGCTCGCGGATCGAACGCGGGGTGGCGCCGCCGATCAGCTGCGGCAGGGTCTTTTCCAGGACCGCCGGATCCACCTTGCCGGTGCCGTGCAGGTCGACGTGGAACGAGACCGGCTGGGCCACGCCGATGGCGTAGGCGATCTGGATGGTGCAGCGCTCGGCCAGGCCCGAGGCCACGACGTTCTTGGCCAGGTAGCGGCAGGCATAGGCGGCCGAACGGTCGACCTTGGTCGGATCCTTGCCCGAGAAGGCGCCGCCGCCGTGCGGCGCCGCGCCGCCGTAGGTGTCGACGATGATCTTGCGGCCGGTGACGCCGGCGTCGCCGTCCGGACCGCCGATCTCGAAGCGGCCGGTCGGGTTGACCAGCCACTGGGTCTTCTTGGTGATCAGGCCTTCCGGGAAGATCGGCAGGATGTGCGGCTTGATCAGGTCGAGCACGCGCTTGGACGTGGCTGCCTTGCCGTCGATCTTCTTCTTGTGCTGGTGCGAGACGACGATCGAGACGACGCGCTGCGGCACGCCGGCGCCGTCGTATTCCAGGGTCACCTGGCTCTTGGCGTCGGGTTCGAGCTCAGACAGCTCGCCCGAATGGCGCAGCTCGGCCAGGCGCTTGAGGATGTTGTGGCTGTACTGCAGGGTCGCCGGCATCAGCTCCGGGGTCTCGGTGCTGGCGTAGCCGAACATGATGCCCTGGTCGCCGGCGCCCTCGTCCTTCTTCTCGGTGGCGTCCACGCCCTGGGCGATGTGCGCCGACTGGCCGTGCAGGAAGTTGGCGAACTTGGCCTTCTCCCAGTGGAAGCCCTTCTGCTCGTAGCCGATATCCTTGATCGCGGCGCGGACCTTGGGCTCCAGCGACTTGAGGATATCCTTGGTCAGCTGCTTGTTGGCCGCCTTGTCGCCGCCCGGCTTGCCGGCGCGCACTTCGCCCGCCAGGACGATGCGGTTGGTGGTGACCAGGGTCTCGCAGGCGACGCGGGCTTCGGGGTCGGCGGTGAGGAAGGCGTCGACGACGGTGTCGCTGATCCGGTCGGCCACCTTGTCGGGGTGGCCTTCGGAGACGCTTTCACTCGTGAAGATGTAGGACGAACGGCTCAAGTGGAAACGCTCCGGCTAGGGTCCTGCGCCCACGGGGCGGCAGCCTCGCGAACATTCCCGCGGAACATATAAAGATAAGTTTATATCCGCAAGCCGAGCCTGACGGGCGTCAGAGCTCTTCGTCGGCCATCGAGCGCACCAGGTCCAGCAGCCGGCGGCGAACCGGGGCCTTGGTGAGCTTGGGGAACAGGCCGGCCAGTTCCAGACCCTCGGGGGTCATCAGGAACTCGTGGACCTGGAGGTCGTTGCGGACCTCGCCGTCGCCGGGCTCGGACGGATCGGCCAGGCCTTCGAAGAAGTAGGCCCCGGGGGCCTGAAGGCTGCGGGCGATCTCGTAGAGCTTGCTGGCGCTGACGCGGTTGGCGCCTCGCTCGTACTTCTGCACCTGCTGGAAGGTCAGGCCCAGGCTCTCGGCGAGCTTCTCCTGGCTGACGCCCAGGATCTTGCGGCGCATGCGGATGCGGGCGCCCACGTGCAGGTCCACGGGGTTGGGCGAGCGCTCGATTTCGGTGGGGGATTCAATGGCGACGGTCATGCTTAGGCATAGACCTGAGATTGCGGTTTTAGTTCAGCCTATATCTTTCACGTCGGCAAACTTGCGGACGCGGTTACGCGAACTTCCGATACAGATCGCCACCGACGCGAGAATGAACGCCAAAAACGGCCAGTCCACTACCCTGGGCGCGAACGTGTCGCGGCCGGTCGCGGGAAGGTTGGCGTCGATCACGCCGCGCTGGCCAAGGTCGAGACGCTGGCCGCCGACCACCCGTCCCTGGGCGTCGATCATGGCCGAGACGCCCGTGGGCGTGGCGCGGATCATCGGCCGGCCGGCC
>NZ_QHJY01000102.1 GCF_003185805.1 Caulobacter sp. D5
CGGCGGCGAACTGGCGGCCATGGCCGGCGAGCGGATGCGCCCGGACGGCTTCACCGAGGTCAGCGGCGTCTGCACCCGTCCCGACTTCCGGGGCCAGGGCTACGCCGCCGGACTGATGGCCCACGTGGCCGGCAAGATCCTGGCGCGGGGCGAGACGCCGTTCCTGCACAGCTACGCCGACAACGCCGGGGCTAACGCGCTCTACCGGGCCCTGGGCTTCGAGCGGCGGGCGGACGTCTGGTTCACCGTGTTGGCGGCGGAATGAAAAAGACCCCGGAAGGAGAACCTTCCGGGGTCTTCGTTCTTCAATCGTTGGAGGCCCGATCAGGCCTGTTCGGTCTTCCGGGCCTGGATGCGGCACCAGGCGTAGAGGCCCGCCACCAGGATCGCCGCGACGACCAGGGCGATGATCATGCCCAGGTGCTCGGGCGGCGGCGAGGCGATGGCCAGGGGCGCGCCCTTGTTGGTGGCCACGATCAGCAGGGCCAGGGCCACGTTGAACAGGCTCTCGCCGACGATGAAGCCCGAGGCGATCAGCACGCCCAGGCGCTTGGCGACCTCGGCCTTGCGGTCCTTGGCGACCACGCGCTCGAAGATCCAGCCGGCGACGGCGCCGACCACCACGGGAGCGGTCACGGCGCTGGGCAGGTAGATGGCCAGGCCAACGCCCAGCGGCGGCAGGCTGAAGCGATCCTTGCTGGCGCGGCGCAGGACGATGTCGACGACCACCAGGACCAGGCCGATCAGGGCGCCGACGCCCAGCAGGTCCCATTGCAGGTTATGGCCGATGACGCCCTTGGCCAGGGTCGAGATCAGGGTCGCCTGCGGCGCGGCCAGGGGCTCGGCGCCGGGCACGACGTTGAGGTTCGGCGCGCCGACGAAGCCGTTGGACTTGGCCAGCAGGTCCAGCACGAACGGGATGACCACGGCGCCCGACAGCACGCCGATCACCAGGGCCGTCTGCTGCTTCCACGGCGTGGCGTCGACCAGCTGGCCGGTCTTCAGGTCCTGCAGGTTGTCGTTGGCGACCACGGCCACGGCCAGGACGGTGGCGGTGACATAGAGGGCGAAGGCGACCAGGGCCTTGGCGGCGTCCGGGCCGATCAGGCCGCGGCCGATGGCGCCGACCAGCAGCGAGGCGCCCAGCACGGTCAGGATGGCGATGCCCGAGACCGGGCTGTTGGACGAGCCGATCAGGCCGGCCATGTAGCCGCAGACGGCGGCGGCCAGCAGGCCGGCGAACACCAGGTAGGCGACGCCGACGATGGTCAGCGGCAGGGCCAGGGCGCCGGCGGGACCGCCGAGCGCGAAGGCTGCCAGCAGCCAGCCGGCCGGGGCCAGCAGGGCCACCGACACCAGGCCGACGACGAAGAGCGGGATGTCCTGCTCGACGCGGGGAATGTCGCCGGAGCCCGAGCGGCGGGCCTTGCCGGCCTCGAAGGCCGAGACCAGGCCGCGCCAGATCGGAACCACCAGCTTGCCCAGGGTCCAGATGGCGGCCGCGCCGATGACGCCGGCGCCCAGGAAGCGGACCTTGGTGGACCAGACCTTCAGGGCGTGGTCGGCGACGCTCATGCCGGCTTCGGCCGGGAACACGCCGGTCAGGATCGGCACCAGCACGGCCCAGGCGATGAACAGGCCGGTGAACATGGCGATGCCGACGGTGATGCCCATCAGGTGGCCCGCGCCCATCAGCGCCAGCGAGCTGGAGGCGCCGATGCCGGTCGCGCCCTTGCCGACCTTGAAGTAGGTGGCGACCTCGGCGGCGAAGATCTTGGCCGCGCCCAGGGCCGCGAAGGCCGCCGACGCCAGGGTGCCGGCGATCACCGCCCACAGGCCCGCCTTGCCCTCGGCCGCGCCCTCGCGCGAACCGGCGCCGACCTTCAGCACCTCGGCCGCGGCGACGCCTTCCGGATAGGGCAGGGGCGAGTTGGTCACCAGCGCCCGGCGCAGGGGGATCGTGTACATCACGCCCAGGATGCCGCCGACGGCGCAGATGCCGAAGGTGGCCAGGAACGGGATGTTCGACCACCAGCCGATCATCAGCAGGCCCGGCAGCACGAAGATCACCGACGACAGCGTGCCGGCCGCCGAGGCGATCGTCTGGACGATGTTGTTTTCCTGGATGGTCGAGGTCTTGAAGAACCGCAGCAGGGCCATCGAGATCACCGCGGCGGGGATCGAGGTGGCGAAGGTCAGGCCGACCTTCAGGCCGAGATAGACCTGGGCGGCCGTGAAGACGACGGTGATCAGGATCCCCAGAAGCACGCCGCGGAGCGTGAACTCCGAGCGTGGGGCGGCGGCGGCATCGGACATATGGGGTCCCAAAACAGTTAAAGCGGCCGGACCTTGCAGTCCGACCGCCCCATACTCAAGCCCTGAAGGGCATAGGCTGTTACAAAATCACAGATTTAGGGTCACAGAACGCCAAGCATCTCGGCCACCAGGGGATGACGGACGATGTCCTTGTCGGCCAGGCGGACGACGGCGATGTTGGACAGCTCCTCGAACCGGGCGGCCACGTCGGCCAGGCCCGAGATGCCCGGCAGCAGGTCCGACTGGTTCGGGTCGCCGGTGACCACCATGGTCGAGTGCCAGCCCAGGCGCGTCAGCAGCATCTTCAGCTGCATGTAGGTGCAGTTCTGGGCCTCGTCGATGACCACGAAGGCGTTGTTGAGGGTGCGGCCGCGCATGAAGCCGACCGGGGCGATCTCGATGGCGCCCTCGGCCATCAGGGCCCGCATGCGCTTGACCGAAAGGCGATCGGTCAGGGCGTCGTAGAGCGGGCGCAGATAGGGGGCCAGCTTGTCTTCCATGTCGCCCGGCAGATAGCCGATCGACTCCCCGGCCTCGACGGCGGGACGTGACAGGACGATGCGGTTGACCCGGCCGGCCTCCAGCGCCTCCACGGCCTTGGCGATGGCCAGATAGGTCTTGCCGGTGCCGGCCGGACCGAGCGCCATGACCAGGTTCTTGCTGTCCATCGCCTCCATCAGCTGGGCCTGGCCCGGTGATTTTGGTTTTATCGTCTTGATGTAGCTCTGATCCCGGGGCGCGTTGTCCGTCTCGCCCAGCGGCGACCAGCCGCCGCGATGCTCCACCGGCAGGCGACGCACCTTGGCGTCGTCATAGCGGTCGTCCGCGCCCTCGCGCACCATCCGCTTCAGGGCTCGCTTGGTCATCAAAGCCTCCATTCAGGCATGAAAAAAGGACGAGGCCGCGAGGCGTCGTCCTTGGGTCGATGAGAGGAGCAGAAGACGGAGCCGCAGGCGCGGCCAGGCGGCTCGGTGGAGCCCCAGGAAGGCGGTGCTGTACGCCGGAACGCCGAACGCAAGACCCTGTTCTCCGTCGTCAGGAGGCCGCGGTCGGTATGGTCCGCGGCGGATACGGAAGGAAGTCTCCCGATGAAGGGATGTTCCATGCCGAATCACCGGATTTACAATGGGGTGATTATGGTTTCTGAGCGATTAAGATTCTGCGTGCCAAAAGAACACGGGGTGTACGGATGACTGTCTATTCGTTGGGCGATGTGGCGCCGCGGCTTCCCCCGGAAGGCGAATACTGGATCGCCCCGAGCGCCAGCGTGATGGGTAATGTCGTTCTCGAGCCGAACGCCAGCGTCTGGTGGGGCGCGGTGCTGCGCGGCGACAACGACCCGATCATGATCGGGCGGAACAGCAACATCCAGGACGGCTCGGTGCTGCACACCGACGCCGGCGTCCCGCTGACCATCGGCGCCAACGTCACCGTCGGCCACATGGTGATGCTGCACGGCTGCACGATCGGCGACGGCTCGCTGATCGGCATCGGCTCGATCATCCTCAACGGCGCCAGGATCGGGAAGAACTGCCTGATCGGGGCCGGCGCCCTGATCACCGAGGGCAAGGAGATCCCCGACAACTCGATGGTGGTCGGCGCGCCGGGCAAGATCATCCGCGAGGTCAGCGAGCACCAGGCGATGATCCTGCAGGCCTCGGCCCTGCACTATGTCGAGAACTGGAAGCGCTACCGCGCCGGTCTCACGGCTCTCTGAGCCGGAAAAATGCAGGAGCGCCGCCCTCTGGGGGGAAGACGGCGGCGCTCCTGACGGACCCGCGCGAGGGGCTCGGTGCGCGGGGCTTCTCACGGCGGCAGCGGGATCGAAGCCGCCGTTGGAAGTTCGGATGACCGGAAGGCGCTCTCCACGAAGCCGCCGATCGATCTGATGCCGTCATGATGGCGGGCAGGTTTGCAGATCGGATTAAGGTTGAGTTCGCGCAAAATGCGTAACGACGTTATGGCGGCGTTTACGCGCCCTCTTGCCGCCGTCGCCGGGCCAGGTCACTCTCTGTCTTAACAACGATAACATTGTGGGAGGGACGCCATGTCGGGCACGCGCTACGACTACGTCATCATCGGCGCCGGTTCGGCGGGCTGCGTGCTGGCCGCGCGGTTGAGCGAGGATCCGGCGGTGAAGGTTCTGCTGCTGGAAGCCGGCGGCAAGAACGGCTCGGTGCTGGTGCGCATGCCCGCGGGCGTGGGCGAGCTGATCAAGGCAAAAGGCGAGAGCAACTGGGGGTTCTGGACCGATCCGGAGCCGAACCTGGACGGCCGCCGCCTGTGGTGGCCGCGCGGCCGGGGCCTGGGCGGATCCTCGGCGATCAACGGCATGATCTATATCCGCGGCCATGCGCGCGACTACGACCAGTGGCGGCAGATGGGCCTGTCGGGCTGGTCGTATTCCGAGGTGCTGCCCTACTTCAAACGGTCGGAGACCTTCCACGGCGGGGGCTGCGACTATCATGGCGGCGACGGGCCGCTGCATGTCTCGGCCGGCGAGTCCGACAGCCCGTTCTACAAGGCGGTGATCGAGGCGGGGCGCCAGGCGGGCCACCCGGTGACCAAGGATTTCAACGGCTTCCAGCAGGAGGGCTTCGGCCCCTACGACCTGACCATCCGCGACGGCAAGCGCTGGAGCGCGGCCGCCGCCTATCTGGCCGGGGCCCTGGCGCGGCCGAACCTGACCTGCATCACCGAGGCCCGCACGACGCGGATCCTCGTCGAGAAAGGCCGGGCGATCGGTGTCGAATATGTCGCAGGCAAGGGCGGCCAGACGGCGGTCGCGCACGCCGACGCCGAGGTGCTGCTGAGCGCCGGCGCGGTGCAGTCTCCGCAAATTCTGCAATTGTCGGGGATCGGCGACCCGGACGCGCTCAAGACGCACGGCATCTCGACCATCCACGAGTCGCGCGGGGTCGGCCAGAACCTGCAGGATCACCTGGACGTCTGCCTGTCGTGGACGACCAAGGGGCTGAAGACCGCCTATTCGGCCAACAAGGGGCTGAACAAGCTGGGCGTCGGCCTTTCCTACCTGCTGATGGGCAAGGGCATCGGCCGGCAGAACTTCCTGGAGTCGGGCGCCTTCCTGCGCTCGCGGCCCGATCTCGACCGGCCCGACCTGCAGATCCACGCGGTGCTGGCGATCATGCAGGACCACGGCAAGGTGGTGGTCGAGAAGGACGGCTTCACCCTGCACATCTGTCAGCTGCGGCCGGAGAGCCGAGGCCACATCGGGCTGCGGTCGGCCGACCCGTTCGACGATCCGACGATCCTGGCCAACTACCTGGCCGCCGACGAGGACCGCCGGGCCATGCGCGAAGGCGTGCGGATCGGCCGTGACGTCGCCGCCCAGGCGGCGCTCGATCCCTATCGCGACAGCGAGTACGCGCCGGGCGGCGGGGTGAAGAGCGACGCCGAGATCGACGCCTGGATCCGGGCCAAGGCCGAGACGATCTATCACCCGGTCGGCACCTGCCGGATGGGCGCGGCCGGCGATCCGCTGGCGGTGGTCGACGACCAGCTGCGGGTGCAGGGCCTTTCGGGCCTGCGTGTGATCGACGCCTCGGTGATGCCGACCCTGATCGGCGGCAACACCAATGCGCCCACGATCATGATCGCCGAGCGGGCGGCCGACCTGCTGCGCGGCAAGGCGACCCTGGCGCCGCAGGACGCGCCGGTGTTCGACGGGGCCGCTGCGGCGGCGGCCTGACCTCTTCACCCGTAAAATCCCCGCGAAAGCGGGGACCCAGGTGTTTTATCGTCGAGCGCGGCGGATTGCAGAAAAAGCCTGGGCCCCCGCTTTCGCGGGGGTTTTACGGAAGAGGGCGTGCGGGCGGTTTCGGATAGATCCGCTGCTCGCGCCCAATAGGCCTTATTTCAAAGTTTGATTGGGCGAGGGCGGGTGAAGCCGCCCACAGTCACGGCCGTCTTCGACCAAGGACCTGCTTCATGAGCCAACGCCCTCTCGGCCGCTCCGGCCTCTCGATCGCCCCGCTGGTGTTCGGCGGCAACGTCTTCGGCTGGACGGCCGACGAGACGACCTCGCACCGGCTGCTCGACGCCTTCGTCGATGGCGGCTTCGACGCGGTCGATACGGCAGACGTCTATTCGGCCTGGGTCCCGGGACACGAGGGCGGCGAGTCCGAGGCGACGATCGGCCGCTGGCTAGCGGCCGGCGGCAAGCGCGACAGCATCAAGATCCTGACCAAGGTGGCCAAGTGGCCCAAGCGCCCGGGCCTGTCGGCGGCCAACATCGTCGCGGCGCTGGAGGACTCGCTGCGCCGGCTGCAGACGGACTACGTCGACCTCTACCAGTCGCACGAGGACGATGCGGCCACGCCGATCGACGAGACGCTGGAGGCCTTCGATCGGCTGGTGAAGGCGGGCAAGGTGCGGGCCATCGGGGCCTCGAACTTCACGCCCGAGCGTCTCGAGGCGTCGCTGAAGACCTCGGCCGACAAGGGCCTGGTCCGCTACGAGTCGATCCAGCCGAAGTTCAATCTCTATGACCGCGACGAGGTCGAGGGCGCGCTGGCCGAGCTGACGACGCGGGAAGGCGTCGGGATCATCCCGTTCTACGGCCTGGCCGCCGGCTTCCTGACCGGCAAGTACCGCAGCGAGGCCGACCTGGAGGGGCGTGCGCGCGGACGGACCGTCGCGCGCGACTACCTGAACGAAAAGGGCTTCCGGGTTCTGGCCGCGCTCGACCAGGCGGCCGAGGCGACCGGCGCGAGCCCGGCCCAGATCGCCCTGGCCTGGATCGTCGCCCATCCGGCCATCACCGCCCCGATCGCCAGCGCCACCAGCGTCGAACAGCTCGACGAACTGCTGGCCGGCGCCCGCCTGACCCTGCCGCCCGAGGTGATCGCGGCGCTGGACGCGGCGGGACGGTAGTCGACAGGACCGGACGGCGGGGCTACAGCTTGTTGAGATCAATTCTCAACTGAGGCCCCGCCATGAC
>NZ_QHJY01000103.1 GCF_003185805.1 Caulobacter sp. D5
GAGAGAGGGTTTCGGTGACCGTTCACCACCCTTTGCGGACCCGGATAGCGTCCGCTCACCGGGACAATGTCGGTGGCCGAGGAGGGCCCTGGCTCCAGGGCGGGCGTTAGGGGAGAAGGCGCTGAGCAGCCGGCAACCGGATCTCGATCCGCGCCCCGGCGTCGCTCGGCAAGATCGCGATCCGTCCGTCATGCGCCGCGACCGCCGAGTGGCAGATGGCCAGGCCCAGGCCCATGCCGCCGGACTTGGTCGTGTAGAAGGCGTCGAAGGCCCGCTCCGCCGCCTCCGGCGAAAAGCCCGGCCCGGTGTCGGTGATCTCGATCACCGCCTCGTCGCCCTCGCGGGCCGAGCGCACGGAAAGCCGCCGCACCGCGCCGCCGGCCATGGCCTGCACGCCGTTGAGCATCAGGTTGACCAGGGCCTGCTGCAGCACCACCCGGTCGCCGTGGACCACCGTCTCGCCGGCCTGAGCCTCAAGGACCAGTTCGACCCCGTGCTCGGCGACCTCGCGGGCCACGAAACGGGCCGACGCCGCCAGCAAGCCGTCCACGACTAGAGGCTCCCGCTCGGCGGGGGCGTGGGCGATCAGGCCGCGGATGCCGCGCACCACCTCGGCGGCGTGGGCGGCGGCGGTCACCACGTCGGCGACGGCGTCCTTGGCCTCGTCGAGGTCGGGCGTGTCGCGGTCGAGCCAGCGCTGGGCCGCGCCGGCGGCGTTGGAGATCGCCGCCAGCGGCTGGTTGACCTCGTGGGCGATCGAGGCCGACAGCACGCCCAGGGTCGCGGCCCGCAGGGCGTGCTCCAGCTCGGCGCGGGCGCGGTCCAGCCGCTCCTGCAGCCGCCGGCGTTCGGTCAGGTTGACGATCGAGGCCTGCACCCGGTCCAGCCCCCGGGCGTCGGCCGGGAAGTTCAGGGCCACGATCACCGGGATCAGCTCGCCGCTGCGGCTGCGCACCACCGTCTCGGTCTCGAAGCTGCGCCGACCCTCGCCGAAGGCGACCAGGAACTGGGCGAAGGTCTGGTCGGTCTCGGGCAGCAGCTCGTCCAGCCGGTCGAAGAAGTCGGCCTTGTCGGTCACGCCCATCATGGTCAGGGCCGTGGCGTTGACGTCGGTGATACGGACGCTGGCCTTGATCTGGCGGACGAGTTCGGGATGGCGCGCCAGATGGTCGGCCAGATCCGTCACCCCCTGGGCGCGGATGGCGTCGAGGGCGGCCTGCACCGGCCGGAAGTCGTGCTCCCAGATCGACACCGCCAGGGTGTTGAAGATCGTCCGGTAGCGGGCCTCGCTGAGGCTCAGGGTCCGGCGGGCCTGCTGGTTGCGCCCGGTGAGGAAGGCCGCCACGCCCAGGGCCGCCAGGCTGACCAGCAGCCGCAGGGTGGGGGCAAGGTGGGGCGCACGGCCGTGGGCGACGGCGAAGCTGATCGTGGCCAGGGCGGCGCAGGCCAGGGTCACGGCCCACAGCCGCCGGCCCGGCAGGTCCTCGCCGACCAGCAGCAGGACCAGCACGTAGAGCACGGCCACCGCGCTCGACAGCGGCGTGAAGGTGTCGACCACGAAGACGGCGGCGGCGATCGCGGCCGCGCCGCCCAGCCGCAGGCGGCGTCCCAGCGGCGAGCTGTCGGGCGAAGGGAAGGGCTGGGCGAGCATGGGAAACTTCATAGCCCGGCTTCCGCCTTCGCCGGGACCCCATACCAAGGTCTGGGGCGGGCCAACCAAGTCGGTACGCCCGGCCTACGTCCGTTCGGTGTCCCGATGTCATGGGGCGTCTCTAAGGTTGCGGTCATCAGAGGCGGCAGGAGGCCGGACCCATGTTGCGCGCCATCGAGACCCAAACCGTCGCCTCCAGTGCGCCCGTTTCTAGTCCCCCTCAGGCGATCTGGCTGCTGGAGCAGGCGCGAGCCGCCCTGGAGGACGACCTCGGCTCGGCGCGGGCGATGCTCGATCGACTGGCGGCGGTTCTGACCAATGCCCGCGAGGAGCGCAGCTTCCGGCCCAACTCGCCGGCCCGGGCCAGCGGTCCAGCCAGGGGCGGGCTGGCCGGCTGGCAGATCCGCGCCGTCGCCGCTCATGTCGAGGCCAATCTCGACGGCAGCCTGCACGTCGAGACCCTGGCGGCCCTGGTCGGGCTCAGCGCCAGCTACTTCTGCCGGGCCTTCAAGGTCAGCACCGGCGAGACCCCGCACGCCTGGATCATGCGCTGCCGGCTGGAGCACGCCCAGGGCCTGATGCTGGAGACCGCCGAGAGCCTGGCCCACATCGCCGCCGTCTGCGGCCTGGCCGACCAGGCCCACCTGACGCGGCTCTTCCGCCGTCACACGGGCCAGACGCCCCATGCCTGGCGGCGCGAGAACCGTCCGTGGAGCCGCGCCCTGGTCACGGGCTCGCTCGAGCGGGCCTGAGCCGAGGGGCGGAGCGTTCGGCGAGGATGGTTCGGGGCGCATGCGTCCTGCGTGAACACGCCGCCGCGGGACGTCTTGTCGAAACCCAGCATCGCGGCGCCGTACGGCCGAACCGTCCGAAAAAGCGCGGCCGTACAAGCCGGCGCCGCGCATCGCCAAGAGATCCTTCCCGTCCGGCGTCAGGATGTCGCCGACGATCCTTCCAGGAGACTAAAAGACCATGGACATCGAAACCGCCCGCTCGCGCCGCCTGGCCCCGCTGACCACGCCCACGGGTCTGGGCGAGGCCGCCGCCAAGGACATCTCGGCCGCCTTGACCGCGCTGCTGGCCGACGTCTTCGCGCTCTACCTCAAGACTAAGAACTTCCATTGGCACGTCTCGGGTCCGCACTTCCGCGACTACCACCTGATGTTCGACGAGCAGGGCGACGAGCTCTACGCCATGACCGACCCGATCGCCGAGCGCGTGCGCAAGCTGGGCGGCACGACCCTGCGCTCGATCGGCCATATCGCCCGCAGCCAGCGCGTGCTCGATAACGACGCCGACTATGTCGAGCCGAACGACATGCTGGCCGAGCTGCGCGACGACAACGGCGCCCTGGCCGCCGCCATGCGCGCCGCCCACAACGCCTGCGACGAACACGGCGACATCGCCACCGCCAGCCTGCTGGAAAACTGGATCGACGAGACCGAAAAGCGCGTCTGGTTCCTGTTCGAGGCCGGTCGCCGCGACCGCGCCTGAAGCCTTTCGGACCGACATCGCAAAGCGCTTTCCCGGAGGCCCTGGGGGAGCGCTTTTTCGTGTCCGGAATCCTGGCGCATCGGGCGTTTGAACGTTTCGATCGGGGCTTTGCCGGGCGTTGCGGCGCGGGTCCTTGGTCGAAGGCTTCACGGCGCCTGGAGCCTAAACACCGGCATGGGGTGCAAGCGGCGAGGGGGCTCGGCCCCTAGCGTCCACCCGTCGTCGGCGAGCGCCGGCGGCCGGGCGGCCCACCGGGCGCGCCTCGAGTTCCATGAAGCCCGCGGAGTTCCCATGCCGACCATCACCACGCCCGACGGCGCCGAGATCTACTACAAGGACTGGGGCGCCGGTCCGGTCGTGTTCTTCAGCCACGGCTGGCCGCTCAGCGCCGACATGTGGGAATATCAGATGATGTTCCTGGCCTCGCGCGGCTTCCGCGTGATCGCCCACGACCGCCGGGGCTTCGGCCGCTCCAGCCAGCCGTGGGAAGGCTACGACTACGACACCTTCGCCGACGACATCGCCGCCGTGCTCGACCATCTCGACGTCAGGGACGTCACCCTGGTCGGCTTCTCGATGGGCGGCGGCGACGTGGCCCGCTACATCGGCAAGCACGGAACCGCCCGCGTGGCCAAGGCGGCCCTGATCAGCGCCGTGACCCCGATCTTCGGCAAGACCGACGACCACCCCGAAGGCGTCGACAGGTCGGTGTTCGACTGGATCCGCAACGGCGTCCTGGCCGACCGGGCCGACTTCATCGACAAGTTCGGGGCGCTGTTCTACGGCACGAACCACCATCCGGAAGCCGCGTCGCCGGCCTTGCTGGCCCAGACCCTGCAGATCGCCATGCAGGGCTCGATCAAGGCTGCCCACGACTGCGTCACGGCCTTCTCCGAGACCGACTTCCGCCCCGATGTCGTGAAGTTCACGGTGCCCACCCTGGTCGTGCATGGCGACGACGACCAGGTCGTGCCTCTGGCGGCCACCGGCCAGCTGGCCCACGCCCTGATCCCCGGCTCGATCCTGAAGGTCTATCCGGGCGCGCCCCACGCCCTGGTCGTCACCCACAAGGACCAGTTCAACCAGGACCTGCTGGCCTTCCTGCAGGCCTGAGGCCCCGGCGCCGTCCGCCCGCGCGGGCGGCGCCGCCACTCTCCGAGAGGCTCCGTCGTGACCGACATCCAGAAACTGGCCGTCAGCACGGCCGCCGCGGCCATGTTCGCCCTTGCGGCCTTCGTCGCGGTGATCCCCCATGGCCATCCGGCCGGTTCCGCCGTTTCCGTTCAAGACGCCGTCCAGGGACGTCCCCCGAACTAGAGCCTCGCCGCCAGGAAGCCCCCATGACCAAGCCGCTCGCCGCCGACGATCCCTACGCCCGCACCGCCCAGATCTTTCCGGTGCTGACGCCGGAGCAGACCGAGCGGCTGGCGGCCTACGGCGCCGAGGAGGTCATCGTCCCCGGCCAGGTGCTGTTCCGCCGCGGCGATCGCCGGGCCGACTTCTTCCTGGTGCTCGAAGGCAAGGTCGGGATCACCCGCACCGGCGAGGTCGGCGACGACGAGATCATCACCGTCCATGGTCCCGGCCAGTTCAGCGGCGAGCTCGACCAGGTCAGCGCCCGCGCCCTGCTGGTCGGGGCGGTGGTGGTGGCGCCCGGCCGGGTGGTGCGCGTCGCCCACAAGGACGTCGCCCACATGATGGCCGCCGAGCCCGACATCGGCGAGATCATCATGCGGGCCTTCATCCTGCGGCGCATGGGCTTCCTGCATCACGGCCAGGTCGGCATCGTGCTGATCGGCCGGCCCGACGATCCCGACACCCTGCGCATCGAGCGCTTCGCCGTGCGCAACGGCTATCCCCTGCGGCTGGTCGACGCCGACAACGATCCGGACGCTTCCAGCTGCCTTGGCCAGCACGGCCTGACCCTGGGCGACCTGCCGGCGGTGGTCACGCCCGACCGGGTGGTGATGCTCAATCCCGAGACCACCGTCCTGGCCGACCGCCTGGGCATGACCGAGCGCTTCGACCCCGACCAGGTGTTCGACGTCGCCGTGGTCGGAGCCGGACCGGCGGGCCTGTCGGCGGCGACCTACGCGGCCTCGGAGGGCCTCTCCACCGTGATCATCGAAGGCCTGGCGCCCGGCGGGCAGGCCGGGGCCAGTTCCAAGATCGAGAACTATCTGGGCTTCCCGACGGGGATCTCCGGCCAGGCCCTGGCCGGCCGCGCCCAGGTCCAGGCCCAAAAGTTCGGCGCCCGGCTGGCGGTGTCGCGGGCCGTGGTCGGCGTCGATTGCGAGCGCCATCCCTACCGGCTGAAGCTTGAGGACGGCCAGACCTTGCAGGCCCTTTCGGTGGTGATCGCCTCGGGCGCCCGCTACCGCAAGCTCGACGTGCCGGACTACGACCGCTTCGACGGCCAGGCGATCCACTACGCCGCCACGGCCATGGAGTCCGACCTCTGTCGCGGACAGTCGGTCGTCGTGGTCGGCGGCGGCAATTCAGCCGGCCAGGCGGCGATGTTCCTCTCCCGCACCGTCGGTCACGTGCACATGCTGGTGCGCGGCGAGGGCCTGGCGGCGACCATGTCGGACTATCTGGTCCAGCGCATCGAAAGCTCGGCTCGCATCACCCTGCATCCGTTTAGCGAGGTCACCCGCCTGGAGGGCGAGCGCACCCTGCGCCGCATCGGCTGGACCGACCGCAAGACGGGCGAGGAGACGCTCGTCGACGCCGGCGCCCTGTTCGTGATGATCGGCGCCGAGCCCAACACCGACTGGCTGGCCGGCTGTTTCGACCTCGACCAGCAGGGCTTCGTCCTGACCGGCGAAAGCGGCGTCGCCGGCGCCCGCTCGGCCTACGAGACCGAGAAACTGGGCATCTACGCCGTCGGCGATGTGCGCTCGGGCTCGATCAAGCGCGTGGCGGCGGGAGTAGGCGAGGGCTCGGTCGTGGTCTCGGCCATCCACCGGCACCTGGAGGAGGTGCGGGCGACGGCCCAGGAAACAGCCTGATCTCCCCAAGGTCGTCATCCCGGCCGCAGCGCGCAGCGCGGAGAGCCGGGACCCAGGGGCCACGGCGATGCGCTGGCCGGCGTCGGGCGATGATCCAGGCGCGGAGCCCGGTCCCCTAGGTCCCGGATAGCCGCTTCGCGGCTTCCGGGATGACGAACGTTGGAAGCTGCGATTTGGGCAAAGCCGCTACCCCTCCACCCACTTCTTGATCGGGCGGGGATGCGGCGTCTTGTACTCGGAAAGATCGAACGAGACCTCGTCGACATAGCACCAGCCCCAGCCCTCGGGCGGGTCGTAGCCTTCGATGATCGGGTGGTCGGTCGCCTTGAAGTGGGCCGTGGCGTGGCGGCCGGGCGACTGGTCGCAGCAGCCGACATGTCCGCAGGCCCGGCACAGGCGCAGGTGAACCCACCAGCCGCCGGTCTTGAGGCAGTCTTCGCAGCCGTCGGCGCTGGGCGTGACGACGACGATGGTCGAAAGGTGCGAGCAGCTCATCGGACCGGCCTTCCTGGTGCGGGCGTCGAGCCCACCATGCACCCAAGTCAGCCGCCGGGCTTGCGCGATCTCGCCCCGGCTTGCTCCGGACGATCCCGCCCCGGACGCAAGTCGCGTCCAGGGCGGGGCCGACGTCAGAAGTCGTAGGTGATGCGGGCGTAGTAGTAGCCGCCGTTGATCCCGAACGGCGAGAAGCTGGGATACTTCGCCACCCCCGGATTGCCGGCCGCGACCGAGGCGGCCGTGCCGGCGGCGTTCAGCTCCTCGGGATAGACGTCGAACAGGTTGTTGGCTCCCAGCGCCACCTTCAGCCCGTCGGTGACGCGATAGGACAGTTCCAGGTCGGTGATCAGGTGCGACTTGATCTCGTCCTTGAAGTAGGTCCCGTTGACGTTGGTGTAGGCCCAGGCCTTGCCGTACAGGGTGTTGACCAGGTTCACCGTCCAGCGGTCGTTCGTGTAGACCGCCGACAGATTGGCCTTGTAGCGCGGCGAGGCGTGCTCGAGGAACGCGATCGCCGCCTTGTCGTAGAGCACCGACCCGCCCAGGCCCGAGGGCGGGGCCGCGATGCGGGTGACCTTGGTCTGGTTGACGTTGACGCCCAGGGTCCAGTCGATCTTCCCGAACTCGCCCAGGTCGGTCCAGGTCGTGGCCAGGGCCTCGACGCCGCGGGTGCGGGTGTCCAGGCCGTTGGAGAACAGGTTGATGCCGGTGGTGCCGACCGACGGGTCCAGCACGTTGCCGTTGGCGGCGATGGCGTTGGTGATGGCCGCGTTGACCACCGTCCCGCTGATCTTGCCGTAGAGCGCGCCGCTGCCGACGATGCGGTCCTCGATCTTAATCTGGTAGGCGTCGATGGTCAGCGACACCCGGGGCAGGGGCTCGGCCACGATGCCGACGCTGAGATTGGTCGACTTTTCCGGATCCAGGCCGTCGACGCCCAGCAGCTTGGCCCCCGCCGATCCCGGCGCCAGCTGCACGAAGGCGGTGGTCGGCGAGACGTTGGTGGCCGAGTAGTAGAGTTCGGCCAGGGTCGGCGCCCGGAAGCCGGTGCTGACCGTGCCGCGCACCGCAAACGCCGGGGTGAAGTCGTAGCGGCCGGTCAGCTTGGCGATGTCGGCCGAGCCGAAGTCGCTGAACTTCTCGTGGCGCACGGCGAAGTCGAGCTTCAGGTTCTCGACCGGCGAGACGGCGAGGTCGGCATAGGCCGCCCAGCTGTCGCGGTCGTGCTCGCCGGCGTCGGTCAGGGCGAAGCCCGGATAGGACTGCGAGCCGGACTTGTAGCGCGAGGCGTAGTCGCCGGCCTTGATCTCGTAGGTCTCGTTGCGCTGCTCCAGCCCCAGGGCCAGCGTCAGCGGCGAGGCCCAGCCGACCTCGAACTCGCGGCTGAGATCCAGGTTGTTGGTCCACTGGCTGAAGATGAAGTCGCCGGCGTGGAAGTCGGTCGGGGTCGCGCCGGTGTCGGTATAGAGCTGGATGTTGGCCGAGTTGCGCACCCGCACCTCGTGGTCGTCGCGGCCGTAGGTGCTGGAGAGGTCATAGCGCCAGCCGCCGAAGACCTCGCCCTTGATCCCGCCGGTCAGGGCGCCGTCCTTCTCCAGCGTCTCCAGCCGTGGGCTGAAGCCCTTGGGGTAGACGGCCGGCAGGCGGTTGGGCAGGCGGTAGTTCTCGTAGGCCGTGGCCTTCTTCACGCCGTAGGTGCCGAAGGCGTAGACCTCGACCGCCTCGCTGGCCTTCCAGCCGGCCGAGGCCGTGCCGACGTTCAGCTGATAGCGGGCGTCGCCGGCGATCTGGTTCACATAGGGATAGCCGGCCAGGGCCGAGGGCCAGGTGGGATTGGCGGTCACCGCCGAGGTGGAGGTGACGCGCGCGTCGGGATTGCCGCTGAAGCTGAAGTCGTGGAAGCGGTTCTCCAGCGTCACGTTCACATAGGCGCCCGGCGCCGGGGCGAAGCCGGCGTTGGCCGACAGGCTGTAGGTCTCGCCGTCGTTCTTGTAGTAGGCGCCGCCGGTGGCCGAGGCGCTGCCGCCGTGGTCGGCGTCCTTGAGGATGATGTTGATCACCCCGGCGATGGCGTCGGTGCCGTACTGGGCCGCGGCGCCGTCGGTCAGCACCTCGATGCGGGCGATCGAGGCGGTCGGGATGAAGTTGAGGTCTGCGCCGGCCGAGCCCTGGTAGGCGCCCGCCAGCACGGCGAGGTTGGCGGTGCCGTGGCGGCGCTTGCCGTTGATCAGCACCAGGGTGTGGTTCGCGCTCAGCCCCCGCAGGCGCGCCGACAGGGTCAGGTTGGCCGCGTCGCCGCCGAAGGCCTGGGCGGTGAACGAAGGCACCAGGTTGCTGAGCGCCAGGCGCAGATCGGGCTGGCCGGTGCGGGCCAGGGCGTCCTCGGCGATCACCTGCACGGGCGCCGGGCTGTCCACCGCGCGGCCGCCGGTCTGGCGCGTGCCGGTGACGATCACGCCCTCGACCGAGGCGGCGTCGGGCGCGGGTTCCGGCGCGACGGGATCGGCGAAGGCCGTACCCCAGACGGCCAACGACAAGGCGAGCGCCGACGCGCCCAGAATTTGGGTTTTCATCTTATCCCCCGATGAAAGTTTCAGATTGTTGGGAAAGGTGCGCGATCGGCCGGGAAAGCGGCCCCCGTCGCGCGGCGGGTGCTGTTACGTCGCGGAGCCGGTCAGCGGACCTTGGCGGCGACGAATTCGATCTCGACCAGGGCGCCGGGCAGCACCAGGCCGGCCACCTTCACCGTGCTGCGGGCGGGCTTGTTGGGCTGAGTGGTGGTTCCGAAGACCTCGCTCCAGGCCTTGTTGAGACCTGCGAAGTCGATCTCGCCGCCCTTGGCCGGGTCGCCGACCATGAAGACGGTGGCCTTGACCACGTCGCCGTGCCCCAGGCCCTCGGCCTTCAGCGCCGCTTCCAGCTTCGAGAGCACCGAGCGGGTCTGGGCCTCGGTGTCGCCGGGCTTGGCCTTGTCGGCGATGGTCGGCAGGGCGCCGCTCAGGAACACCAGCTCGGTTCCGGCCGGCACGGCCACCGACGGGGTGATGGCGATCGCGCCCGACGACGGCGCGCGGCGGATCTCGGCGGCGTTTGCAGAGCCCGCCGCGAAGGCGGCGGTCAGAACAAGAGCGAAGGCGAGCTTGCGGATCATGGATGGGTCTCCGTTCGGGAAAGGGTGAGCCCGTCGGCGCGGACGCGCTGGGCGATCAGGCCGACCGTGCGGCGAGCGGCGGCGACGCCGCCCTCCTGCCAGCTGGGCAGCTGCGAAAGATGGGCGCCGGACAGGAAGATCCGGCCCTGCGGCTGGTTGAGCAGGCGGTAGGCGGCCGGGTCGTTGCCGTCGCCCTCCCAGTGGATCCACGGGCCGAGGTTGAAGGCCTGGCGGTTCCAGTCGATCACCAACGGCGCGGTCGGCTCGCGACCCTTGCCGGGATGCAGCTTGTCGATCGCCGCGCGGGTCAGGGCCACCTGCTCTTCGAAGCTGCGAGCCTGGAAGGCGCGGGCCGGCGCGCCGACGGTGTAGGCGCCGACCAGCAGGCCGCGCGGCTGGTGGAAGCCGGCGCTGGGATACCAGACCAGGGTGGTCTCGCCGCCGACGAACGACAGCCCGCCATAGATCTGCTCGGCCTCCCAGAAGCGCGGGGCGTCGAAGGCCACCTTGGTGGCGTTGTCGTATTTGGCGCCGGCGATGGCGGCGGTGACCTCGGCCGGCAGATCGTTCGGGATCTTGGCCAGGATCGGCAGCGGCACGGTGACGACCAGATAGTCGGCGGTCAGCTTGCGGGCCGCGCCGCTCTTGCGGTCGCGGATCGCCACCTCGGCGACCTTCGGCGTCTGGCGCAAGGCGGTGACCTCGGCGCCCAGCAGCACGGGACCCTTCAGCGCCTTGTGCAAAGCCTTGGGGATGGCGTCCATGCCGCCCGTGGGCTCCAGCATGGTCGCCTGCATGAGGATGTTCTCCTCGAACAGGGCGTAGGGCAGCGCCTCGTCCGACAGCAGGTCGCGCAGGGGCAGGGGCGGGCGGGCCACGCCTCGCTGCTCGGCCGCGCCGGGCGTCGTCACATAGCCCGAGCGTTCCGAGCCCCTGTAGGCGCCGCCAGCGTCGAGATCGCCATAGGTCTTCAGGAAGGCCAGCAGCCGTTCCCTGTCCGGCGCGGTCAGCTCCTGGTCCAGGCCGCCGCCGCGTGTCGCCTTGGCCAGCAGTTCGGAAAGGCCGCCGCGCAGGTCGTTGATCGCCTGGCGCTGCTGCACCGGCTTGCCGCCGAACGACGCGTCCGACTGCAGCAGGCTGCTGCGGCTGGAATTGACCTCCACCTCCAGCGGCACGCCCAGCGTCCGCGCGTAGGACAGCACGCCCTGGTGATGGCTGGGCAGGCGGGCGGGGCCGGCGTTGAAATAGAGGCCGGGCGAGAAGCCGGCGGTCTGGCTGGGACGGTCGATGGTCTCGACGCGATCGCCGCCGCGGATGGTCCAGTTGCGACCGCCGACCCGTTCGCGGGCCTCGACGACGGTCACCGAGAAGCCGGCGCGCTCCAGCTCGTAGGCCGCGACCAGGCCGGCGATGCCGGCGCCGAGCACCACGACCGAGCGGCCCTTGCCGAAGTCGCGCGGCAGGTCCGGCGCGTCCTGCGCGAAGGCGCTGGATGTCAGGCCCAGGCCCTGGAGCGCCGCATAGCCGGCGGCGAAACCGCCCAGGGTGAACGCGCGGGTGATGAACGAACGACGACTGACCAAGACCGGAAACGCCCCTGAATGAACCTCCCCCTAAAAGCGGCCGCCGCCGAAGCGGCGGCCATGAGTGAACGCGGGGAAGTCGCCAAAGAAGGAAGCGTCGGCTTGCGTCGCTCCCGAGACCATTGCTGGGCGCCGGCTACCGCTCTCGGTATTCAGAAAAACTACAGTGGCTTGTCGTTGTTCTCCCGCCAAATCCTCGCAAGTCTCCTTCGTTGTTGATTTTTATGACTTATCGAGTGGTCTCGACGATAAGTTTTCGTCGCATTCCGGCTTATGAGTAATTGCGTTCGTTCTATTGCGATCGGTGATGTTTGGCGCGGCTCATCCGGCGTGTTGAGCCACGCTTGAGCATCGAGGCGTGTTTGGCTTGTCCGCAACCTTCGGTGAGAGTTTTTCTGCCCACACGGCGAGATTATCGGCCGTGCGGACGGGGAGGAGGCGGGCTTAGGATTTTCGCCATCGACGTGAAAAAGCTTCAGGAGAAGCCGATGTCCGACCGCAAGCCGCACCCCGAAACCCTGGCCCTGCACGCGGGCTGGCGGGCCGACCCGACCACCGGCGCGGTGGCCCCGCCGCTCTACCAGACCACGTCCTACCAGTTCCAGAGCGCCGACCACGCGGCCGACCTCTTCGCCCTGCGCCAGCTGGGCAACATCTATACCCGCATCGGCAACCCGACGATCGACATCCTCGAGCAGCGCCTCGCCGCGCTGGAGGGCGGGGCGGCCGCCCTGGCCGTGGCGTCGGGCCAGGCGGCTTCCGCCTTCGCCATCCAGAACCTGGCCCGGGCCGGCGACAACATCGTCAGCTCGACCGACCTCTACGGCGGCACCTGGAACCTGTTCGCCAACACCCTGCGCGACCAGGGGATCGAGGTCCGTTTCGTCGATCCGGAGGATCCCGAGTCCTTCGCCCGCGCCACCGACGAGCGCACGCGGGCCTATTACGCCGAGACCCTGCCCAATCCGAAGCTGACGGTCTTTCCGATCGCCGAGGTCGCCGCCATCGGCCGCAAGCTGGGCGTGCCGCTGATCGTCGACAACACCGCAGCGCCCCTGCTGGCCCAGCCGCTGGAGCATGGCGCGGCCATCGTCGTCTATTCGACCACCAAGTACATCGGCGGCCACGGCACCTCGATCGGCGGCGTCATCATCGACGGCGGCAATTTCGACTGGCAGGCCCATCCCGAGCGCCAGCCGACGCTCAACACCCCCGACCCCAGCTATCATGGCGCGGTCTGGAGCGAGGCGGCCAAGCCGCTGGGACCGATCGCCTACATCCTGCGGGCCCGCACCGTGCTGCTGCGCGACCTGGGTTCGGCCCTGTCGCCGTTCAACGCCTTCCAGATCCTGCAAGGGCTGGAGACCCTGCCGCTGCGCATCGCCCGCCATTCGCAGAACGCCCAGGCCGTCGCCGACCACCTGGCCAACCATCCCGACGTCATCCGGGTGATCCACCCCTCGGCCCAGGACGGTCTGCGCCGCCAGCGCGCGGATCGCTATCTCTCAGGCGGCTATGGCGGCCTGGTCGGTTTTGAGCTGGCCGGCGGGCGCGAGGCCGGGCGGCGGTTCATCGACAGCCTGAAGCTGTTCTACCACGTGGCCAATATCGGCGATGCGCGCAGCCTGGCCATCCATCCGGCCTCGACTACCCACTCCCAGCTCAGCGCCGAAGACCAGGCCGCCACCGGCGTCTCCGACGGCTATGTGCGGCTGTCGGTGGGTCTGGAGCACATCGACGACATCCTCGCCGACCTCGACCAGGCTCTGGCGACGGCGCGGGAGTTGCCCGCCGCAGCGGAGTGATCCTCCGCGCATGAAGAAGCCCCGCCAGGCGGATCGCTTGGCGGGGCTTTTTGTTTTTGGAACAAAGCTCTAGCTTAAAATTCTCGTCATTAAGAACCTCGGTCGTTTTAAACCGAGCATCCCCGCGAAGGCGGGGATCCAAGCCGAGTCCGCAGGTGATCCGCGACCGTGCCCCATCCTGAAAGTCAGCTTGGATCCCCGCCTTCGCGGGGATTTGACGGATGGGGGCTGTCAGCCAAAGAATACCGATTGGCTTTAGCCCCGAGCGACTTCCGCTCCCCCCAACCCCGCCAGCCCCCGGTTCCACGCCACTAGCGGCGCGGCCGGGGTGAATGCGAACCTCTCTGCCTCGACGATGAAGACCGAGTGGCTGCCGGTGTCGATCACCGCGTCGACGAAGCATTCGGCCCGCGCGATCCCGCCCCGGAAGGTCGGCGGCGCGCCGGGCTGCAGCCGCCAGCGCTCCGGCGCGAACCGCTCGGCCGCCCGCGATCCGCTGGCGAAGCGCAGGGCCTCCTCCTTGTCGTCCGCCGCCAGCAGCGACACCGACAGGGCGGGGCGGCGGAGGAGGGCGTCGTGACACCCCGCCTCCTTGCGCACGCAGAACAGGAAGCGCGGCGGCTCGACAGACAGCCCGGTGATCGAGCTGACCAGCAGGCCGCGCGGCGCCTGCCCGTCCCAGCAGGAGACGATGGCGACGCCGCTCGCGAGGTGCGCGAGCACGTCCCTGAAGTCTGGGGGGGTAAAGGTGGCGGCCGGGGCTTCCCCCGCCGCCGCGGCGTCGTAGCGGGCCATCAGCTGGCCGCCGCCGCCGGTTGGGCCTCGCGTTGGGCTTCGCGCTCGGCCACCAGCCTGCGCACCAGCGGCAGCAGGTCGCGGCCGTAGGCGACGGCGTCCTCGACCGGATCGAAGCCGCGGATCAGGAAGGTGGTGACGCCCAGGTCGTAGTAGTCGAGCAGGGCCTCGGCCACCTGCTGCGGCGTGCCCACCAGGCCCGTGGAATTGCCGGCCGCGCCGGTGACGGCGGCGACGCCCGTCCACAGCCGCTTGTCGAGGCGGGACCCTTGCGCAGCCGCGTCCAGCAGGCGCTGAGAGCCGGCGTTGGGCGGGTGGTGGCCGCTGGTCGGCAGGCCGGCGGCCTCGCGCAGGGCCTTGGCCTTGGTCACGATCTCGTCGGCGCGGGCCCAGGCGGCTTCTTCGGTGTCGGCGATGATCGGGCGCAGCGACAGCGAGAACTTCACCTGGCGGCCGTGCCTGGCGGCGGCGTGGCGCACGCGGGCGATGGTCTCGGCGACCTGGGCCTGGGTCTCGCCCCAAAGGGCGAAGATGTCGGCGTGCTTGCCGGCCACCGGGATCGCCGCTTCCGACGAGCCGCCGAAATAGACCGGGATCTGCGGCGCGCGCAGCGGCTTCACCGCGCCGAAGCCCTGGTCGACCTGGTAGTACTCGCCCTTGTAGTCGAACGGCTTTTCGCTGGTCCATTCGGCGCGGACGATGTCGAGATATTCGCTGGTGCGGGCGTAGCGCTCGTCCTTGGTCAGGTGGTCGCCGTCCTTGGCCAGTTCCTCGTCCGAGCCGCCGGTGATGATGTGCACCGCCACCCGGCCGCCGGTGAAGTGGTCCAGCGTCGCCAGCTGTCGCGCCGCCAGGGTCGGGGCGGTGAAGCCCGGCCGGTGGGCGATCATGAACTTCAGGTTCTTGGTCACCGAAGCCGCGTGCGCCACCACCAGCTGGCTTTCCGGGCCGGTCGAGTGGAAGGCGACGAGGGCGCGGTCGAAGCCGCCCTCGTCATGGGCGCGGGCGATCGTCTCGACATAGTCGACGTCGATGACCGGGCCGGCCGGCGGGTGGATCTCGGAGACGTTCTGGGGGTGGATGATACCGATGAATTCGACGCTCATGGGGGAAGCTCCTGAGGGTTCGAGAAAGGGGAGTCAGATGGCGTGGGTGGTCGCCTGGGCCGTCTCCTTGCGCAGGGCGCGGACGACGGAGGGGCGGGCGAAGGCGCGGGCGGCCTTGGCGCTCCAGGCGGGATAGGCGGAAAGGTCGATCTGCCGGCGCTCGCCCCAGCGCCAGATCACCAGGGCGTAGGCGTCGACGGCGCTGAAGTGATCGCCCAGCAGCCAGGGACCCGGCGCCTGGGCCAGCCGCTCGATGTCGGCCAGGGTGCGGGCGAAGCGGGCCTCGCCGGGCGTGGCCAGGGCGGCCTTCACCGCCTCGTCGTCGGCGTAGCGCTCTGGCCGGGCGATCTGGGCGAAGGCCACGTGCACCGTGCTGGCGAACCAGCTCATCACCTCGTAGGCGTGGGCCAGCTTCAGCGGCTCCAGCAGCGGCAGGAGTTCGCTGTGCGGGTAGCGGTGCGCCAGATAGGTCAGGATGGCCAGCACCTCGGTCACCGGCTCGCCGTCCACCGCCAGGGTCGGCACCCGGCCCTTGGGATTGACCTTCAGGTAGTCTGGCTTGCGCTGGTCGCCGGCGGCGAGATCCAGGCGCTGGACCTCGTAGGCGACGCCGATCTCCTCCAGGGCCACGAGCGGGGCCAGGGAGGAGCTGCCGGGAGCGATATAGAGGGTCAGGGGCATGGGGCTGGACCTCAGATCACGAAGAAGCCGTGCGACCCGTCGCGGGCCAGCTGGTCGACCAGGCCGAACTCCCAGTCCAGATAGGCCTGCATGGCTTCGGCGGCGTTGTCGGTGCCCTCGTAGGGGCGCTTGTAGACGTCGGGCGGGT
>NZ_QHJY01000104.1 GCF_003185805.1 Caulobacter sp. D5
CGCGCTGCGCCTCGCCACGCCAGCCCAGCGCACCGCCGCCCTGACCGCCATCGCCGCCGCCATCCGCGCCGACGCCCCCGCCATCCTGGCCGCCAACGCCCGCGATCTGGAGAAGGCCGGCAAGAACGGCCTGACCGCGCCGATGATCGAGCGTCTGATGCTGAACGAGGCCCGCCTCGAAGGCGTCGCCGCCGGCGTCGAGGCCGTGGCCGCCATCCCCGACCCGCTGGGCGTGGAAACCTCGCGCTGGACCCGGCCGAACGGCCTGGACATCGCCCGGGTGCGCACGCCGATCGGCGTCATCGCCATGATCTACGAGAGCCGTCCCAACGTGACGGCCGACGCCGCGGCCCTGACCCTGCGCTCGGGCAACGCCGTGATCCTGCGCGGCGGCTCGGAGTGCTTCGAGTCCAACCTCGCCATCCACGGCGCGGTGCTGAAGGGGCTGGAGGCCGCCGGCCTGCCGGCCCAGGTCGTGCAGATGGTGCGGACCACCGACCGCGCCGCCGTCGGCGCCATCCTGTCGGGCCTGGACCGGTCGATCGACCTGATCATCCCGCGCGGCGGCAAGAGCCTGGTCGCCCGCGTCCAGGCCGAGGCCCGCGCCCCGGTGCTGGGCCACCTGGAAGGCCTCAACCACGTCTTCGTGCACGCCGCCGCCGACCTCAAGAAGGCCGCCGACATCGTGCTGAACGCCAAGATGCGCCGCGTCTCGGTGTGCGGCTCGGCCGAGACCCTGCTGATCGACCGCGCGGCCGCCGCCAGGCTGCTGCCGCCGATCGCCGACGTGCTGATCAAGGCCGGCTGCGAGATCCGCGGCGACGCCGCCTCGCGCGCCATCGAGCCCGACCTCAAGGCCGCCAGCGTCGAGGACTGGACCACCGAATACCTCGCCCCGATCATCGCCGTGGCCGTGGTCGACGGCGTCGACGGCGCGGCCGAGCACATCGCCACCTACGGCTCGGGCCACACCGACGCCATCGTCACCGAGGACGCGAACGCCGCCGAGGCCTTCGTCGCCAAGGTCGACAGCGCCATCGTGCTGGTCAACGCCTCGACCCAGTTCGCCGACGGCGGCGAGTTCGGCTTCGGGGCCGAGATCGGCATCGCCACCGACAAGCTTCACGCCCGCGGCCCGGTTGGGGCCGAGCAACTGACGACGTTCAAGTATGTGGTTCGCGGGACCGGCCAGACTCGTCCCTGAAGCCGGTCGTCCCAGCGCCCAGCGCCTCGGCTTCCATCTGGAGCCGGGCATGCGCGTCGGGCTGTTCGGCGGCAGCTTCAACCCGGCGCACGAGGGCCACGCCCACGTGGCCGAGACCGCCATGCATCGCCTGGGCCTGGACCAGGTGATCTGGCTCGTCTCGCCGCAGAACCCGCTGAAGTCCTCGCACGAGACCCGTCCCCTGCCCGAGCGCATGGCCCAGGCCCGCAAGTGGGCGCGCGGCTCGGGCATGATCGTCTCCGACGCCGAGACGCGCCTCGGCTCGCAGTACACGATCGACACCCTGCGGGTGCTGAAGGCCCGCTATCCCGGCGTGAAGTTCGTCTGGGTGATGGGCGCCGACAGCCTGGCCACCTTCCATCGCTGGCGCGGCTGGACCCAGATCATGCGCTCGGTCCCGGTGGCCGTGGTCTCGCGGCCGTGGGCGGCGCTGAAGGCCCGCACCTCGCCGGCCGCCCGCCGCTTCGCCTTCGCCCGCCGCCCAGCCAGCGCCGCGGCCACCCTGGCCGACGCCGACACGCCGGCCTGGGTCTACCTGACCGGTCCGCTGAACTTCGCCTCGTCCACGGCCCTGCGGGCGCGCCAGCCTAAGGGCTGACAGGGGCGAGAAAGCCTGCCAAGCTCGCGCCATGGGCTTCGCAAGCGCAGCGGCGATCGTCGCCATGGCTTTCCAGACGGCGCCGATCGCGACCGATCCTCCCGCCCGCGCCGCGACAAGCGACGAGTGCGCCGTGGCGCTCGAAACCCTGCGCCAGTTCCGCGACATCCCGGCCGGCGTCCTCGTCCAAGCTCGCCTTGGCCATGTGGTTATGCTGGACCACTGCCCCGGCGGAGGCCGCCTGACCGACGAACAGCCCCGCCCCTTGTCGATTGACGTCGACACCGAGCGCGGCGTCGCGACCGCCGTTTATGGCCGCTGCCAGGATTGGTACGTCTCGCTGACACGGCGCGACGGAAGCTGGTTCGCGGCCCCCGCCAACCAGGTCCAGGACGCCTGCGGCGAGCTGGCGGCCCCGCCTCAGGCTCGCGATCGATAGGGTTCGCGCGCCCCGATCCGCCCTGCGACCACGATCCCCCTCACGTTTCGAGTCTTTCCGTGCTAAGGGAGGCTTTGCGCGAAGCCAATAAGGAGCATTCCGCTGCGTAGCGACCCCGCGCCGACGGCGCACGAGGGACCGGCTGGAGCCGAATCCTCGACTGAAAATCCGACGCTCAGTACGGACCTGAACATCAAGGCGCTCGAGACGCTCATCCTCTCGCGCCTCGACGACGACAAGGCCCAGGACATCGTCCACATCGACCTCACGGACAAGAGCTCCGTGGCCGACAGCCTGATCGTGGCGTCCGGCCGCTCGCACCGTCACGTCGGCGCGCTGGCCGATCACGTGCTGCGCGCGCTGAAGGACCACGGCCTGGGCAAGGCCCGGGTCGAAGGCCTGCCGCACTGCGACTGGGTGCTGATCGACGCCGGCGACGTCGTCGTTCACCTGTTCCGCCCCGAAGTGCGCAGCTTCTACAACATCGAGAAGATCTGGGCCGTCGACGCCCCGCACCGGATGCCGGCGGCTTCGAACTGATCTCTCGCAAGGCGGGCCTCGCCCCTGAGCAGCGCTCGGGGCGGGGCCTCGCCATGCCCTCTCCCCCATGAAGATCACCATCCTCACCGTCGGGAAGCTCGGCCGCATGGTCGAGGCGCAGCTGGCGCTGGACTACGCGTCCCGCGCCACAGCGTCCGGCCGCGCCCTGGCGCTGGGTCCCGTCGAGATCCTCGAGGTCGAGGCCCGCAAGCCGGGCAAGGCCGCCGAGGCCGAGGTGCTGCGCCCGCACCTGGAAGGCGCCTATGTCGTCGCCTGCGACGAGCACGGCAAGGTTCATACCTCGCGCGCCTTCGCCGGACGGCTGGAGCGGCTGCGCGACGACGGCCAGCGCAGGATCGTGTTCCTGATCGGCGGCGCCGACGGCCTGGACCCGTCGATCCTCAGCCAGGCCAACGAACTGCTGGCCTTCGGCCCCCAGACCTGGCCCCACGCCCTGGCCCGCGCCATGCTGGCCGAACAGATCTACCGCG
Source organism: Caulobacter sp. D5 (assembly GCF_003185805.1). Classification (GTDB taxonomy): domain Bacteria; phylum Pseudomonadota; class Alphaproteobacteria; order Caulobacterales; family Caulobacteraceae; genus Caulobacter. The sequence continues at coordinate 3,294 of NZ_QHJY01000104.1, forward strand.
CCGTCACCATCCTGGGCGGCTCGCCGTATCATCGCGATTGAGCACCGGTCGTCCCGCCAGCCCGCCTCACCGGACCTTCAATGGGCCGGCAGGAAAGGCGGAGAGGTAACGATCGATAAGTGTCGCCGTGCGCTCGGAAGCGGCGCGTGAAGCCGATGTCGAAGCCCCTAGCCCCATGTACTCGGCGGCCATCTTTTCGAGATAGTTGGTGACCTCATCGATTGTCTGCCCTTGCCGCAGACGGCTCACGACCTGAAGCAGGTAGGAATCGTATTCGTCTCGAGGACACGACGAGTCGACTAACCCGATCGGGTCCCATTCCGTCCAGCCGATCTCCCGCAGCCGGTCGAGTTCGATGTAGGGCGGGTCGCTCATCTCGCAGACATAGCAGCCGCATGCGTCGCCCTACCATCCTTGACCAAGGCCGAGCCTGCAGGGCGGGAATGACGGGAGGTTGGTGGGGCAAGCCCTTTGAAACCGCCGCGCCCTCAGGCAGATAGGGACCCAATGCCCCGCCGCCTCGCGATCGCCGCCGCCAGCGCCTGCGCCCTGCTCCTCGCCGGAGCCGGGGCCGTCGTCGCGCAGCAGATCGGCGACCAGCGCACGCGCGACCTGCAACAGGCCGCCGACACCCGTCGCGAGATCGAGGACCTGCGGGCCGAGCTGACCCGGCTGAACCAGCAGCAGGTCTCGGCCGGCGCCGACGTCGACATCAAGCGCCAGCGGCTGGAGGTCCTGCACCGCCGGGAGTCGGCGCTGATCGGCGAGATGGGCCGCGACCGGGGCCAGCTGGCCCGGCTGCTCAGCGCCCTGCAGCTTTTCCGCCGCAACCCGCCGCCGGCCCTGCTGGTCAATCCGCGCGACGCCCGCGACGCGGTGCGGGCGGCGATCCTGATCCGCGCCATGACGCCCGAGCTTCAGGCCCGGGCCGACGCCTACGCCCGCCAGGCCC
>NZ_QHJY01000105.1 GCF_003185805.1 Caulobacter sp. D5
TGCCGCTATCACTTCCCCCTCAGTCGCTCCGCGACAGCTCCCCCTTCAGGGGGAGCATCTGAAATCAGAACCCCCGCAGCTCGCCCCAGACCTCGAAATCATCCCGCCGCGAACGCCACTGGTTCACGGCCGCGTCCTCGTCGGCCACGCCCAGCGCCATGCCCGAGAACACCATGTGGTCGTCCGGCAGGCCCAGGAATTCCGCCGACAGCTTGCCATAGGCCGACCAGAACTCCTGGGCGCAGGTGGCCAGGCCCCGTTCCGTCGCCAGCAGCATCACCGTCTGCATGTACATGCCCAGGTCCGACCACTGCGGCGGGCCAAGCTGGCGGTCGATCGAAAAGAACAATCCCACCGGCGCGCCGAAGAACTCGGCGTTGCGGGCGAACTGCTTGAGGCGGCCCAGCTTGTCCTCGCGGGGGATCTCCAGCGCGCCGTAGAGATCCTCGCCGACCTGGAAGCGGCGACTGCGGAAGGGCTCCCACAGATTGGCCGGATAGACGGCGTATTGCGCCTCGTCGGGCGAGCCCAGGCGGGCGGCGACCTGAGCCTTGAAGTCGGCCAGCGCCTCGCCGGCGACGGCGTGGACCTTCCACGGCTGGAGGTTTCCGCCCGACGGCGCGCGGGCGGCGGCCTCGAGGATGGCCCGCACCGTCTCGCCCGGCACCGGATCGGCCCTGAACGCCCGCGCCGAAAACCGCCGCGCCACCGCTTCGGACACGCTCACCGCATCGGCCATCAAGGCCTCCCTAACCAACGCGCCCTATCGAGGGCGCTTAGGGTTGGCTAGCATCCGGCCGCAAGGTCAAGGCAAGGGGCGTCGCGTTTTGAAGGTCTTGTTGCGCAACATCGTGCTGGCGCTGTTCATCGTGCTGGTCGTCGGCCCGATCCTGGCGGTGCTGGTCTATCGCTTCGTCCCCGTGCCGGCGACGCCGCTGATGGTCATCCGCGCCGTCGAGGGCAAGGGCTGGGACCACCGCTGGCGGCCGCTGTCGAAGGTTTCGCCCAGCCTGCCGCGCGCCCTGATCGCCGCCGAAGACGCCCGCTTCTGCGAGCACCACGGCTTCGACGTCGAGGCCCTGCAGAAGGCCTACGAGAACAACGAGAAGGGCAAGAAGGTGCGCGGCGGCTCGACCATCAGCCAGCAGACCGCCAAGAACGTCTTCCTGTGGCCGGACCGCTCCTACCTGCGCAAGGGGCTGGAGGCCTGGTTCACGGTGCTGATCGAGCTGGGCTGGGGCAAGCAGCGGATCATGGAGGTCTATCTGAACTCCATCGAGTTCGGCCCCGGCATCTATGGCGCTGAGGCCGCCGCCCAGCGCTACTTCAAGACCAGCGCCGCCAGGCTGACCCCGGCCCAGTCGGCGCGGCTGGCGGCGATCCTGCCCAGTCCGCTGAAGTGGAAGGCCGTCAAGCCCGGCCGCTACGTCCAGAAGCGCTCGCGCCGGATCGGCGCGGCTTCTGGCACGGTGCGCCGCGACGGCCTGGAAGCCTGCGTGATCTGAACAAGAAAAGAGGGAGGAAATTCGATGGCTGTCGCGCCCGGTCCCACGCTGGAGACCGCCCGCCTGATCCTGCGCCCCACCGCCGCCGAGGACCTCGACGGCTGGGCCGAACTGATGGGCGACGCGCAGGCCGCCCAGTACATCGGCGGCTACCAGAACCGCGACACCGCCTGGCGCGGCATGGCCTCGATGGCCGGCTCGTGGGCGATGAACGGCTTCGGCATGTTCTCGCTGCTCGACAAGGACACCGGCCGGTGGCTGGGCCGCATCGGCCCGTGGCGGCCCGAGGGCTGGCCGGGGACCGAGGTCGGCTGGAGCCTGCTGCGCTCGGCCTGGGGCAAGGGCTATGCGGTGGAAGCCGCGACGGCGGCCATCGACTGGGCCTTCGAGCACCTGGGCTGGGACGAGGTGATCCACTGCATCCACCCGGAGAACGTGGCGTCACAGCAGGTGGCGATCCGGCTGGGGTCGACGAACCGCGGGCCGAAGCCGCTGCCGGCGCCGTATTCGGATGTTCCGAACGAGGTTTGGGGGCAGACGAAGGAAGAGTGGCGAGCCCGATAACCAGAGACACTCTCCCTGAAGGGAGAGGTGTCGGCGAAGCCGACGGAGAGGGAAGGCACTGCCGACACTAGCGGCGGCTGAAAACGTCCCCCTCCGGCCCTCCGGGCCACCTCCCCCAGAGGGGGAGGATCTGATCCGACGCCTCGCCAAGAAGATGCTCCCCCTCTGGGGGAGCTGTCGGCGAAGCCGACTGAGGGGGTCTTCCTAAGACGCCCGAGGCCGCCACCCGTCCGGCGCCAGCTCGAACCCTTCGAACCGGAACCCCGGCGCCACGGTGCAGCCGACCAGGGTCCAGGCCCCCAGCGACACCGCCGTCTGCCACCAGCCGACCGGCACCACCACCTGCGGCCGGCAGCCGGCCCGCAGGTCGGGACCCAGCGTATGGGGCGTCATGCCGACGCCGTCGGGCGGCGACAGGGTGAGCGAGATCGGGGCGCCGGCGTACCAGTGCCAGACCTCGACCGCGTCGATGCGGTGCCAGGCCGACATCTGCTCGGCCTCCAGCAGGTAGTAGATCGCCGTCGAGGCCGGGCGGCCCTCGGCGTTGGGCGCGTCCTCGAACACCCGCACGTACCAGCCGCCCTCGGGGTGGGGCTGCATGCCCAGCAGGCGCACGATCTCGCCGGCGCCCAGGTCGCCGGAAATCCCCACAACGCTCATCGAACTCATCCCTTGAAACTGTCCTTGGCCGCGCGGATTTCGGCGAAGGCCTGAGCCGGCGCCAGGCCGGGCCGCAGCAGCGGCGCGCGCAGGAACGGATTGGTGGCCTTCTCCAGGCCGATGGTGGTGGGCACGGTGGCCTCGCCGCGCTCGCGGGCGGCGAACACCTCGTCCGCCCGCGCCTTCAGCGCCGGATCGGCGTCGACCGACAGGGCGAAGCGGGCGTTGGAGGCGGTGTATTCGTGGGCGCAGTAGACGGCGGTGTCGTCGGGCAGGTCGGCCAGCCGCGACAGCGAGGCCCACATCTGCTCGGGGTCGCCCTCGAACATCCGTCCGCAGCCCAGGGCGAACAGGGTGTCGCCGACGAAGGCGACGGCGTCGGCGGCGTCGTGATAGGCCACGTGACCCAGCGTGTGGCCGCCGCTGTCGATGACCGAGAACTTCGTCTCGCCCAGCACCACGACCTCGCCTGGGAGCGCCTCATGGTGCAGCGGCGCTATTCGAGTCACTTCCTGCGGTCCGATGATGGTCGCGCCGGTGGCCGCATGAACCTTCTCGTTGCCGCCGGCGTGGTCGGGATGCCAGTGGGTGTTGAGGATCAGGTCGAGGCCCCAGCCCAGCTTTTCCAGTTGGGCGAGGATGGCGTCGGCGTCCGGCGTGTCGATGCAGGCGGTCTTGCCGGTCGCGACATCGCGCACGAGAAAGCCGTAATTGTCGGACAGGCAGGGAAACTGGTGGATTTCGAGCGGCATGCGGACGGCCTCGGTCACGGGCGGGGGTCGGCGGGCGTGACGTGGAGGATTCGCCCGCCTAAATAAGTGACGCCTGGGCCACGGAGATTCAATGCGCCGCGACGTGCTCGACCTCAGGGCCTTCTACGCCGCCCCGCTCGGCCGGGTGGCGCGGGAAATGCTCGGCCGCAAGGTGGCCGAGGCCTGGGGCGACGCCAACGGGCTGGATGTGCTGGGCCTGGGCTACGCCACCCCCTTCCTCGACGAGGCCCGCGCCAAGGCCCGACGCGTCGTGGCCGCCATGCCCGCCACCCAAGGCGTAGAAGTCTGGCCCGGCGGCGAGCGCAACCAGGCCGCCCTGGTCGAAGAGACCGCCCTGCCCTTTCCCAACGCCATGTTCGACCGCATCCTGGCCGTCCACGCCCTGGAGGAGGCCGACGACCCGGCCGCCGTGCTGCGCGAGATCTGGCGGGTCATGGCCCCGTCCGGCCGGCTGATCGTCGCCGTGGCCTCGCGGGACGGGGTCTGGGCCGGGGCCGAGAGCACGCCGTTCGGGCACGGCCGCCCGTTCAGCCGCAGCCAGCTGGAAAGCCTGCTGCGCGAGGCCGACCTGGAGCCCGCCGGCTGGACGCGCGCCCTCTACGCGCCGCCGATGGCCTTCACCGCCGGCTGGGCCGAGGGCTTCGAGCAGGTGGGCGCGCGCCTGTGGCCGCGCTTCGCCGGCCTGATCCTGATGGAGGCGGTCAAGCAGACCTTCGCGGTCAAGCCGCGGGGCACGCGGGCCCGGGCGCGGGTGTTCGCGCCGGTCATGCCGCCCGTTCCGGCGGGCGCGGCGCCTGTTCGAAAGGCGCCGGGAACCGTAAGGACCGGAATACTATTGGAAGCTGTGGCGGCAGGGCCTAGCCTGGAGTCGCCGACACAGCCGTAACCGGCCGCGTATGAAGGGGATGCCGCGCCATGAAGATGATCGTCGCCGTGATCAAGCCCAGCCGCCTGGACGCCGTGCTCGAAGCGGTCACAGAAGCCGGCGCTTCGGGCCTGACGGTGACCGAAGTGCGCGGCTACGGCCGCCAGAAGGGCAAGACCGAGGTCTATCGCGGCGCCGAGTACGAGGTGAAGCTGCTGCCGAAGGTCAAGCTCGAGATCGCCGTGCCCACCGACGTGGCCGACGCCGTGATCGAGGCCCTGCAGCGCACCGCCAACACCGGCAAGATCGGCGACGGCAAGGTCTTCGTCATGGACCTGGAGCAGGCCCTGCGCATCCGCACCGGCGAGCGCGACGCCGCCGCCATCGCCGGCTGATCTTTCCGGCAAGCGGAGCCATATTCGCCGCCGCACGTTTTCGAGCGGAGTAGCGGCGTAGGGGCGTCATGGCAGAATCCGAATCCGTCTTCTGTCCCGGCTCGACCTGCTGGCGGGTCGAGACCGCCGACCGGCTTGCGCTGTTCATCGACAACGACGAGGCCTTCGATGCGCTGAAGGCCCTGCTGCTGTCGGCCAGGCACTCGATCTGGATCCTGGCCTGGGTGTTCGATCCGCTCACCCGGCTCGATCCCGATCGCGTGAAGAAGAGCCGCGATCCCGAGCACGCCGACCGCATCGGCCTTCTGCTGCGTCGGCAGGCGGCGTTGAACCCGGCTCTGGACGTGCGGGTGCTGGCCTGGGACATGCCGTTCCCGATCGCCGCCTCGCAGCTGTTCGGACCCCAGCGCGGCGCGGCCTTCTTCGCCGGCTCCAAGGTCAAGTACCGGCTGGACAACACCCTGCCGGCTAGCGCCTGCCATCACCAGAAGGTGGTTGTCGTCGACGGGGTCACGGCCCTGCTCAGCGGCGGCGACATCGGCGTCGACCGCTGGGACACCACCGCCCATCTCGACAACGACCCGCGCCGGCGCCTGCCCACGGGGCATCACTATCCGGCCCGCCACGAGGTCGCCGCCCTGGTCGACGGCCACACCGCCGAGGCCCTGGGCGAGCTCTTCGTCGAACGCTGGCGCAAGGCGACGGGTGAAACGGTCGATCCGCCGCAGCGTCCGGCGATCACGCCCTGGCCGCACGGCCTGACGCCGCTGCTGCGCCGCGTGCCCGTGGCCATCGCCCGCACCCAGCCGGCCTGGCGCCACGACCCCGAGATCACCGAGTGCCTGCAGCTGCACCTGCAGACCATCCGCACGGCCCAATGGCTGATCTATGTGGAGAACCAGTACCTGACCTCGCCGATCGTGGTCGAAGCCCTGGCCGAGCGTCTGGCCGAGCCCGACGGCCCGGAGGTGGTGACCATCGGCCCGGCCCGCAGCCCGAGCTATTTCGACCAGATCACCATGGACAGCGCCCGCACCGCGGCGATCAACCGCCTGCGCGAGGTCGACGTCCACGGCCGCTTCTACGCCTTCAGCGCCCGCACGCCCAAGGGCGCGCCGATCATCGTCCACTCGAAGGTGGCGGTGGCCGACGACCGGGTGCTGCGCCTGGGCTCGGCCAATCTCAACAACCGCTCGATCGGGCTCGACACCGAGTGCGACATCGGCTTCGAGGCCCGCGACGAGGACGAGCGCCTGGCCATCGCCGCCTTCCTGGGCCGGCTGGTCGGCCACTTCCTGGGGGTCGAGACCGAGGTGCTGCTGGAGGCCTTCCTGGAGTATGGCGGCCTTGGCCCGGCCATCGAGGCGCTGGACGGCAAGACCGGCCCGCGCCGCCTGGAGCCGGTGGGCGTGGTCCCGCTGAAGGGCCTGAAGAAGTTCGTCGCCGACTGGAGCCTGGGCGACGCCATCGCCCCCGACGACGCCTGGCGTCCCTGGGGCCGCCGCAAGCGGCTCCGACACGACCTGGCGCGGCTGACGGCTCCCCCGCCGGAACCGCCGGAGCATTTGCAGCTCTGAGTTCCCTCTCCCCTTGCAGGAGAGGGTGGCCCCGTGGAGCGGGGTCGGGTGAGGGGTCCCTCAGAAGCTTGCGGAAAGGCCTTTCGCCCCCTCATCCGTCGGCCTTCGGCCGCCACCTTCTCCCGCAAGGGGAGAAGGATCCTGATCAGTCCTCGATCTCCAGATCCACCACCAGCGGCAGGTGGTCCGACGCCACCCGGGCCAGGGCGTCGTAGGGCGAGAAGACGTTCACCGTGCGCAGGCCCTTGGTCAGGAACACGTGGTCGATACGCATGAACGGGAAGTTCGAGGGGAAGGTGGCGGTCGGGGCCTTGCCCCAGCCCGAGGCCAGGGTCTGGGCGTCGCGGGCGGCGGCCTTCAGCAGGCGGTAGGTGGCCGAATAGGGCGTGGCGTTGAAGTCGCCCAGCAGCACGCCCGGCGCGGTCCAGCGGTCGGACGCCATCCAGGCCTCGCCGACCAGGGCGGCGGCCTGGCGCTTCTGCTCCTGGGGCACCAGACCAAGGTGGGTGTTGATGATCTGCACCGGCTTGCCGCCGACCATCACCTCGACCCACAGCGCCCCGCGCGGCTCCAGCCCCGGCACGGCGCGGTAGAAAGGCAGCGGGCCGGACTTGATCAGCTTCTCGGGCAGGTGGGTGAGGATGGCGTCGCCATAGAGCTCCTCCTCCACCGTCATGGCCGGGTGGAAGTGAAAGCCCATCTTCAGGAGTTCGGCCAAGCGATGGGCCTGATCGACGTTGCCGGTGCGCAGCCGGCCGACGTCGAGTTCCTGCAGGGCCACGACGTCGGGCTCGTGCGCCGAGATCACCTCGGCCACGCGTTCCACGTCGAGCCTGCGGTCGCCGCCCACGCAACGGTGGACGTTGTAGGTCATCAGCCGCAGCTTCATGGGATCAGAAGATCGCCTGAAACGGCGCTAGGTTCCACACGCTGCGCGGGCGCCCCCCGGCTGAGCAGGAAGAGACAGCTCTCCGAGCGCCAGTTCTCAAGGGCCTTGGTCGGGTCGATCGGCCGCGCGGGGCCGTTTCCGGCGAAGGCGGCGCTGGAATCGACGCGCACGCCCAGGTCCTCCGTCAGGGCCATGAAGTCGGCCAGGGTGCACAGGTGGATGTTCGGCGTCGCCCACCAGGGCGTCGGCAGGGCCTTGGTCTCGGGCATCCGCCCCCGGCTGAGCAGCGACCAGCGCACGCTCCAATGGCCGAAATTGGGGAACGACACGATCGCCCGGTCGGCGATGCGCAGCAGCTCGTCCAGCACGTGGCGCGGATTGCGCGTGGCCTGCAGGGTCTGGGACAGGATGGCGTAGTCGAAGGTCTTGTCTGGGAAGTGGTCGAGATCCTGGTCGGCGTCGCCCTGCACCACCGACAGCCCCCGCGCCATGCAGGCGGCCACGCCGTGGGCGCTGATCTCCAGCCCCCGGCCGTCGACCTCCTTGTCCCGGGTCAGCAGCTCCAGCAGCGCCCCCTCGCCGCAGCCGACGTCGAGCACCCGCGCGCCGGGGCGCACGAGGCGGAGGATTTCGCGGAAGTCTTCGCGGATCATCAGCAAGATCCTCCCCCTCTGGGGGAGGTGGCCCAGAGGGCCTGAGGGGGGGCGTTTTCAACCGCCGCGGCGCTGGCCGACATCGCAGAGATTTCCCCCTCAGTCTGCTTCGCCGACAGCCCCCCCTTCAGGAGGAGCGTCTTGAAATCGATCATCGCCCGATCCCCCGTTCCCGCTCCACCGACGCCATGAACCCCGTCAGCGCCGCGTCCATCACCGGCTCGTCCAGCAGGAAGGCGTCGTGGCCCTTGTCGCTGTCGATCTCGGCGAAGGCCGCGCGGCAGCCGGCGGCGGTCAGGGCGCGGACGATGTGACGGCTTTCCGAGGTGGGATAGAGCCAGTCGCTGGTGAAGCTGAGCACGCAGAACCGCACGTCGCGCGCGGCCTTGAAGGCGTTGGCCAGCACCCCGCCGTGCGGCGCGGCCAGGTCGAAATAGTCCATGGCCCGGGTGATGTAGAGGTAGGAGTTGGCGTCGAAGCGGTCGACGAACGCCGCCCCTTGGTGACGCAGATAGCTCTCGACCTGGAAATCGGCGTCGAAGCCCCAGGAGAGGCCGTCGCGCTGCAGCTCGCGCCCGAACTTGCGTTGCAGGGCGGGCTCGGAAAGATAGGTGATGTGGGCGGCCATCCGCGCCACGGCCAGGCCCTTCTCGGGCCGCGCGCCCTGGCTGGCATAGGCCCCGCCGCGCCACTCGGGATCGGCCATGATCGCCTGGCGCCCCACCTCGTGGAAGGCGATGTTCTGGGCCGAATGTCGCGAGGCCGAGGCCACGATCACGGCGCTGAACAGCTTTTTCGGATAGTCGGCCGCCCACTGCTGCACCTGCATGCCGCCCATCGAGCCGCCGACCACCGCCAGCAGGGTGTCGACCCCCAGGGCGTCGATCAGCATGGCCTGGGCCCGCACCATGTCGGCGATGGTCAGGATCGGGAACGACAGACCCCAGGGCTCTCCGGTGGCCGGATTGGTCGAGGCGGGGCCGGTCGAGCCCATGCAGCCGCCGATGACGTTGGAGCAGATGACGAAGTGGCGGGCCGGGTCGATCGGCTTGCCGGGACCCACCAGCCGCGTCCACCAGCCGGGCTTGCCGGTCGTCGGATTGGCCCCGGCCACGTACTGGTCGCCGGTCAGGGCGTGGCAGATCAGGATGGCGTTGGAGCCGTCCTCGTTCAGCGCGCCATAGGTCTGGTAGGCGATCTCCAGGCTGGCGATCTTCGCCCCTGAATCGAGCACCAGCGGACGGTCGGCGGGGAAGCGCCAGACACCGCCGCCGAGCGGCGCGGAAACGTCCAGGTCGAGATCGGCCATGTCGCCTTGGACCGCCTGTCGGCGAAGGTGTCAACCATGCGCTTTGCGCCTGGCCCCCGGGCTCGTATGAGGAGATCGTCGAGACGGCGTTTCTCGCCATTTGCCCCGCTTCGAAACCGCTCTATGGAGGGCGCCATGGACCGTCTGATCCTGATGCGCCACGGCAAGGCCGAGCGGCACGCCGCCCAGGGCGGAGACTTCGAACGCGCTCTGGCCGAGCGCGGCCGCCAGGACGTGGCGCTGATCGCTTCGGCGCTGGCTTCGGAGGGCCTGTCGCCCGACCTGGTGCTGGTCTCGGCCGCCCGCCGCACCCGCGAGACCTGGGACGCCGCCGCCGGCGCGTTTCCCGGCGCGACCGCCGAAATCGACAAGAGCCTCTATCATGCCGAGGCTCAGGAGGTTCTGGCCGCCGTCCGCGAAGCCGACGCTCCGGCCGGCACGGTGATGGTGGTCGGCCACAATCCGGGCCTGCACGACCTGTCGCTGCGCCTTGCCTTGGGCGGCCCCGCCGACGCGGGCGAGCTTTCCAAGCTGCGCGGCCGCTTTCCCACCGCTACGGCGGCGGTCTTCGACATCGACGCGTCCGGCGCCCCGCGGCTGGCGCGCGTCTTCTACGCATCCGAACACGGCGGGCACGGCGGCGAATGACCCTGGTCTACAAGATCCTGCCCAAGGCCCTCTGGGACGAGGCCAAGGCGGCCGGCCGCTTTGACGGCGCCCCCATCGACCACGCCGACGGCTTCATTCACCTGTCGGCCGCCGGCCAGGCCCAGGAAACCGCCGCCCTCTATTTCCGCGGCCAGGAGAATCTTGTCCTGGTCGGTTTCGACGCCGACGCCCTGGGTCCGGACCTGAAGTGGGAGGCCTCGCGCGGCGGGGCGCTGTTCCCGCACCTGTTCCGCAGCCTCTCGCCAGCCGAAGCCGTTTCGGAAAAGCCGATCCCCCTCGACGCCGACGGCGTGCCGCAACTGGGCGACCTTTCCGCATGAGCCTGCACGACATCGCCTCCCGCGCCCTGCACGTGCTGGACCCCGAAGACGCCCACGGCTGGGCGATCCGCGGCCTGAAGTGGGGCCTGGGTCCGCGCGACGGCGGCGTCGACGATCCGATCCTGGCCACCAGCGTCGCGGGCCTGCAGCTGTCGAACTGCGTGGGCCTGGCCGCCGGCTTCGACAAGAACGCCGAGGTTCCCGACGCCATGCTGGCCGCCGGCTTCGGCTTCGTGGAAGCCGGCACGGTCACGCCCCTGGCCCAGGCCGGCAATCCGCGCCCGCGCCTGTTCCGGCTGACCGACGACCAGGCGGTGATCAACCGCATGGGCTTCAACAACGAGGGGCTGGAGCCGTTCGCCGCGCGGCTGGCCGCCCGCAAGCACGCCCACGCCGACCGCCTGGGCGTGTTCGGCGCCAATATCGGGGCCAACAAGGACGCGCAGGACCGCATCGGCGACTACGTCACGGGCCTGACCCGCCTGTGGGGCCTGTCGGACTATTTCACCGTCAACATCTCCTCGCCCAACACGCCGGGCCTGCGCGCCTTGCAGACCAAGGCGGCGCTGGAGGAACTGCTGGGCCGGATCGCCGAGGCCCGCGCCGGTCTCGCCAAGGGCGGCGCCGACTATCCGATCTTCCTCAAGGTCGCGCCCGACCTGGAGGACGGCGAGGTCGAGGCCATCGTCGAGACCGTGCTGGCCCAGGGCCTGAACGGGATCATCGTCTCCAACACCACCATCGCCCGTCCCGACAGCCTCAAGTCGGCTCAGAAGGGCGAGGGCGGCGGGCTTTCCGGCGCGCCGCTGCTGGGCGCCTCGACCGCGGTGCTGGCCCAGTTCCACGCCGCCGCCAGGGGCCGCCTGGCCCTGATCGGGGCCGGCGGCATCGCCAGCGGGGCCGACGCCCTGGCCAAGATCAAGGCCGGCGCCTGCGCGGTGCAGCTCTATTCGGCCCTGGTCTATGGCGGGCCGGGCCTGGTGGTCCGCATCAAGAAGGACCTGGCCGCCCGCCTGCGCGCCGAAGGCTTCGCCAGCGTCTCCGAGGCGATCGGGACCGCATGAATCCCGACCAGAGCCTGGCCTGCCTGAGACGCTTCGGACCGCTCGCGGTCCTGGCGATCCTGCTCGCCGTGGCTCTGGGTTCGGGCCTGGCCGGGAAGCTTTCCCTGGAAACCCTCCAGGCCCAGGGCCAGGCCTTGCAGGCCTTCGCCCACGAGCATCCGGCGCGCTGCGCCGTGATCTTCGTGCTGGTCTATGTCGCCACCGTCTCGGTCTCGCTGCCCGGGGCGCTGATCCTGTCGCTGAGCAGCGGCTTTCTGTTCGGCCCGCTCGGCGGCGCCCTGGCCCTGACCGGCGTGACCGGCGGCTCGACCGTGGTCTACGCGGCCTGCCGCACCGCCTTCGGCGACTTCCTGCGCCGCAAGCCGGGCGCCCTGCTGACCCGCATCGAGGAGGGATTCAAGGCCGACGCCTTCTCCTACCTGCTGACCCTGCGGCTGATCCCGGCCTTCCCGCTGCTGCTGGTCAATGTCGCCTCGGGCCTGATGCGCATACCGCTGCGCACCTATCTGCTGGCCTCGGTGCTGGGCATGGCGCCCAGCTCGTTCATCTATGCCGGCATCGGTTCGGGCCTGGGCCATCTGTTCGCCACGGGAGAGCCGGTGACCCTGTCCACCCTGGCCTCGCCGCGCATCTATCTGCCGATCGTCGGCCTGGGCGTGCTGGCGCTGATCCCGCCGCTCTGGAAGACCGCGCGCAGGCGCCGCGTTGCCCCGGCCCCCGACGTGAAGTAACCCAGACACATGGCCGAACCGGTCACGCCGCCCGCCGCACCCGACAAGCCGCCCGGAAGACGCCTTCCGTGGCCCGGCGGCCTGTCGGCGCGCCTGCTGCTCTTGACCGCCCTCTTCGTGTTCCTGGCCGGCGCCTGCATCCTGCCGCCCGCCCTGGCGGACCTGGAAAAGCAGTGGCTGCTCGACCGGGTGCGCGCCGCCGAACTGGCCTCGACCATCGCCGCCGCCGATCCCGAGCGCCGGGTCACCGACCAGGTCTCCCAGCGCCTGCTCGACCAGGCCGGCGTGGTCATCGTGGCCTTGCAGGTCGACGGCGCCCGCCGCCTCGTCCTGCCGACCGAACCGCGCAGCATCGAGCAGCCCTATCTCGTCGACCTGCGCCGCCAGAACTCCGGCTCGTGGCTGGCCGCCCCGTTCTTCACCCTGAAGAGCAAGCCGGGCAGCCTGGTGCGGGTCATGGCCGAGCCGCGCTTCCGCCAGGAGGCCGAGTTCGTCGAGATCGTACTGCCCGACGCCCCTCTGAAGGCCTATCTGATCTCCAACTTCTGGCGCCTGGCGGGCGTGACCCTGTTCGCGGCGGGCCTGGCCGGGGGCTTGATCTACCTGTCGCTGAACTTCCTGCTGGTGCGGCCGATGCAGCGCATCACCAAGGCCATGGAGCGGTTCCGCGCCGATCCCGAGGATCCCGAGGCCCGGGTCGTCGTCTCGCGCCGTCGCGACGAGATCGGCCGCGCCGAGGCCGAGCTCGACGCCATGCAGACCGACCTGCGCACCGCCCTCCAGGCCAAGGCGCGTCTCGCGGCCCTCGGCGAGGCCGTGGCCAAGATCAATCACGACCTGCGCAACATGCTGACCAGCGCCCAGATGGCGTCCGACCGCCTGGCCGCCCTGGGCGATCCCAAGGTGGCCCAGGCCCTGCCGCGCCTGGAGCGGGCTCTGGACCGCGCCATCACCCTGGCCAGCGACGTCATGGCCTACGGCAAGTCCAAGGAGCCGGCCCCGGTGTCGCGCACCGTGGCCCTGCGCGCGGCGCTGGAGATGGCGGCCGAGGACTCCGGCCTTTCGCCCAAGGGCGTGGCCCTGGAGACGGTGATCGACCCGCGCGAGCTGGTGATCGCCGATCCCGACCAGCTGCACCGCATCCTCACCAACCTGCTGCGCAACGCCCGCGAGGCCATCGAGGGCGCGCCCGATCGCGGCGGCAAGGGCCGGGTGTTCGTGGAGTTGCGCCGCGTCGACGGCATGAGCCACCTGCGGCTGTCGGACGATGGCCCCGGCGTGCCCGAGCGGGCGCGGGCCAACCTGTTCCAGCCGTTCGTGGGATCGGTGCGCCGCGGCGGCACGGGCCTTGGCCTGGCCATCGCCCGCGAACTGGCCCAGGGCCACGGCGGCGACCTGGCGCTGGTGGAGACAGGCCCCGGCGGCTCGGTGTTCGACCTGACCCTGGCGGGGGTTCCCGATCCGGCGCCGGCCGAGGAAACAGAAGCGGCGAAGTCGAAGCCCTGACCCTTCTCCCCTTGCGGGAGAAGGTGGCGGCGATAGCCGACGGATGAGGGGTCTCTCAGAC
>NZ_QHJY01000106.1 GCF_003185805.1 Caulobacter sp. D5
CCTCTCCCCTTGCGGGAGAGGGTGGCCTCCGAAGGAGGTCGGGTGAGGGGTCTCTCAGAACTCAAAGCTGCGTGAAGCGGTCAGGCCGGGTGAGGCGTCTCAAGTCTGAGAGACCCCTCATCCGTCGACTTCGTCGCCACCTTCTCCCGCAAGGGGAGAAGGATCTACTTCTGCCGCGCCGCGAAATCCCGCCGGAACTGCTCGAACCGCCCCTCGGCGATCGCGGCCCGCATGGCCGCCGTCAGGGCCTGGAAGAAGGCGATGTTGTGCCACGACAGCAGCACCTGCCCCAGGATCTCCTCGGCCTTGAACAGGTGACGCAGATAGGCCTTGGAATAGTCACGGCTGGCCGGGCAGTCGCTGGTCGGATCCAGCGGGCTCTCGTCCTCGGCGAAGCGGGCGTTCTTGATGTTGATCGCCCCGTCCCAGGTCCAGGCCTGGCCGTGGCGGCCCGAGCGGGTCGGCAGCACGCAGTCGAACATGTCGACGCCGCGCGCCACGGCTTCCACCAGATCGATCGGCTTGCCCACGCCCATCAGGTAGCGCGGCCTGTCGGCCGGCAGCAGGCCCGGTGCGTAGTCCAGGACCTCGCACATCGCCTCGTGCCCCTCGCCCACCGCCAGCCCGCCGATGGCGTAGCCGTCGAAGCCGATCTCCTGCAGCCGCTCCGACGACTCCTTGCGCAGGTTCTCGAAGGTCGAGCCCTGCTGGATGCCGAACAGCGCCTGCGCATCCCGCGTCCCGAACGCGGTCTTCGAGCGCAGGCCCCAGCGCGCCGACAGCTCCATGCCCGCTCGCGCTCTGGCCTCTTCCGCCGGCCAGGCCACGCATTCGTCCAGCTGCATGACGATGTCGCTGCCCAAGAGGTCGGCCTGGATCTCCATCGACCGCTCGGGGGAAAGCACGTGCTTGGTCCCGTCGATGTGGCTGGCGAAGGTAACGGCCTCTTCGGTGACCTTGCTGATCCCCGACAGGCTCATCACCTGGAAGCCGCCGCTGTCGGTCAGGATCGGCTTGTCCCAGCGCATGAACTTGTGCAGCCCGCCCAGGCGCTTCACCCGCTCGGCCGTCGGCCGCAGCATCAGGTGATAGGTGTTGCCCAGGATGATGTCGGCGCCGGTGTCCTTGACCTGGTCGACCGTCAGGGCCTTGACCGTGCCGGCCGTACCCACCGGCATGAAGGCCGGGGTGCGGATGTCGCCGCGCGGGGTCTTCAGCACGCCCGTGCGGGCCTTGCCGTCCGTGGCTTTGATCTCGAAGGGGAAGGCGGCCATCTAGACGGTCTCTGGTTCGGCGCGGAACAGCAGCGAGCCGTCGCCGTAGGAATAGAAGCGGTAGCCCGTCGATATGGCGTGCTCATAGGCCGCGCGCATCGTCGCCCGGCCCGCGAAGGCGCTGACCAGCATGAACAGGGTCGACTTGGGCAGGTGGAAATTGGTCATCAGCACGTCGACGGCCCGGAAGCGGTAGCCCGGCGTGATGAAGATCGCCGTCTCGTCGGCGAAGGGCCTGATCACCCCGTCCTCGCCGGTGGCGCTCTCGATCAGCCGCAGACTGGTGGTGCCGACGCAGACGATGCGCCCGCCGGCGGCGTGCACGGCGTTCAGGGCGTCGGCCGTCTGCGCGGAGACCTCGCCGAACTCGGCGTGCATCCTGTGCTCGGAAACCTCGTCGGTCTTCACCGGCAGGAAGGTGCCCGCCCCCACGTGCAGGGTCACGAAGTGCAGCGAGACGCCCTTGGCCTTCAGGGCCTCCAGAAGGCCTGGCGTGAAGTGCAGGCCGGCGGTCGGCGCGGCCACCGAACCGTCCTCGCGGGCGTAGACGGTCTGGTAGTCGGCGCGGTCGCGGTCGTCCTCCGCGCGCTTGGCGGCGATGTAGGGCGGCAGCGGCATCATCCCATGCCGGGCGATGCCGATGTCGAGGTCGGGACCAGAAAGATCAAAGGCCAGCACGACCTCGCCGCCCTCGTGCTTCTCGACGACGGTGGCGTCCAGGCGCTCGGCTTCGCAGGGCGCCGAGCCGACGGCGGCGAAGGCCACGCGGTCGCCGGCCTTCAGCCGCTTGCCCGGGCGCATGAAGGCGCTCCAGCGGTCGGGCGCGATGCGGCGATGCAGGGTGGCCTCGACGGCCACCGGCGTACCGTCGGCTCCCCCCGTGGTGCGGCCCTCGCGCAGGCCCGACAGCCGGGCCGGGATCACGCGGGTGTCGTTGAACACCAGGGCGTCGCCGGGACGCAGGAAATCGGGCAGCTCGCGGACGATGTGGTCGGCCAGCCCCTGCCCCGGACGCACGACGAGAAAGCGCGCGCTGTCGCGCGGCTCGGCCGGGCGCAGGGCGATGCTGTCGTCGGGAAGGTCGAAGTCGAAGTCGGAAAGGCGCATGGGCCGGCTTCAAGGCCACGAAGGGACGGCAAGGTCAAGGCGCGCGGCCGCCGCACGGCGCCCGGCGACCGTGCAACAGCTCTCCCGAGGGCCAGGATCGTCGGCCGGCTTACACAGCCGTCGCCAAGCCATGCTAAGGCATGAGACATGCAACTGATCCTGCACCTCGTCCGGCTTTTCTTCCGCGGCGGCGCCCTGATGCTGGTCCTGCTGGCCCTGACCCTGGGCCTGACGGGGCTGGCCGGCGCCTTCAGCGACCGCCTGGACATTTCCAACCACTTCGCCCCGATCTGGCTGGTGCTGGCCCTGGCCGGCGCCCTGGTCGGCGCGGTCGTCTCGCGGCGAAGCGAGCGCTGGGCCATCGTCGTTATGGGCGTCCTGGCCCTGCTGGCCCATGGCGGCCTGATGGCGCCCGAACTGATCGCCGCCCAGACCCGCAAGGCCGATCCCGGCCCCGCGACGCTGAAGATCGTCCAGTTCAACGCCTGGGCCTCGAACGACGACCCGACCGAGGCCCTCGAATGGGTGCTGGCCCAGGATCCCGACGTGCTGTTCGTCGAGGAGGGCGGCGGCAGCGCCTGGGCCCTGGTCGGCCCGCTGCGCCGGCTCTATCCGTTCGTCGTCTCGTGCGTGGGCAACACCCGGCCCTGCGACACCTGGATCTTCAGCAAGAAGAAAATGGTCGCCCGCGGCGGCGTCTATGACCGCGACCGCCCGTTCTCGGCCGCCTGGGCCACCCTGGCCGACCCGAAGGGGCCGTTCACCGTGGTCGCCACCCACTATGTCTGGCCGATCCCCGCCGGCCGCCAGCAGGTGCAGACCCGTCGCCTGGCCGAGATGCTGGGCGGCTTCGACAAGCGGGCGATGATCGTCGCCGGCGACTTCAACTCCACGCCCTGGTCGTGGAGCCTGCGTCGGCAGGACAAGCTGTTCGGCCTGGAGCGGCGGACCCTGGCCCTGGCCTCCTGGCCTTCGGGCGCCTTCACGCGGCTGTTCAAGGCCCCCTTCCCGTTCATGCCCATCGACCACGTCTATGCGGGCAAGGAGTGGAAGACGGTCTCGGTCAAGCGCGGCCCGCACCTGGGCTCGGACCACCGGCCGGTGGTGATCCTGCTCAAGCGGAGCTGATCGAAAGGAAGAAGCCCGGAAAGGAAAAGGGCCCCTCCGTTTCCGAAGGGGCCCCTTTGAACTTAGGCGTCGGCGGCGATCTTGGCGCTGACGATCTTGCCCGGCGCGCGGGGCGGCTCGCCCTTCGGCAGGCTGTCGACGTGCTCCATGCCTTCGCTGACCACGCCCCAGACGGTGTACTGCTTGTCGAGGAAGGTGGCGTCGTCGAAGACGATGAAGAACTGGCTGTTGGCCGAGTTCGGATCCGGCGTGCGGGCCATCGAGCAGACGCCGCGCACGTGCGGCTCGGCCGAGAACTCGGCCTTCAGGTCGGGCTTGGAGGAGCCGCCGCGGCCGGTGCCGGTCGGGTCGCCGCCCTGGGCCATGAAGCCCGGGATCACGCGGTGGAAGACGACGCCGTCGTAGAAGCCCTCGCGGACCAGTTCCTTGATCCGCTCGACGTGGCCGGGCGCCAGGTCGGGACGCAGGGTGATGGTGACCGGGCCGGTCTCCAGCGTCAGGATCAGGGTGTTTTCGAGGTCAGCCGACATGGTCGTCCCTTCGGAGTGGAATAGTTGGGGCTCTTTAGCCCGCCGGAAAGCGGCTGTGAACCGCCCTCACCGCACCTCGACGGGAACCTCGAGGTCGCAGACCGAGAAATCCGCGCCCCGCGCCTTGCGCACGGCGGCGATCTGACCCTGGAACCAGGCGCCCTTCGGGTCGATCACCTTGATCTTCGGGCGCTCGGCCTCGGGGATGTCGGCCAGCAGCCGCACGGTGGTCATCTCGTCCTGCGGATCGGCCACCGGCTCGCCGGTCTTGATCGCCCGCACCACGTCGAGGCCCGCGATCACTCGGCCGAAGGCCGTGTAGCGCTTGTCCAGCGACGGATAGGGCTGGCGCATCAGGAAGAACTGGCTGTTGGCGCTGTCGGGCGCGTCGTCGCGGGCCATGCCGACCACGCCCGGGCAATAGGTGCCCCAGGCGGCGACCTTCTTGTCGCTGGTCATGGTGCTCCAGGCCCAGCCCTGGCTGACCACCGGCAGCGACTTCAGGAAGCCGACCTCGGTCCCCGCCGGCGAGGCGGCGACGACGAACGGCAGGTCCTGGTCGCGGCGGAAGGTGAACTCGGCCTTCAGGTTGGGCTTGTCGGTATTGCCCTGCCCCGTGTCCTCGGGATCGCCGGTCTGGGCCATGAACCGGTCGATGACCCGGAAGAAGGTGCGGCGGTCATAGACGCCGGCCCGGGTCAGCTCCTGCAGGCGCGCCACATGGGCGGGCGCGACTTCGGGGATCAGCTCGACCAGGATGCGGCCGCGATTGGTGTCGATCACCATCACCGTTTCCGGCGCCGGCGTGCGCCAGTCGGCGGCCTTGGGACCGGAAGCCGCCTCGACCGCGACCGCCTTGGCCCGCTTGGCCTTGGACGCGGCCTGCGCCCCCGGGACGACCGCCGCGAAGGCGGCCAGGGAGACGGCGGCGACGGCGATCGGCAGGCGCATCAGGACCTCGGCTTACTTGCTGACCTTGGCGGGCACTTCCACGTCGCAGATGTTGAAGCCGACGCCAAGCTCAGCCTGACGTTTCTTCAGCACTTCGGCGAAGGCCGCGCCGCGGGTGTCCATCACCTGCACGGTCGGGCGCTTGTCGGCCGGGATGTCGGCCAGCACCTTCACGCTGATCATCTTGTCCTGCGGATCGGCCACCGGCTCGCCGACCTTGATGGCCCGCACCACGTCGAGGCCCGACAGGACGCGGCCGAAGGCGGTGTAGGTCTTGTCCAGCGACGGGTAGTGCTGACGCATGAAGAAGAACTGGCTGTTGGCGCTGTTGGGATCGCCGGCGCGGGCCATGCCCAGCACGCCGGGGCAGAAGTTCCCCCAGGCCTGCACCTTGCCGTCGGCGGTCATGGCCGCCAGCATCGACGACTGGCTGGTCACGGCCAGCGGACCGACGAAGCCGGTCTCCAGCGAGCCGAGCTTGCCGGCCGGGACGAACGAACCGCCGGTCCCGGCGCGGCGGAAGGTGAACTCGGCCGTCAGGTCCGGCTTGTCCGAGCCGCCGGTGCCGTCGTTCTTCGGATCGCCCGTCTGGGCCATGAAGGTGTCGATGACGCGGAAGAAGGTCAGGCCGTCGTAGAAGCCGGCGCGGGCCAGTTCGCGCACCCGCTCGACGTGGCCCGGCGCGGCCTCGGGAACCAGCTCGGCGACGATGCGGCCCTTGTTGGTCTCGACCACCAGCACGTTCTGCGGGTCGGGCGTGCGCCATTCGGCGACTTGAGCCGACGCGGCGATGGGCGCGGCCGAGGCCGAAACGAGCGCCAGGGCGGCGACGCCGAGAACGCGGAACGCAGACTTCATGGATTTCCCCGAACAGATCTCCCGCTCCGCGTTAACGCGCGCGAAGCGGTACGACAAGCGCTGCCGATATGCGCCGACGATTTCGACGACTTGTGGGCGAAAGACCCTCCCCCTGAAGGGGGAGGTGTCGGCGAAGCCGACGGAGGGGGATGTGGCCGCCTCCGTCGGTAACTTCGCTGAATTCAGCAGGGACTTCCCCCTCCGGCCCTCCGGGCCACCTCCCCCTTCAGGGAGAGGATCTATCAGCGGTTCTTGATCTTTCCGATCAGCTCGGCCGCCACGCCGGGCGTGACGAACTTGCCGACTTCGCCGTCGAGGGAGGCGATTTCCTTGACCAGGCGGGAGGCGATGGCCTGGTGGCGCGGGTCGGCCATCAGGAAGACGGTCTCGATCTCGCGATCCATCTGCTGGTTCATCGCCGTCATCTGGAATTCGTACTCGAAGTCGGCCACGGCCCGCAGGCCGCGGACGATCATCTGGGCGCCGACTTCGCGGGCGAAGTGGATCAGCAGGCTGTCGAACGGCCGGACCTCGATCACCGCGCCGCCCAGGTGGGCCGTCTCGCGCTGCAGCATGGCGACCCGCTCTTCTAGCGTGAACAGGGGGTTCTTGCCGATGTTCACAGCCACCCCGATGACCAGATGGTCGACCAGCTTGACCGCTCGACCGATGATGTCGAGGTGACCGTTGGTGACCGGGTCGAACGTCCCGGGATAGAGGCCAATGCGCATGAAACCCCCTGCGTCCTCTGACTTACGGGGTCTCATCCGCCCCGCTTGCGTCGCCTTGCCCTTCGTCGCCGCCGGCTTCCGCCAGACGCTCGACGCTCACGACATGCTCGTCTGCCGCCGTGCGGAAGACGGTTACGCCCTGAGTATTCCGCGCCGCAACACGAATTTGCGTGACGGGGCACCGTATCAGTTGACCGGCGTCGGTCACCAGCAGGATTTGGTCGCTCTCCTCGACGGGGAACGAGCCCACCAGCTTGCCGCCGCGCTTGCTCAGATCCTGGGCCGCCAGACCCTGGCCGCCACGACCCGTGCGACGGAAGTCATAGGCGCTGGTGCGCTTGCCGTAGCCTTCCGACGAGATCGTCAGGATGATCTCCTCGGCCGCGCCCAGTTCGGCGATGCGCTCGACCGTCAGGCTGGTCTCGTCGGCCTCTTCCTCGGTCTCCTCCGGCGCCGGGGCGTCTTCGCCCTCCTCGCCCGAGGCGGCGCGCAGCAGGGCGCGCTGGTGCTTGAGATAGGCGGCGCGTTCGGCCGGGGTGGCCGCGACGCTGCGCAGCACGGCCATGGAGATGACGGTGTCGCCGTCGGCCAGCTTCACGCCGCGCACGCCGGTGGAGTCGCGGCTGGCGAACACCCGCACCTCTTCGACCGAGAAGCGGATGCAGCGGCCGGCGGCCGTGGTCAGCAGCACGTCCTGGTCGGCGTTGCAGACCGACACGCCGACGATGCCGTCGCCGTCATCGAGCTTCATGGCGATCTTGCCGTTGCGGCGGACGTCGACGAAGTCGCTCAGCTTGTTGCGCCGGACGCTGCCCGAGCGGGTGGCGAACATCACGTCCAGGCCGTCCCAGGTGGCTTCGTCCTCGGGCAGGGTCAGGATCGAGGTGATGGTCTCGCCCGGCTCGATCGGCAGCAGGTTCACGAACGCCTTGCCGCGCGAGTTGGCGGCGCCCAGCGGCAGCCTCCAGACCTTCAGCTTGTAGACCTTGCCGCCCGAAGTGAAGAACAGCAGCGGCGCGTGGGTCGAGGCCGAGAACACGCGGGTGACGGCGTCCTCGTCCTTGGTCGCCATGCCCGACTTGCCTTTGCCGCCCCGGTGCTGGGTGCGGTAGTTGGCCAGCGGCGTGCGCTTGACGTAGCCGCCCATGGTGACGGTGATGACCATGTCCTCGCGGACGATCAGGTCCTCGTCTTCCATGTCGGCGTCGCCGTCGACGATCTGGCAGCGGCGCGGAATGGCGAACTTGTCCTTCACCTCGACCAGTTCCTCGCGGACCACGGCCATGATGTTGGCGCGGTCGGAGAGCAGTTCGAGATAGCCGCGGATGGCGTCGGACAGGCTCGCGGCTTCGTTGCCGATCTCGTCTCGGCCAAGGCCGGTGAGGCGCGACAGGGTCAGCGCGAGAATGGCGCGGGCCTGCTCGTCGGTCAGGCGGATCAGACCGCCGTCTTCCTGCACGGTGCGCGGGTCGGCGATCAGGTCGACCAGGGGCAGCATGTCGCCGGCCGGCCAGGCCTTGGCCACCAGGCGCTCGCGCGCCTCGGCCGGGTCCTTCGACGAGCGGATGATGTGGATGAACTCGTCGATATTGGCGACGGCGATGGCCAGACCGACCAAGACGTGGCCGCGGTCGCGGGCCTTGCCGAGTTCGAACTTGGTGCGGCGGACGACGACTTCCTCGCGGAACTCGACGAACACCTCAAGCAGCTTGCGCAGGCCCATCTGCTCGGGGCGGCCGCGGTTCAGGGCCAGCATGTTGACGCCGAACGAACTCTGCAGCGCCGTGAAGCGGTAGAGCTGGTTGAGGATCACCTCGCCCGAGGCGTCGCGCTTCAGTTCGACCACGATGCGCATGCCGTCGCGGTTGGACTCGTCGCGGATGTCGGAAACGCCCTCGATCTTCTTGTCGCGGACCAGTTCGGCGATGTGCTCGACCAGGTTGGCCTTGTTCACCTGATACGGGATCTCGGTGATGATGATGGCTTCGCGGCCGGTGCGGATCTCGTCGACCGAGGCCACGCCGCGCATGATCACCGAACCACGGCCGGTCAGCAGCGCCTGGCGCGGGGCGGCCCGGCCGATGATCTCGCCGCCGGTCGGGAAGTCCGGACCCGGCACCAGGTCGAGCAGCTGGTCGGTGGTCGCATCGGGCTCGTCGATCAGCAGCAGGCAGGCGTCGATGACTTCGCCCAGATTGTGCGGCGGGATGTTGGTGGCCATGCCGACGGCGATGCCGCCCGCGCCGTTGACCAGCAGGTTGGGGATCCGCGACGGCAGGACGGTGGGTTCCTGCTCCTTGCCGTCGTAGTTGTCGGCGAAGTCGACGGTGTTCTTGTCGAGGTCGGCCAGCAGCGACATGGCCGGCGGCGCCATGCGGCACTCGGTGTATCGCATGGCCGCGGGCATATCGCCGTCGACCGAGCCGAAGTTGCCCTGGCCGTCGATGAGCACCAGGCCCATCGAGAACGACTGCGTCATGCGCACCAAGGTGAAGTAGATCGAGGCGTCGCCGTGCGGGTGATACTTACCCATGACGTCACCGACGACGCGGGCCGACTTGACGTACGGACGCTCGGGCGTCTGGCCCTGCTCGTGCATCGAGAACAGCACCCGGCGGTGCACCGGTTTGAGGCCGTCGCGCGCGTCCGGCAGGGCGCGGCTGACGATCACGCTCATCGCGTAGTCGAGATACGAACGGCGCAGTTCGTCCTCGATGTTGATCGGGGCGATGTCTCCGCGCGGCCCTTCAGGGGGCAGAGTGTTTTGATCGTCGCTCAAGGGGATTTTTCGCCGTCAGAATCGAACACGGAACAGTCGGAAACAGTTAGCATTCCACCACGGACGGCGCCACCTTCGCGGCCCCATGCGTCCCTTTGATTGCAGGAGCAGTTTCATGCGTCTGACCGCCCTTTTCCTGGCCGCCGGCCTCGTCGCCGCCACCGCGGCCTCCGCCGCCGAGGCGCCCGCCACAGCGACCGCCGACATCAAGGGCGCTGACGGCAAGTCGATCGGCACGGCGACGCTCACCGAAGGGCCGCGCGGCGTGCTGCTGCGCATCGAGGCCAAGGGCCTGACGCCGGGCTGGCACGGCCTGCATTTCCACGAGAAGGGCGACTGCGGAACGCCGGACTTCAAGTCGGCCGGCGCCCACGTCCACGCGGCGACCACGGTGGTCCACGGCCTGCTGAACGCCGAGGGCAACGACAACGGCGACCTGCCCAACCTGCATGCCGGGGCCGATGGCGTGGCCAGCGCCGAGTTCTTCTCGCAGCTCGTCTCGCTGAAGGGCGGGCGCGGCCGCCCGGCCCTGCTGGACGCCGACGGCTCGGCCATCGTCATTCACGCCAGCCCCGACGACTACACCAGCCAGCCGATCGGCGGCGCCGGCGCGCGCAGCGCCTGCGGGGTGGTGAAGTAGGCTCACAGACTGCGACGCCCATACCCGTCATCCCGGAAAGCCCGCAGGGCTTATCCGGGATGACGGGCTTTGAGGATCAAAGAAAAGGCCTCCGGGACATCCCGGAGGCCTTTTCATTTTCAGCAGTCCAGCCTTAGCGCGGCAGCACCAGGGCCGGGTCGACCGGCTTGGCCTTGTCCTTCGGGGTCGGGGCGAAGCGAACCTCGAAGTGCAGCATGGGTTCGGGGGCGTCGCCCGTCTGGCCGACCGTGCCGAGCTGTTCGCCCTGGGCGATCGCCTGGCGCATCTTGACGCTGGTCGTGGACAGGTGGGCGTAGGCCGTCACCCAGCCGTCGGCGTGCTTGATCAGGACGAGATTGCCGAAACCCGGCACCTGGTTGCCGGCATAGACCACGTCGCCAGCGGCGGCGGCCTTGACCGGCGTGCCGACCGGGGCGCGGATGTCCAGGCCGTCGAAGCGCTGACCCGGGCCCTTGGGACCGTAGGCGTTGATCATGTCGCCGCGCAGCGGCCAGACGAAGCGGCCACGGCCGGCGGCGGCGATCTCGGCCTCGGTCGGCGGAGCGCTGCTCTCGATGATCGGACGCGACGGGGCCGACGGCGGCGTCACCGGCAGGGCCGACACCGGGGCGCTCGGGCGCGGATAGGTGGTCGACGGGGTCGAACCCGACGGCGTGTAGGGACGCGGCGCCGACGGCAGACCGGTGGTCGGCGGCGAGCTGACCGGCGCCTGGGCCGTCGTGGTCGAACCGGCCGGACGCGGCGCGGGCGTGGTCACCGTCGTGCGGATCGGACCCCGGTCCTTGTAGCCGTCGGGCAGGACGACCTTCTGGCCCTTCTTGAGCGACGCGCCGGCGCGCAGGTTGTTTTCCTTGGACAGCGCCGAGACGCTGACATTGAAGCGCTTGGCGACGCCGGCCAGGGTGTCGCCGCTTTCGGCCACATAGGCCTTGTCGGTGGTGGCCGGGCCTTTCAGCTTCTGGCCCGGACGGATGACGTACGGGGCCTTCAGATCGTTGTCCTCGACCAGGTCCTTGCGGGTGGTGCCAAGGTCGCGGGCGATGGAGTCGATGGCGTCGCCGGACTTCACCGTGTGGATCTTCGGCTTGCCGGCCACCTCGATCACCTTGCCGGCGATCGAGACGGTGGTCGTCGTCGTGGCGGCCGGGGTCGGCTCGGGGTCGCGCTCGGCGACGACCGGACGCGAGGGCGGCGGCGCGGTCGGACGCGACGAGCCGATCGGCGGGGCCGAATAGGTCGGCGCGGGCGCGGCGCCGGCCAGCGAGGTCGAGCCGCCGGGGACCGGCTGCATCACCGTGGTCTTGGCCGGACCCTTGTCCTTGTAGCCCTGCGGCAGGCGGATCTTCTGGCCGGCGCGGATCGAGGCGCCCGACGACAGATCGTTCTCCTCGGCCAGGGCGGCCGGGGTGACGCTGAAGCGGCGGGAAATCGAACTCAGGGTGTCGCCGCTCTCGACCACATAGGCCTTGGCCTTGGTCGACTTGCCCTTCAGCTTCTGGCCGGGCTTCAGGCGATAGGGTTCGTCGAGGTCGTTCAGCTTGGCCAGCTCGGCGCGCGACAGGCCCATCTTGCGGCCGACGGCGTCGAGGCCCTCGCCCGACTTGACGACATAGGTCTCGGGCGCGCCGCCGACGTCGACGACCTTGCCGTTCGTCGTGGTGACCACGACCGGGCGCAGGGCGGGC
>NZ_QHJY01000585.1 GCF_003185805.1 Caulobacter sp. D5
CGCCGGCGGCTGAGATCGGCGGCGAAGGCCTCGCCCGGCAGCGCGGCGCGGGCGGCCAGCGGGCGTCCCGACAGCAGGCGCTGGGAAAGGGCGGTCGCCAGGCCCGCGGCGACCAGCACGCAGAGCAGGGCGTTGGCGTAGAGCCCGTGGGTGAAGGCCAGCCACGCCAGGGCGCCGACGGCGAACAGCGCGGCCTGGACCGCCAGCAGCAGGGCGAGCGGCCTAAAGCCCATGCTTTTCCATCCGCCGATAGAGCGCCGCCCGGGTGATGCCCAGGTCCTTGGCCGCCTGGGAGACGTTGAAGCCGTGCCGGGTGAGGGCGGCCTGCACCAGGGTGCGCTCGGAGCGCTCCAGGTTCAGATCCTTGGGCGGCAGGCCGGCGGGCACGCGGCGCGGGGCCTCCAGCGCCGCCTGGATCGAGCCCAGGAAGCGGTCGTTGTTCCACGGCTTGACCACGAAGTCCTGGGCGCCCAGGCGCATGGCCTGGATGGCGATGGCCATGCCCGAATGGCCGGTGACCACCACCACGGGCAGTTCGGGCGTCGCGGCCAGGGCCGTTTCGAGGAAGGCCAGGCCCGCCTCGCCCGAGGTGTCGCCGCGCCGGAAGTTGAGATCGAGCAGCAAAAGGTCGATCCCTCCCTGAGCCAGGCGCTCGTGCGCGGCGGCTGGCGTCTCCAGCCCCATGAAGGCGAAACCGCCCCGCTCCAGCACCAGGCTGGCGGAGGTCAGGATGTCGGGATCGTCGTCGAGAAAGAGGACGGTGGGCCGGGCGTCGGACATGTTCGGAAACGTACACTCTCAAGCGGCGGTTGAGGCGAAGAATCTGCCAAAATTGCGTATAAATCAAATAAAATCAGATATTTATGTCTATTGAGCGGGTGCTGTTAGCCTAGCAGCATGACCACGACCGTCCTGCTTTCCTCAACCCATGACGACGCCGGCGCCGGCGGCATGGACCGCCGCGTCGAGCGGCCGTGGCACGCCAAACGCGCCTGGCGCCTGGGCGCGGCCGCCGCGGCGGTGGTCGTAGTCGGGGCCGTCGCCTGGACCCTGTCGCCGAAGG
>NZ_QHJY01000107.1 GCF_003185805.1 Caulobacter sp. D5
GTTGGCGACGGTGATGACGTAGCTGATCTGTTCACCGGCCGCGTCGGCCGTGCCGCCAGGCACGCTGGCGTCCTTGGTGATGTTGAGGGCGGGATTGCGGGTCAGGGTCACGGTCTCGGGGTCGGTGTCCGACGCCGTCAGGCCGCTGGCCGAGACGCCCGTGGCCGTGCCGGTGTTGGTGTAGCCGGCGGCCTCGATCTCGGCCTGGCTGAACACGTGCAGCAGGCTGCCGGTGGCCGAGGCTCCAGGCGCCAGGTCGTCGAGGAAGCCGTCGCCGTCCTGGTCGGTCAGGCCCGCGAGGGTCACGGGGATATCGTCGGCCGTATTTCCGGGGGTGCCGTTGTCATCCGTCAGGGTGACGTTCAGCAGGTTGATCGTGCCGGTGTTGGTGACCGTGAAATTGAAGAGCTGCGTGTCGCCCGCGTCGTCGCCATTGGCGTCGCCGTCAGTGCGGGTTCCGGCCGTCTTGACCACGTCGACATGCGGCGGGATCGGCTGGTTGCCGATCTCGACATTGTAGGTGGTGGCCGCGCTCAGGGTGACGGTCTCGAAGGCGCCGGTGGTCTGGGCCCAGCCTTCCTTCAGCACCTCGTCGACCTGGACCGAGCCCAGGGTCAGCGGCAGGCCGCCGAACTGGAACGAGCCGTCGGCGCCGGTGACCGTCGAGCGTTCGCCCGTGTCCAGCACGCCGTTCTTGTTGTCGTCGATGAAGATCGTCCAGCCCGACAGGCCCGCCTCGCCGGCGTCCTTCACCCCATCGCCGTCGGCGTCGAGGAACTTGACGCCGCTGATGATGGCGGCCTGCTCGGTGTTGAATTCCTCGAAGCCGTCGTCCGCGCCGTAGGCCGTGCCCGGCCGGCCGAACTCGGCATAGACGGTGATGTAGGCCGCGCTCAGGTCAGCGCCGCCGAACAGCGAGACCGGCACGTAGAACACGTAGTCGTCATTGCCGCTGCCCGAAGAATGGGCGTCCATCAGCAGCGTCTTGTCGCCGCCGGCGTCGAGGTCGAAGATCTTGGTGAAGTCGGCGTCGAGTTCCTGCGTGCCGGCGACATAGTCCGCGCCCGTGGCCGGGGCCGACGAATAGTAGATCTTCATCGCGTTGAGCGCGGTCAGCGGATTGGCGTTGGTCTCGTTCAGGTCGAGCCGGAATTCCAGGTACTGCACGCCGTCGATCACCCGGATGGGGATCTGGTTGAAGGTCAGGCTGCTGGTCTTGGCGGCGTTGGTGTTCAGCACGCCGCTGGCGTCGGTGTTGAAGCCGTTCTCGTTACCGTCGTTGTCGCCGATGGCGAGGAACGGGGCATAGAGGCCGGTGCCCGATCCGATCGGGCTCCCATAGTTGACGATCACGCCGTTGACCGTGGTCGTACTGCCGGGTGTGGTGATGTCTATGTCGGCCATGACTGGCTCCCGAACGCTTCGCGCGCGGGCCCGACAGGCTCGTCCGCGCGATCCAAAGGAAGGCCTCGATCACAACGTCGACGGGGGAGACGGTTGCCGGGTCCAGGGTCGGCGCAGGAAGCGTTCGCGCGGATACGTGAAGTTCGCGGCGGCGTTCCGGAGGGCGGTATGCCGCCTTCCCTGTCGCCGTCTGAGACATTCATGAAACGCGGGACGCCTACGCGAAGCGAAACAGCGGCTAGCGATCTGCCTAGTTCAGCTCCACGTCAATAGCTCGGCCTTAGCAATGAAAAGGCGTCATGTAGAATGCATTAAGGAGAACGCCTCAGCTTTCGCCTCAATTGCGCAGTCAGAAATCAATCATAGAAATGTATTAGGATTTCTCCAGGGTTGAGACGCCTGAAAACTCGCCAAGCCTGAAGACGATCACGCAGCGTGGGTCGGGCGCCATGCGAACATCCTTATCCGAGGCAAAAAAGAAGGCGCCCGAAGGCGCCTTCCTTGGTCACTCCCACTCAAACATCAATTGAGCGCCTAGAGCGCTGCTTTTCCTACGCTTTTTGAAGTTGAAAGAAAGGCAGTACGCAAATCTGCCGTCAAAGTGACGTCACGCGTTTCCATGTCATTGATTTTGCTCAATGACTTTAAAATTATCACGTTCTCGTGCCCGACACTGAAAGTTCGCACGGAAGAAGCTCCCGCCTTGGAGCCATATCAATTCCAGGCACGACGATTGGGTCATCATGCCCAGCACTCCCGATCCGTGCCGCGTAGGTGTTCGGCGCATGAGTTCCTGGATCGCGAGTCGGAGAAGGCCACCATGCCCCAGCCCGTAGCCCCGATCATGCAAGATGGCGACCCAAAGCTGTTCCGCTGCGTCAGGCGAAAGGAGCTCCGATGCCTGGTCCCGCTAGCGGACACGACGATCTATGAGATGGAACGCCGGGGGAGAGTTCCTCGCCGGTTTTTCCTGACCTCTCGCTGTGGCATGGGAGCCGGCCGAGGTTGAAGAGTGGCCAAGGCAGCGGCGGACGGCGTCGGATGATCTCCCCTCCTCCGCGCCTGGACCGGATGCGCGCCTAAGGCCCCGTCAGGTAAGCGCCAGGAGCAGAAGCTCTAGCGGCTCCAGAAAGGCGACTTTCACGGTCATGCAGGGTTAAGCGGGAGCTGATTGCAGATCGGACACCAATGCCTGCTTCGGCTGGCGGCCAGCTGGCCGCCAACCGAAGCAGTCTACCAGCTGTAGCGCAGTGTCGCGGTCACCGTGCGGGCGGAGCCGAAGTAGCAGCTGTTATTGAACGGACAGGCCGAGATGTGCCGCTTATCGAACAGGTTGGCCGCGTTCAGGGCCGCCTCCCAACCTTTCAGCTCAGCCTTGGCAGCGCGCAGGTCGTAGCCGATCAGGGCGTCGACCAGGATGAAGCCGTCGGTGTGGAAGCGCTGGAAGGTGGTCACGTTGTTGATCACAGCATAGGTCGTCGTGCCGTCCGAGCCGCCGACATAGCGCAGGCCCCCGCCCAGGCGCAGGCCCGCCGCCGGGCCCGCGGCCCGGCCGGCGCGGCCCAGGTCGTAGGAGACGAAGGTCGAGGCGCCCCACTCCGGCACGCCCAGCTGGCGGGTGCCAGTGGTGGTCGGCGTGCCGCTGTTGGTGGCCGTGGCCGCGATGGCCGGCGCGCCCTGGGTGATGATCGCGTCGGTGTAGCTGAGCGCGGCGACCACGTTCAGGCCGCGCGAGACCTCGCCCCGGCCCTCCAGTTCGACTCCGCGCACGCGAACCTCGCCGATCTGGATCTGCGAATTGGCCGGGATGCCGTTCGTGCCGGCCTGCGGGTCGGCGACCGGAACCTTGCGTCGCTCCAGTTGATAGGCGGCCAGGGTGAATAGCGCCGAGGTGCCCTTGGGCTGGTACTTCATGCCACCCTCCAGCTGGCGGCCGGTGACGGGCGCGAAGGCCTCGCCCTGCCAGGTCGTGCCGGCCTGGGGCTCGAAGGATTCTGAATAGCTGACATAAGACGCTAGGCCCGCGCCCAGGTCGTAGAGCCCGCCCAGCCGCATGGTGAAGGCGTTCTGCTCCAGCGTGCTGGAGGTGTTGTTCTTCTTGTTGTCGGTGACCTGCTCGTACCAGTCGTAGCGACCGCTGGCGATCAGTTGCAGCCGGCCGATGGTCATCTGGTCCTGCGCGTAGAGGCCCTTCTGCTCGCGGCGGCTGTAGGTGTTCACGTAGGCCGACGAGAGGACCGTCAGATCCATGCTGGGCAGCGTGCCGCCATAGGTTGGCGCGAACAGCGACAAGTTGGGGATGCTGGTCAGCGGATTGCTGGTTTGGCCGGTGCTGAACTGCTGGAAGTTCTCGCCGGTGATCTTCTGGTAGTCGAAGCCGGCCAGCACCTGGTGCTTGACCGCGCCGGTCTCGAAGCGCGCGCTGACTTGGTTGTCGAGCGTCAGGGTATCGAAGTCCTCGTCAGCGCCGCCGCCGCCCCGGATGATGGTCGAATAGTCGGTATTGCGGGCCGCGCCAACGCCCGTGGTGGCGAAGCCGCCGACATAAAGCTGGCGGTAGGACAGCTTGTTGTTTTGGAAGCGGGCGTTTGACCGGAAGGTCAGGTGCTCGTTGAAGTCGTGGCGGAAGAAGGCCGCCACCGACCCGGCCTTGTGGTCGTAGCGCTCGTAGCCCGGATCGCCGGTGTTGATATCGCGCGGCAGCTTTCCGAACGGGTTGGGTAGCACC
Source organism: Caulobacter sp. D5 (assembly GCF_003185805.1). Classification (GTDB taxonomy): domain Bacteria; phylum Pseudomonadota; class Alphaproteobacteria; order Caulobacterales; family Caulobacteraceae; genus Caulobacter. Next base: position 4,133 of record NZ_QHJY01000107.1, read on the forward strand.
GATCCGAAGGCCGGAACGCCCGAATAGCCGCCGCCGCTGGGCGAGCGCTGGTAGGCCGCCGCCAGGGTCAGGCTGGTGTCGGCGGTCGGTTCGAACGTCACCATCGGGCTGACGTGATAGCGCTCGTTGAAGGTGCCCTCGGTCATGCCGTCACCCTTCTGCCAGCCCGCCAGGATGCGGCCCAGCCACTTGCCCTGGCTGTCGAGCGGGGCGTTGACGTCGACGGCCGCGCGGCGGGTGTCGAAGTTGCCGAGCTGGCCTTCGACGCGTCCGAAGCTGCCCTCTTCCGGCAGCTTGCTGGCCAGGTTCACGAGGCCGCCGGGCGTGGAGTTGCCGTAGAGCACCGAGGCCGGACCCTTGACGATGTCGATATGGTCGATGCGGTTGAAGTCGATCTGCGGCGTCGAATATGGGCCGGCGATCAGGCGCATGCCGTCCAGGAAGACGCCTGGCGCGAAGCCGCGCACGACCAGCTGGTCATAGCGCGTGACCATGCCGCCGCGCTGGTTGGGCGAAACGCCGGCGACGAAGCCCAGGGCCTGGTTGATCGACTGCACGTTGCGGCGCGAAAGCTCGTCGCCGTCGATGACGGTGATGCTCTGCGGCGTCTCGATCAGGGCGGTCTCGGTCTTCGTGCCGGCGGCCGCGCGGCGCGCCTTCAGGCCAGTCACCTCGACTCGTTCGACAGTGTTGGAGTCGCTATCGGCGTCATCGGCCCAAGCGGCGGTCGCGCCCAGCCCCTGCAGCGCCGCCGCGGCGGCGACGGTGATGGCCAGCCCTCGCAAGACCCCGGCGTTGGCGTTCGCGCCACGCGCGGTTTTGGAACGGATGACCATGCAGACCCTCGTCAAGATTGCCGATAAGATTGATAATGAGTTGCAACTATCGAAACGAGTTGTTAGGCGCAAGCCAACTTTCGGAGGGTGCGTGAACAACGATCGATCAGCGAAACAGGCGGCCGCGTGGCCCGGCGTGGCGCGGATGACCGCCCGCGCCCTCACCGCCCTGTTCGGCGGCTATGCGGCCGCCGCGGCGCTGGCCTCGCTGCTGGCCCGCCTGCTTCCGATCGCTCTGGCCGAGGCCTCGGCCTGGGGCATGATCCTGTCGTTCCTGGTCTTCGCGGGTCTTGGCCTGTGGGCCTTCCATGAGCGCCGACTGGCCATCGTGGCGGCCGCGATCTGGGGCTCGGCGCTGGTCGCCGGCGCGGCGGTGCTGCTGCTGGGAGCCCGAGCGTGAACGTTCGGTCGACCTTCCCCGCCCCTGCCCCGCCGGCTCGCGCCCTGCGCCAGTCCATGGCCTGGATCCACGCATGGCTTGGCCTGCTGGCCGGCTGGATCCTGTTCGCCATGTTCCTGACGGGCACGGCCAGCTACTTCCGCCCCGAGATCACTCAATGGATGCAGCCGGAACTGCGCTCGGCCTCTGTGCCTGCCGAGCAGGCCGCCCAGGCGGCGATCGCCCACATGCAGGCGACCACACCCGACGACCGGCAGTGGTTCATCTACCTGCCCGACGACCGCACGGCCGTGACCCGGGTGTTCGCCCGCGCCAAGCCCAATCCCGAAAAGCCGCGGGCCCGCCGCCCCGAACTGAAGCTGGACCCGGCCACCGGCCAGGCGCTGGAGGCGCGCGACACGCGCGGCGGCGAGCACTTCTATCGCTTCCACTTCCAGCTCCAGCTGCCGCATCCGTGCGGACGCTGGCTGGCCGGGATCTGCGCGATGTTCATGCTGACGGCGATCATCTCGGGCGTGATCACCCACAAGCGCATCTTCGTGGACTTCTTCACCCTGCGCTGGCGCAAGGGCCAGCGCAGCTGGCTGGACGCGCACAACGCCTCGGCGGTGCTGGCCCTGCCCTTCCACGCGATGATCACCTACACCGGCCTGATCACGCTGGTGGCGATGTACATGCCCTGGCCGGTGAAGGCCAATTTCGACAAGCCCGACGCCTTCACGGCCGCCGCCTATGGCGCGCCGGCCGAGGCCAAGGCTTCGGGAACGCCGGCGCCGCTGCTGCCGGTCGGTCCGATGATCCAGGCGGCCGGACGGGCCTGGAGCGGCGACGCTCCCCGCACCGTGGTCATCCGCAATCCGGGCGACGCGGCCTCGACCGTCACCCTGCTGCGCGCCACCGAAGGCAGGCTGAATGCGCGGCCGGAATCGATCACCTTCTCCGGCGCCACGGGCCAGGAGCTGTCACGTTCGCCATCGCCCGGCCCGGCGATCGCCACGACCGGCGTCATGCTGGGCCTGCACCTGGGCCATTTCGCCGGCCCCGCCCTGCGCTGGGTGTATTTCGTGCTCGGACTGACCGGCGCGGCCATGGTCGGGACGGGCCTCGTCCTCTGGGTGGTCAAGCGCCTCAAGCCGGACGCCGCGCCGTTCTTCGGGCTAAGGCTGGTGGAACGGCTGAACATCGGTGCCATCGCCTGCCTGCCCAGCGGCATGGCCGCCTATCTGCTGGCCAATCGCCTGATCCCCGCCGATCTGCCCGGCCGCGCGGAACTGGAGGTCAAGGCGATGTTCTGGACTTGGTTCGGCTTGGCCGTGGTCTCGCTACTGCGTCCAGTCCGCCGCGCCTGGATCGAGACCCTGAGCCTAGCGACGCTGGCCTTCGCCGCCCTGCCGGTGGTCAACGCCGTGACCACCGATCGCGGACTGGTCGCCAGCCTGCGCACCGGCGACTGGCTGTTCGCCGGCTTCGACCTGGCCATGCTGGCCATCGCCTCCCTTTGCGGTCTGGCCGCCTTCAAGGCCTCGCGCAAACCGCAGCCACCCAAGCGCAAGGCGTCCGTCCGCGCGCCCGCGACGGCCAGTCCTGCGCCAGCGCCGGTCAACGAGGGCGTCGATGCCCTTTGAGAGCGGCCTTATCAGCTTCGCGGCGTTCACCTGCATGGCCCTAGCCATGAAGAAGCATGGAAGCAGTCTGGCCTGGAAGTCCCTGCCCTCGCAGCGCGTGCTTCGGATCCTGGGTTGGGTGCTGCTAGCGTTGGCGGCCACGACCGCCGTGGCTCGGTTGGGCGCGCCGCTCGGCGTCACCACCTGGGTCGGCCAGATGTGCGTGGCCGCGTCGCTGCTGGTGCTGCTGCTGTCGTGGTGGCCAAGGCTGGCGGCGATCCTAGCCGGCGGCGCCTTTGTCGTCGCCGTCTTCTTGGCGCTCCTTTGATCGGGAAGACCTAGCATCGTGCTAAGAATGCAACGCCATGAAAACACGCCCGGCCGATCATGAATTCCAAAGGGGCGTAGCGACTGGTCTACGTCGCGCCAAAGACTGCGGTTGGTGCGGCGCCAAGGTTCGGACATTCGATCGCCATTCGGGAATGGCGGCGCCCGGTGCCGAGCCATATTGAAGAGGTCTAGGGTCCGGTTCCCTTACGCTTGGTGGATCGGGAAGCGTGGCGCCTCGGGTCGGCGACCGTCGCTATTTGCCCCCCCGTCCTCTGGGATCGATGGCCAAGGCCACGCCTGCGACGCCGCCGGCGTCGTATGCGTCTGGCGACACCATGCGAGTAGGGCGGCGCACCGATTTGAGCTTCAGGTCGAGCCTGTCGAGTTCGGCGTCAACGACCGCTGACTTGAGAACGACAAGATAACGCCCGGCGTCGTTGTTGGCCTGGTCTCGCCCGCCCTTCATTGCGGTCAGTTTTTCGGCGATGGACGTGATCATGCCCAGGGTGAAGGACGCGTTCGCCATATGCCGGTCATGGTGCCGAAACCGCCGGTATTCCTTGCTGGTCTTGTATCGGCCAAGCTCGGACCGGACGGCGAGATCGATCAGTTCGGTCAGGTAGTACGCGGCTTCGATATCGGAGCGGAGGCCAAAGAAGACGTAGCGCGGATCGCCCGTGGGAGTCTTTTCGCGCCAAACTCTGCAAAAGCAGAAGTTCGCGACAGCGCCGATGCAGTCCTCCAGCGGTATGCGCTTGTTATGGCGGGGTTCGTATTCGAGCCGCTCGCACGCCGCCTCACGGATCTCGACGTCGGTAAGCGACAAGTCGTATCGATCGAGCAACTCCGCGACCTTAGCGGCGGCGGATAGCGCTTCAGCCTCGGTGCAGCCGTTGCCCGTCGTCTTGGCGCATAGCGCCTGGATGCGCGCCTTAAGCCTATCTAGGGCAGCAAGATCGGGATTGTCGTTCATGGATGCGTCCCGAAAAGTCGACCCAGGCAGCGCCGGCCCGCTAGGGCCGGTAGCGCCGCCTTCTAGCCGAAGCCTACCGAGCATCACAGCGCCGGGTCTTGCGATCGAAATGGGCATAGCCAACCGGTCCGCCAACGACCCATCTCTGCCGATCCGGAGATCTGCATCGCCGGCCGGGTCGCGCCAGTTGCGGACCTTGGCGCGCCTCCGCGAACGCGACGGTTATAGGCTACCTGCCGGCCCTTCTTTCCGCCTCATGGGCCGAGCCGAAGGTTTCGATCATCGTCCCGCCCGCCTGCTCGTAGGAGCCAGACATGCCCCGAGGGACCATCAGATCGGTGACTGACTACGGAACTGGACAGCTCGAACCGGTCGCCGGAGCCGCACAGCCCTTTTCACGCGGCGCGTCTTCAAAGGCGACTGGGTCCAGGCGTTTGTCGGACGCACCGTCGACTACGAAGTCTACGTGGGTTTCGACGAAGCCAAGGAGGTGACCCCCAGATAGGGCCGCCGCGACAACTCGTGCGTCAACAGGTAAGGCCTCGACCTCGCAGCCGCCTCCGTTTGGGAGAGGAGCGACATGACCCGATGTCGCCGATGGCGAGCCTAGACTTTCGCCACGGCCATGACCTGGTGTCCCCGACGGCCACGAAGGTTCGGATCGCCGCTAGTCCCGTATTTCCATCCGAACCGGGCCGGGACCGGGAGCTCGGCCCGCAACCAGCGTGGATCGTGTCGATCGGGACGGCGCGATTTGGCGCACCTCCTGGAACTGGACGCTCGCCTTCGGGGTCGAAAAGCCCGCTCCGACCTTGAGCGGCAGTCGACGCCACCTCACTCTGGGAGAAGGGGCAAGTCCGCAATCACCCCCTTAGTTGACCTTTCTAAGTTCTGCCCAACGATCGGCAAGATCGCAGGCCCGCCGTCTGCCTGGGCGGCGATTTTCCGAGCCCGACCCATGGCGGGCCTCGGAAAATTCGGTTTTGGCGCCTGCGCCTGTTCCTATCAGGCACGCGCAGTCGCGATGGTTCATCTCGCGCCACCGACCAGGCGTAACGCCTTCCCAGTCACGGAAGGCGCTATAGAACGAGCGGCGCTGACGCCGCGAGCCTTGGCGGCGAAGGCGCAGCTGATGTCAGGAAGACCGGCCGATCCCGTCGCGCCGGTCTCTTGCGTCCCCATCAGCCCTCCCGTAGGGCCGCCTTCACGTGAGCAAAGGGCCAGAGTGCGTCGAAAACGGGCCAGGCTCCTGAGGACGCATCCTCCAGAAACCAAGTTTTCCTAGGCGCCAAGATACGGGTCAGCGCGCCTGTCACCTTCGCCTTCTGAGTTGGGGCCAGACTGTCCGTGCTCGCGCAATTGCTGATTGACAGGCGAACCATGAGCTGGATCAGCAGATAGTACTGTTCTGTCGCGGCGTCGCCCAACAAGGGATCAATGCGGGAGACATACGCCGCGGCGTCCTCGGCGGCCTCCCGCGCCAAATCGCTGGGGATTTCAGCGCCCACGGCGTCCGGGTTCAATCGGCCATCGCGAAGGCGCTGCCCCACGACGTCGTACACTTGCTCCCAGCGCCTAACCACTAATCTGAAATCCTTCTACCACGTAGAACCAGGCAACCCTTTTACATAGTCTAGCGGCTTTTCCGGCCGGAAGTGGGTGCGAATGGTCACCCGTCCCCCTTGCTCGGAGGTCGCGGTGAACCTGCCCCGATTGTCGAGGTATCCACGGCGCAATTCGTTCGTCGCACGGTCGCGATAGGTAAATGAGCGTCCGCTCTGGATCGTCTGGCGCGCGCTTAGATCATACTCCCGGGCGTTGCGAGCGCCGACTTCGGCGCGATGGGCGTTGGCGTGCGAGCGCAGCCCGGATCCATTTCCATCCGATTCCGCCCACCTGGCGTCTCTGGCCTTGCCTGACAGCTGATTTTGCTGGTCTCGAACGTTCCAGTCGCCGTCGGGGTCCGGCATCGGACTGCCCACACGGCTGAGTTCGGGCCTGACCGACGGCGGTATATAGGGCCCTGGGCCGCGGAGGAACTTGCCGATGGCGTCGCTGGCGCCGTCGGCCGCCTGCGAGAAACACTGCTTAAGAGCGCAGTCGGTCGTAACGTAAAGTACGATGCCGGCCAGGGCGATGCCTGCCGCCGTCTCGGACACGCCTGTCGCCAACCCCGTCGGATCAGCTTTGTTCACCGGATCATCGCCTGTGTAGGCGTAAAGATTGAAGTCGTCATCGTACCCGATCGGGTCGGTCTGCAAAAACCGTCCCAGCGTCGGGGAGTAGATCCGGGCCTTGTAGTGATAGAGACCAAGCTCCGGAAGCCAGGCTTGGCCGGTGTACTGGAAACGACCTTGGTTGCTCGCGGCCGGTACGCCGTATTCGTCGTAGGTGTCGATGGCGAGGCTGACGCCGTTCCCGTCGGTTATGGCGACAATGCTGCCCTGGCGGTCGCCGCGCAACAGTCGACGGTTCGACAGGCCTGAGCCCTCGTACCACACCAGTGGTTCGTCAACGCCTGGACCGTGCACGTAGCGGCGCAGCAGATTGCCTGAGCCGTCGTACTCGGCCACCAGTGCCGGGCCATCGTTGAGGAACTGCGTCGTCTGGGCGGCTGTCGTCTTCCACAGTCGCCCCATCGGATCGTAGGCCAAAGAAGCGCTGGCGGGTCCGCTCGCGCTCGTCAGCCGGTTCTCGACGTCGTAGCCGTAAGTCGTGGCCCCATCGAAGGTCAGGTTACCGTTCAGGTCGTAGGCGAGGCTTGAGCCCCCGACCGTGGCGTATTGGTTAAGGCCGTTGGCGGCGTAGGCGCGACTGGCGCTGCTGCTGGTCGGGCGCCAGACATAAATGCTGTTGCTGGTCGTCACCTCCATCACCTGATTGGCCGGACTGTACTTGACTACCCCGAAGGCGACATCCCCCAGCGAGCCCGACAAGTCGTGCGACAGCGACGTCAGGCGACCAACGGCATCGTAGCCGTAGCTTGTCGCCACGCCTTGGCTCAGCGCCGTGCGACGCCCCAGATTGTCGTATGACAACCCCACGATGGTGGTTGTTCCTCCTTCCTTGATCGCGGTCATGCGCCCCAGGTCGTCGTACTCGTAGGTGAAGATGACGTTGTCCGGGAACTTCAACTCGGTGCGCGCACCAGCGGCGTTGTAGGTGTAGGAGAGCGTTCGCGCCGCGCCGCTGAGCGTGTTGCTGGCCGACTTGACGCGCCCAAGCGCGTCATAGGTGCTGGTCAGGCCAAGGCCGGCGCTCGAGCCGAACCTGGCATAGAGCTGCAGCCCCTGCAGATCGTAGTCGTAATAAACGTCATCGCCGCTGGGCAGGTCCTTGAGCGTCATGCGATTCAGCGCGTCGTAGACGTAGCCGATCGTCTGTCCATCGCGCTTGCGCAGCGAGGTGCGATTGCCGACGGCGTCGTAGCCGTAGATTTCGTAGTCGGCGGCGTTCAGTCCACCGGCACTGGCCAGAGCGCTGGCCTGGGTCGATGGATCAAAAGCTGCGGGACGGGTGGTCGACGGGAACGTCCACCGCGCCAGGCGATCGAAGCCATCGTAATCCCACTTGGTGCGATTGCCGTTGGCGTCGACCACATACTCCTGCTTGCCGCTGGAGGTGTAGCTGTAGGTGACTTCGGCCTGCTCGACCGGCGTCCCCACGGCCTTGCGCAACTGCAGCACTTGGTTAGCAGCGTCGTAGATAACCTTGCCGATCCGATCAGGTCCAAATACGCCCTCCACGCCAAGCGTGCAGGCATCCGGCGCCGAGCTGAACGCCGCCGGGTTCATCCGCACCGCCGTGCATTGCGGCCGCCCCATAGCATCATAGCCGTACTGCGTGAGCGCCTGAGCAGCTCCGCCTACGCTGAGAGTCTCCTTGGCCTTACGACCAAGTGCATCATACTCGGTAACGAGTTGCTGGCTCGCCACGAAGCTGGCCATGCCGGTGTCGGACTGATTGGTCGCTGTCCCGGTCTCCAGGAGCACCACCTGATCATCGGCGTCGTAGGTGATGCGGTTGGCTGGATGAAGCAGCGGCCCGGCGCCGTCTGGATCGGGGCCGACCTTGCCGGTCACGCGCCGCAGGGCGTCGTAATAGGTTCGGCTGGTGTCGCCGGTCCCGGGCAGCGGCCCATCGATCCAGATGATGTTGCCGATGCTGTCATAGCCGTAGGTCGTGGTCTGGGACACCGAGCCGTCGCCGGCCTTTTTCGTGGTCGCGGTCAGCAGCAGGTTGTTCTGGTTATACTCGTAGAGCGTCATGCTCTGGTTCGCCGAGCCGGCGCAGCCGTCGGTGGACGCCGAGCACGTTTCCATCTGCGTAAGACGCCACACCGGCGTTGAATTGATCAGGGCGCCGGAGGCGTCCTTAACCTTCGGATACAATTGGGCGTAGGTGTAGCGCGTTTGGGGGCGAACCCCATTAGCGTCGGCTGGTCCGGTAATCGTCAACACCCCGCCATGATCGGGCGAATAGGTGTAGTCGGTCTGGTTTCCCCTGGCGTCCTTGACCCAGTTGGCCTTGTTGCAGGTCTTGGGATTGACGCAGGTTGCATCGTAGCCAGCGGAGACCACGCTGTCGGCCAGGCCCGAGGCGGCCTTTGCCACCTGCCGAACCTCTGTCACGTTGCCGCGGGCGTCGTAGGCGTACTCCTTGTAGCCGCCGTTCACCACGCCATCGCTCCCAAAGCTCGCGTCCGGCGGAATGACCCGTTTCACCTTGTCGGCCGTGTAGGTGTAGCTCGTCTTCCTTCCCAAGGGATCGGTGTCGCTCAGAATCTGCGAGGTCTGGATATTGACGAGCACCGTGCGCACGCCGCCGAGCGGGTCGGTGACAATATTGGTCCGTAGCGTCGGAATGTTTGGATTGTCGCGCTCGAAGTTGTAGCGCCAGATTGAGCTGCCGATCTTGATCGTCGAAACCCAGTGCGGGTCCCCACCTTCAGGCATCCGGCCGTCATCGCCCGTATAGATGACATAAAGATCGGGGGCGTAGTCGATGGATCTGGAAACGCCGTTGGCCGTCGTGATCAAGGCCGGTAGGGCGAGAGGATAGAACGCGTTCGGTTCCGGCGTTCCGGTATTACAGGGGCATGGCGAGTTGCTGTAGAGGATCGACAGACCGGTGGTGTGACCCAAGGCGTTTGTCTTGTCGGCGACATAGGGCCAAGCGACGGTGGTCCCTGTGCACGAGGTCGCGGTGGGAGAGCAGTAGTCGATCGACGTGTTGATCGCGTCCACGCGGCTGGGCGGCTGGATACGGGTCGGCCTCTGATACTTGAACATCCAGCCAAGACTGCTCGATACCGTCAGAGGATTGCCTGCATAAATTGGCGAACCGATCGGATAGGTGAGGGTGATGACTTCGCCGTTAGGCTTCGTCAATGATGTCAAGTATCCGACGGTCGCATCGGCATTGTAGTAGTATGGCGTGGTTACGTCGCTGGTCAGCACGAAGTTGGCGACCGTGCCATCGGCAAGCGTGTAAAAGCAGTTAGCGGCGGTGCAATTGAAAGAGCTACCGTTTCGCCGCCAAGGAGAATAGGCGCCGGCGCCTGTGATCTTTGAGAAGTTTTCCGCGCTTTTGCCGAGTCTTACGGTGAAATAGAATGTGCTGAGGCTGTTTCCATTATACGGCAATCGCACGATGGAGCCGCTGAAGTCATCGACGCCTGCCGGCATTTGCGAGCGCGCCAGACCACTGCCCTCGCCGCCAATTGAAAGTCTGGCGTATGCGTAGTCGTAGGAGCCTCCGATCAGATCGACACCATTGGCGTCGACTGCGGCGACGACGGGCGGTCCGGGAACGTTGATGACCGCCTGCGCCGATGCCTCGCCAAGGCCGAATACCGCCGCCACGGACAAGGTCGCGGCCGCTGCAAGCAGCCGCGCCATACGGGCGATGCCCCGTCGGTAGTGATACGTCAACCTAGCCCCCACATAGACGCCACAATAGCCGAGCTTAGTAACACGCGCGGCGCAGGGCTGCGCAATCGCAAGTTACAAGCAGGCGGTTGGCATTGACGCCTTGCCTGCCGCGCTAGGCGATGCCGTCAACTATCTGCGCCATCGTCAAGCGCGCGGCGGACGTCCCAACTTCAAGGCCCAGTTGGCGGACCGGTTCACGCGCGCTCAGGACCGGATCGAGACCTGGATACGGCGGCTGGACGCTCTGCCCGGGGCGTTTGCGGGTGATGCGCCCGACCGAAGGGATCAACGACAACACGGTCAATCGGCTGCCGCTCACATCAAGCGCTAACCGCGCACCCCAATCGGTCCCGATAGCGATCTACATCTCGCCCCCGCCCGACCAACCTCGACCCGGGTGATAGGCCCTGGACCATCCCCTCGCCCGTTGTCGGCTTCAACGCTTGGGGCGATCGCAGCGCGGCGCGAACTACCCAATCCGCAACGCGAACCGCCCGGCAACGGCGCGGCGCGGCGCGGCGCAGACAGGATGCGAGCCTCACGCGCAGAAAGCGGAACTTCCCAACGGAAGCAAAGAGTCAGGTGCAGCCGCTCTGCTGGATCCAAGATTTGATCCTGCGCATACCTCACCTCGCAAAAATGGCGGAAATTATAGCTGATGGTCGGCATGGTGCCTCAGACACTGAGCGCGCCCTTGCCGATGTCGTCAAAATCATTCTTGCGCGGTGCGCCCGCAACCAAGATCAAAGTATAGGTGCAGTATTTTCAAGTACTGACCCTACGGTTCAACCTCGTTGACCACTCAGACTTGATTGAGGACCCCCATTATAAATCATTGTTTTTATTGTAAAAATTACAAAAGTCACTCCCACTCGATCGTGCCGGGGGGCTTGGAGGTTACGTCGTAGACGACGCGGTTGACGCCTCGGACTTCATTGATGATCCTCGTGGCGGTCTTGCCGAGGATTTCCCAGGGGAATTCGAAGAAGTCGGCGGTCATGCCGTCGGTCGAGGTCACCGCGCGCAGGGCCAGGACGTTCTCGTAGGTGCGGGCGTCGCCCATGACGCCCACCGTCTTGACCGGAAGCAGCACGGCGAAGGCCTGCCAGATCTTGTCGTAGAGGCCGGCGTTGCGGATCTCTTCGAGATAGATGGCGTCGGCGTCCTGCAGCACCTTGACCTTCTCGGGCGTGATCTCGCCGGGGATGCGGATGGCCAGGCCCGGGCCGGGGAACGGGTGGCGGCCGACGAAGGCCGGAGCCAGGCCCAGCTCGACGCCGAGGGCGCGAACCTCGTCCTTGAAGAGCTCGCGCAGCGGCTCGACCAGCTTCAGCTTCATGTAATCCGGCAGGCCGCCGACATTGTGGTGGCTCTTGATCACTGCCGACGGGCCGCCGCGGGCCGAGACGCTCTCGACGACGTCGGGATAGAGGGTGCCCTGGGCCAGGAACTGCGCGCCGTCGATCTTGGCGGCTTCCTTGTCGAAGACGTCGATGAACAGGCGGCCGATGGTCTTGCGCTTGGTCTCGGGGTCGGAAACGCCGGCCAGCTCGCCCAGGAACAGGTCGCCGGCGTCCACGTGGACCAGCGGGATGTTGTAGTGGTCGCGGAACAGGGTGACGACCTGGTCAGCCTCGTTCTTACGAAGAAGACCTGTGTCGACGAACACGCAGGTCAGCTGGTCGCCGATCGCCTCGTGGATCAGGACGGCGGCCACCGAGCTGTCGACGCCGCCCGACAGGCCGCAGATCACCTTGCCGTCGCCGACCTGGTCGCGGATCTTCTGGACCATTTCCTGGCGGAAGGCGGCCATGGTCCAGTCGCCCTTCAGGCCGGCCAGGGCCAGGAAGTTCTTGTAGATGCGGGCGCCGTTGACGGTGTGGACCACCTCGGGGTGGAACTGGACGGCGTAGATCTTCTTGGCGTCATTGGCGATGGCGGCGAACGGCGCGCCGTTCGAGGTGGCGACCACCTCGAAGCCTTCGGGGATGGCGGTGACGCGGTCGCCGTGGCTCATCCAGACGGTTTCCAGCTCGCCGACGCCGGCCAGGCCCTGGAACAGAGGGCTGGTCTTGCCGATGGTCAGTTCGGCGCGGCCGAACTCGCCGGCGTGGCCGCCCTCGACCTTGCCGCCCAGCACGTCGCACAGCAGTTGCTGGCCATAGCAGATGGCCAGCAGCGGCAGGCCCAGATCAAACAGCTTGCGGCCGATCCGGGGGCTGTCGGCCTCCAGCACGCTGGCCGGGCCGCCCGACAGGATGATGGCCGAGGGCTTGTACTCGTCGACCAGCGCTTCGGCCTTGTCGAACGGATGGATCTCGCAATAGACGCCGGCCTCGCGCACCCGGCGCGCGATCAGCTGGGTCACCTGGCTGCCGAAGTCGACGATCAGGACGCGCTGGTGGTGGGTTTCGGTGGTCATCGGGCGGGTCTCCAGCGGTCGTATGCGTCGATCAGGGGGCGTAGGTGGAGCGCTGCAGCACGGCGGCGAAGAAGCCGTCCGTACCGGCGCGGTGCGGGGTGAGGCGCAGATAGCCTTCCGGGGTCACGTGGGTGACGCCGTCGAGGGCGATCGGCCTGACGGTGAATTCGGGGTGGCGCTCGAGGAAGGCCGCGACGCGGTCCTCGTTCTCCTCGGTCAGCAGCGAGCAGGTGACGTAGACCATGCGGCCGCCGGCCTTCACGAAGGTCGAGGCGTCCTCCATGACGCTGTCCTGCTCGATCTGGCGCTTGGCCAGTTGGTCGGGCGACAGGCGCCATTTCGCATCGGGATGGCGGCGCCAGGTGCCGGCGCCGGTGCAGGGGGCGTCGACGAAGACGACGTCGATCTTGCCTTCCAGGCCCTTCAACGGCTGGGCCTCGATCGGCGAGCGGATCTGTAGGTTGCGCACCCCTGCCCTTTGGCCGCGACGAATGGTGTCGGCCAAGCGGCGGGCGTCGCTGTCGTGGGCGAAGATCTGGCCGCTGTTGCCCATGGCGGCGGCCAGCGCGAGCGTCTTGCCTCCGCCGCCGGCGCAGAAGTCGAGCACCTGCTTGCCCTTGACCTCGCCGGCCACGGCGGCGGCGATCTGCGAGCCCAGATCCTGGACCTCGAACCAGCCCTTGGAGAAGGCCGGGACGGCTTCGACCGACGGGGTGCGATCAGCGGCGGCGGGCGCGGGGATGCGGAAGGCGGTGGGCAGGATCCCCGCCGGGGCGGCGTTGATCGGGGCCAGCGCCTTGGCGCCGCGCTCGGCGTCGGTCTTCAGGGTGTTGATGCGCAGATCGACCGGCGCGCGCTCCGACAGCGCGGCCATCTCGGCGACCTGGTCGGCGCCGAGGGCGCGGGCCAGATGCGGTTCGAGCCAGTCGGGATAGTCGCCGGCCACCGGCGCGGGCGCGCCGTCCAGCGAGACGGGATCCATCAGGCGGGCCTGTTCGGTCTCGGAAAGCGCGCCGAAGCCATGCTCTTCCGAAGCGGCCTCGGCGATGCGCTCGGCCGGCCACTTCCAGACGAAGGCCAGCACGCCCAGCACGACGCCGCGCGCGGCGGGATCGCCCATCGCCCAGCCGAGCGAGCGCTTGCGGCGCAGGGCGTCGAGCACCAGGCCCGAGACGAAGGCCCGGTCCTTGGAGCCGGCGTAGCGCGCGGCCTCGCCCCAGCGCTTGAGCGCCATCTTCACCGGAAAATGCCGCGTCTCGATCTCGGTCAGAACCTCGATCGCCGCGGAAACCCGTCCTCCGTCACGCATGTGAGCTATATCACCAGGGCCAGGAGAACGAGGCCCAGGCCCGCCATCGAGGCGACCCAGACCAGGCTGCGAACGACCGGCACGCCGAACGCATAGAGAAAGATGTAGACCGCCCGGGCGCCGACATAGAGCGCGGTTCCGGCGACGGTCAGCGCGCCGAGCCGGCCGCCCAGATAGGCGACCAGCACGGCGGCGACGAAGAACGCGAAGGTCTCGCGGAAGTTGGCCGACGCCCGTTCGAGACGGCCCGCCATGCCGGTCAGCACGACGGGGGTCTCGCGGGAGCCGACGTTCCACTTCAAGCCGCGCTGGGGCTGGGCCGCCGCGCTGGCCCACAGAAGGTGGACCAGCCCGATGACGACCGCCGCCGCCAGCATCTTCAGCTCGAAGGCCATCTGCATGGCCTAGACCGCGCTCGGATAGTTCGGAGCCTCGCGCGTGATCATCACGTCGTGGACGTGGCTTTCACGCAGACCCGCGCCCGTGATCCGCACGAAACGCGCGCGCTCCTGCAGTTCCGCGATCGTGGGAGCGCCGACATAGCCCATGGCCGCCCGCAGGCCGCCGACCAGCTGGTGCAGCACCGGCGCGATCGGACCCTTGAACGGGGTCTGGCCCTCGATGCCTTCCGGCACGAGCTTGAAGCTGTCGGTCACTTCCTTCTGGAAGTAGCGGTCGGCCGAGCCGCGGGCCATAGCGCCCACCGAGCCCATGCCGCGATAGCTCTTGTACGAGCGGCCCTGGTACAGGAACACCTCGCCCGGCGCCTCCTCGGTGCCGGCGAACATCGAGCCCATCATGGCGGTCGAAGCGCCCGCGGCGATGGCCTTGGCCAGGTCGCCCGAGAACTTGATGCCGCCGTCGGCGATCACCGGCACGCCGCTCTCGCGACCGGCGCGAACGGCTTCCATGATCGCGGTCAGTTGCGGCACGCCCACGCCCGCGACGATGCGGGTGGTGCAGATCGAGCCCGGGCCGATGCCCACCTTCACCGCGTCGGCGCCAGCGTCGATCAGGGCGCGGGCGGCGTCGTAGGTGGCGATGTTGCCGGCCACGATCTGGACGCGGTTGGCTTCGCGCTTGAGGCGCGAGACCGCGGCGGCGACCTGGCTGGAGTGGCCGTGGGCGGTGTCGATGACGACGACGTCGACGCCGGCGTCCACCAGGCCCATGGAGCGCTCGAAGCCGGCGTCGCCGACGGTCGAGGCCGCGCCGACCAGCAGGCGGCCCTTGTCGTCCTTGGCGGCCAGCGGGTGAGCCTGGGCCTTCTCGATGTCCTTCACCGTGATCAGGCCGACGGCGCGGTAGGCGTCGTCGACGACAATCAGGCGTTCGATCTTGTGCTTGCGCAGCAGCTCGCGGGCTTCGCGGCTGTCGACGCCCTCGCCGACCGTGATCAGGTTCTCGCGGGTCATCAGCGCCGAGGCCGGGACGCTGGCGTCGCCCTCGAAGCGCATGTCGCGGTTGGTCAGGATGCCGACCAGCTTGCCCGTCTCGCGCTCGACCACCGGGAAGCCCGAAATCTTGCGGCGAGCCGTGATCTCGCGGACCTCGGCCAGGGTGGTGTCGGGATTGATGGTCAGCGGGTTGATGACCATGCCGCTTTCGTACCGCTTCACCTCGCGGACGTGGTCGGCCTGCTCCTCGTTCGAGAGGTTGCGGTGCAGGACGCCCAGGCCGCCGGCCTGCGCCATGGCGATGGCGAGGCGGCTTTCGGTGACCGTGTCCATGGCGGCGGACACGAGCGGGATGTTCAGACTGATTTCACGCGTGAACTTGGTCTCGGTCGTCACTTGCGTCGGCATGACGTCGGACGGACCAGGTTCGAGCAAAACGTCGTCGAAGGTGAGCCCTTCGCGAATCTCCATCGGATTCTCCATTTTGCGGCGCGGGTATAGTCGCGAGGCGGGCGTTTGTCGACCCGCCCGGAGCCGGAAATGGAGATGATTTTCCGGAACGGAAGCCGGGAAGGAGCCGCTCGCCCCTCCCCGGCCGCCGGGTCACTTCACCGGCTTGGCGCCCGGGGCGCCGCACTTGGCGAACTTGCCCTTGGCGTCCTTGCACTTGACCGGCTTGGCCGGCGCGGCGGCGGCCGGGCACTTGATGAACTTGCCCTTCGCATCCTTGCAGGGAGCGGCCATGGCGCCGCCGGCCGCGGAAACGGCGAAGGCGACGGCGAGCGCGGTGACGAGCGAACGGGTCATGGGGAGATATCCAGTCTGGCGAGCGCGGGGGATACGCTCACGCCGAGATCACACCCCCGCGAAAGCCAGAGCAAGATCACCCAAGGCTGCAAGCTACAGTATTTTCGAAGCAAACCTCGAAAACGCAACCCAAGGGAAAGTCTTGAGAAATATTCCCGAAAGACGCGTCGCCGAGATCGCGACGGCGCAATACTCCAGCCCGCCCGCCGGAACATTCTCATCGATCAATGCAAAGTCCGGCGCGAAAGCAGACGCTTGGTCAGGCGGCGAAGCGACTCACGCGATCGCGCCGCCGCCTGCTGATCAGCGTCCCTTGAAGCCCGTCGCCACCAGGAAAACCTCGGAGCTGTCCTGGCGGCTGGCCTTGGGCTTGAAGTGCTGGACCTTCTCGAAGTTCTTCTTCAGGCGGGCGATGACCTCGGAGGTCTCGCCGCCCTGGAAGGCCTTGGCGACGAAGGCGCCGCCGGGACGCAGGGTCTCGATGGCGAATTCCGCGCCGATCTCGATCAGGCCGACAATGCGCAGGTGGTCGGTCTCGCGATGGCCGACGGTGTTCGGAGCCATGTCCGACATGACGAGGTCCGGCGCGCCGCCCAGCAGCTCGAGCAGCTTGGGCGGACAGGCAGGATCCGTGAAGTCCATCTCGATGATATGAGCCGGCTCGACCGGATCGACGTGCAGCAGATCGACGCCGACCAGCTGGGTCACGCCGCGCTCGACCGCGATCTGCAGCCAGCCACCGGGGGCGCAGCCCAGGTCGATGACGCGCGCGCCCTTCTTGAAGAAGCGGAACTTCTCGTCGATCTCGCTGATCTTGAAGGCCGCGCGGCTGCGATAGCCGAGCGCCCGGGCCTTGGCCGAGAACGGATCGTTGATCTGGCGCTCCAGCCAGGCCTGCTGGCTGGGCGTGCGGCCGTCGGCGGTCTTCAGGCGCGCGGGCTTGGCGCGGCCGTCCGCGTTGCCGCCCGTGGGCGGCTTGACCATCCGGCGTCTGGGGGGCTCGTCGTTCATGCGTTCACCGTTCGGGCCGAACCGGCCCCGCCGCGCCGCCGACGGCGGGGGCGCTTCTGCCGATCCGACATCAGAGACATCAGGAGCCCCTCTCTAAGCCCTCGATCGGCGACTCGCACGCGCGAACACGGCCAAAGCTCCTGAACGGCCTGAAGAATCGCCGCGCCGGCCAGGACGAGGTCGGCCCGGTCGGCGCCGATGCAGGGCTCCAGCGCCCGCTCCTTGGCGGTCAGTTGCAGCAGGCGGTCGGCGGCGGCCTCGCAGTCGGTGCGCTGCATCCACAGGCCGTCGACGACGTTGCGGTCGTAGCGCGGCAGGCCAAGGTGCAGCCCGGCCAGGCTGGTGATCGCGCCGGAGGTGCCAACCAGGTGGGCGCGGCCAGCGTCGAAGGTCTTGCGCATCGGGGCGGCGTGCGGAAAGGCCGCGATCTTGGACTTCACTTCCTCGACCATGGCCCGGAACCAGCCGTCGTCGGCCCGCTCGCCCTCGGGGAAGCGCTCGGCCAGGGTGACGACGCCGATCGGGATCGACAGCCAGGCGCGGATAGGCAGCTTCCAGGCCTCGAACTGGCGGGGCTTGGCGTCGAGTCCGCCGGCCTTGAGATCGACCCACGACAGCTCGGTCGAGCCGCCGCCGACATCGACGACCAGGGCCGCGTCAGCCTGACGGTCGAACAGGCTCATGCAGCCGGCGACCGACAGCTGCGCCTCTTCGCGCGGGGTGATGATCTGCAGCCGCAGGCCGGTCTCCTCGGCCACGCGGCGGACGAATTCCGTGCCATTGGTCGCGCCGCGACAGGCCTGGGTGGCCACGGCCTTGACCCGGATGGCCTTGCGACGGCGGATCTTCTCGGCGCAGACCTTGAGGGCGGCCATCGACCGCTCCATCGCCGCGTCGGACAGCTGACCTGTCTGGGAAAGCCCCTCGCCCAGCCGGACGATGCGGGAATAGGCCTCGACGACGCGGAAACCGCGCGGCGAGGGCGTCGCCACCAGCAGGCGGCAGTTGTTGGTTCCGAGATCGAGCGCCGCGTAGCACGGCTGCTCGCCCGGAGGCCGGCGTCGTTCCCGGCCGTCCTGGGCCTGGGATGCGCCGGGCGCTCTCGGCGCCTCCGACATGGTCTTTCCACCTTGTCTCGCAGGCGATTCGTGACGAACCGCCTCACTTCGTCGATGACCATAGCAATCGAGTTCGCCTCTCGGAAGCATGGCGTTGCGCGACAATGGGCGTCGTTTACGTTCAGGATTCAGTCAGGAGACTCGTCGTAATCTCTTCATCATGAACGAGAGACTCGCCAAATTCGCGATCGGCCAGATCGTCAAGCACCGCATCTTCCCCTTCCGGGGTGTGGTGTTCGACGTCGACCCCGTATTCGCCAATACGGACGAGTGGTGGGAGTCGATCCCCGAGGACATCCGGCCGTCCAAGGACCAGCCGTTCTACCACCTGCTGGCCGAGAACGACGACAACACCTATGTGGCCTACGTCTCCGAGCAGAACCTGCTGGCCGACGAGACCGGCGAGCCCGTGCAGCATCCGCAAGCCGCGCTGATCTTCGAGTCCTTCGATCACGGCGCCTACAAGCTTCGCCCCCGGATCTCGCACTGACAGGCATGCCTATCCGCCCGAATGGCGGTTGCGCGCAAAAATCGAACGGAACTTGCCGCTAGGCGGGCGTAACGTCGTTTCATGAGCGCAGACGGTTTCAGCGGCGGGCCGCCCCCAGGGGCGCGGCCCGATTGGACGATCGACCAGGGCTGGGAAAGTTACGGCCAGGCCGAGCACGACGTCTGGATCACCCTCTACGAACGCCAGGCCAAGGTGCTGCAAGGCCGCGCCTGCGACGAGTTCCTGCGCGGCCTCGACGCCCTGGACCTGCACCGCACCGGCATCCCCGACTTCAACCGTATCAACGAAGAGCTCCAGCGCCTGACCGGCTGGAGCGTGGTGGCCGTGCCAGGCCTGGTGCCCGACGAGGTGTTCTTCGACCACCTGGCCAATCGCCGCTTCCCGGCCGGCCAATTCATCCGCAAGCCGCACGAACTGGACTACCTGCAGGAGCCGGACGTCTTCCACGACGTGTTCGGCCACGTGCCGATGCTGACCGATCCGGTGTTCGCCGACTACATGCAGGCCTATGGCCAGGGCGGGCAGCGGGCGCTGGGCCTGGGGCGGCTGGCCAACCTGGCGCGGCTCTACTGGTACACCGTCGAGTTCGGACTGATGGCGACGCCGGCGGGGCTGCGCATCTACGGGGCGGGCATCGTCTCGTCGCGCACGGAGTCGATCTTCGCCCTCGAAGACCCCTCCCCCAACCGCATCGGCTTCGACCTGGAGCGGGTGATGCGCACGCCCTACCGCATCGACGACTTCCAGCAGGTCTATTTCGTCATCCCGTCGATCCAGACGCTGCAGGAAGTGACCCTGCGCGACTTCGCCGCGCTCTACGAGCGGCTGGCCGGCGCGCGCGACATCGGCATCGCCGAGATCGTCGGCGGCGACCAGGTGCTGACGCGAGGCAGTCAGGCCTATGCCACGGCCGGCGGGCGGCTGGCTTCGGCCTAGGGCCGCTCTTCTTCAGAACTCCAATTCATCGTCATCCCGGCCGTAGCGAAGCGTAGAGCCGGGACCCAGGGGCCGGCGCAGCGCAGTTGCCCCTGGGTCCCGGGTCTGCGGCGCTGCGCGCCTCCGCCCGGGATGACGAATTTGGGCGAGGCCTAGGATTGACCCTTCACCGCCCAGAGCAGCTTCTCGACCTGCCCCTCGCCGCCGGCGATGGGGCTGTCGGCGTGCTCGCGCACCGTCCAGCCCGAAGCCTCCAGGAAGGCCGACACGCGATCGACGCAGGCGGCGATGATCTCGGGATCCTTGACCAGACCGCCCTTGCCGACGTTCTCGCGGCCAGCCTCGAACTGCGGCTTGACCAGGGCGACGAGGTCCGCGCCGGGCCTGGCCAGGGCCAGCGCCGCCGGCAGGGCCTTTTCCAGCGAGATGAAACTGACGTCGGTGACGACGAGCCCGGCGCCGTCCGGCGCGTGCCCAGCGGTCAGGGCGCGGGCGTCGAGCGGCGACAGATCCTCGACGCGGGGATCGGCCTTCAGGCTGGCGTGCAACTGGTCGCGGCCGACGTCGACGGCCAGGACGCGGGCCGCGCCCTTCGACAGCAGGACTTCGGTGAAGCCGCCGGTCGACGCGCCCACATCGATGGCGATCCGCCCCTCGATAGCGACCGGCCACAACTCCAGCGCACGCACGAGCTTGAGCGCGCCTCGGCCGACCCAGGGATGTGCGGCCTCGGCGACGATGTCGGCGGTCTCGTCGATGGCTTCCGAGGCCTTGGCGACGACCTTGCCGTCGGCCGTGACGCAGCCGGCCTCGATGGCGGCGCGCGCCTTGGCGCGGCTGTCGAACAGGCCCTTCTCGACCAGCAGGATGTCGGCGCGTTTGCGGCTCATGCGCGCCTGATAGCAGACTCGCGCTTACGCCGCTTCGGCGTCGTTCGCGGCGAGACCCAGGCGCGCGGTAACGGCGTCCATCGGCGCGCCGCGCGGGACTACCACCCACTCCCGGGGCCGCGAAGCATTGACCGCGACGACGGCGTCCTTGGGACAGACGTCGAAACAATCGACCTCGATCACCGCCAGCGGCGCCTTGCGATCCTTACCCTTGCCCCCGCCGGAGGCCTTGCGCAGGGCCTTGGCGAAGCTCTGCTCGCCGCCTTTGCCGAAGCCGCCGTCCAGCTTGCGCGAGCACTTGCGGCAGACGAGGACCACCTCGTTCCAGTCGGCGCGCACGCGCTTGATCGGCCTATCTTTGCTCACCTGAGCCTCGTTGCATTCGGACTGCCCAGCCCGAGGCTTGGACATGGGAAGTCGCCTCGCGAAGTGCTAGAGACGCCCGCTTCAACGCTTCGGAGGCCGTCATGGTCCGCAATCTCAAGGGCAAGCTCGCGCCGCCCGCCGCCGACCCGACCGCCGCCGAGGACCTGGCCTGGTTCGCCGCCAAGGCCGACCGCGCCTTCCGCCTGCGCGACCCGGCCCCGCTGGAATTCGGTCCGCTGGGCGATCCCGGCGACGGCTTCAGCTGGCGCGTGCTGGTGGCCCGCCTGCCGGACGGCGGCCGCCTGCGCCTGCCGATCTCCCTGGCCTGGGACCTGCACAACGACCACGCCAAGGACCAGCACCTGTCGATGCTGTTCGACCAGGTCGCCCCCGCCGAGGCCAAGGCCCTGCTGAAGAAGAAGGCGAACTAGCCCTTCCGCATCCACGCCGCGACCGCCCAGGAATGGGCGTCGTGGCGCAGGGCGACGACGGCGTCGCGGGGGTCTAGCCAGACCAGCTTGTGATCGTCCTCGACCTTGAGCTCGGGGCGCTCGCCGACCGCCTTCACGGCGTAGATGCCGCCGTAGTTGCGCACCGGCTGGCCGTCGGACTTCAGGAACGGCTGGGAGACGTCGACCACGCGCGCGCCGACCTCGACGACGAGGCCGGTCTCCTCGCCGAACTCGCGGACCAGAGCCTCGCCTTCAGTCTCATCACCATCGACGGCGCCGCCCGGCAGGTCGAAATAAGGCGCCTTGCCGGGCTTGGTCACTTCGACCAGGGCGATCCGCCCCTGCGTGTCCTCGGCGATGCCGAAGGCGGCGTGACGGTCCTGGTAGGCCAGGGACACGTCAGGGGCGTAGAACGCGATCAAGGATGTCAGTCCTTGCCGAACAGGTCGTTCCACGGATCGGCCTTGCCGGCCTCGACGTCGGCGACGCTGATCTCCGGACGATAGCCGATCTTGCCGTTGGCGCTGGCCTTCCAGGCCATGGTCACCACGTCGCGCAGCTCGGCGGCGCCGGCGGCCAGGCGGGCGTCGACGAAGGCCTTGGCGCGCGGATCGGTCTCGACCATGCCGCCGGCCTTTTCCAGCTGGTACAGCGGCTCGGTCTGCTTCCAGGTCGTGGTCAGGTAGCCGACCATGCGGGTCTCGATGCTGCAGGCGCAATCGACCGGGGCCGGCATCAGCGCCTTGACCTCGTCGTCCTTGGCCACGGCCTTGACCAGCGGGCCCTCGAAGGCGCCGTGGGTGCCCTTGCTCTGGGTGTAGTTGTTGGGGTTCGGATAGTCGCCCCAGCCGTTGTAGTGCACGCTCATGTGCAGGGGCTGGCTGCCGTCGCCGATATAGTGGGCCCAGACGCCCAGGTCGCGCAGCAGCAGCTCCTCGCGGCGCTTGAGGTCGGCGGCGTACCAGGCCTTCTTCTGGGCGTCGGTGGTGTTCTTCTCGGCCGCGACCAGCACGCGCCAGTAGGTGAAGTCCTTCACCAGCTGCTGGTAGCCGTCGATGATGGCGTAAGGCAGGTAGCCGGCCTTCCAGCTGTCCTGACCGGCGGCGCGCAGGGCGGTCTCGTAGTCGGCGCGGGTGGCCGGCAGGGTCTCGACCGTGAACTTCGGTCCGCCGAACATCCGGCCCTCGTCGTCGAGATCCAGGAAGTGGGCGGCGTCGCGGTCGGTGTCGTGCACCTTGCCCGAGCCCTTCCAGCGGTCCGGCTCGCGGGCGTATTCGCCGATGGCGGCCACGCCGTAGGGGCTGCGCACGAAGGCCGGCACGTCTTCCGGCAGGGTCGAGGCGCCGAGCACGCCGACCATGCGGTGGCCCGAGGCGCCCCAGGCCAGGGCCGACTGGGCGGGCGCGGCCAGGGCGGCGGCGAGGACGAGAATCTTGACGGTGGAAGACGGCGACGTCATGCGCGCTCCGAGGCGTTTCAATCTATGCCAAGAGCCGTCTCGACGCGGCCTACCCAGGCCTTGACGGCCGGATAGCGCGACAGATCGAAACCGCCCTCGTGGGCGACACGGGTGTAGGCCACCAGCGCGATGTCCGCCAGGGTCAGGCGGTCGCCGACCAGGAAACCACTGCCGGAAAGGCCGTTTTCCAGGCGCGCCAGCGCCGCGTGGCCCCGCTCGACGATCTTTCCGTCCAGCGACTCGACCGGCTTGCCCATGTAGGCGACCTGGAACCTCGCCACCGCGACATAGGGCTCGTGGCTGTACTGCTCCCAGAACAGCCACTCGTACATCTTGGCCTTGAGGTAGGGATCGGCCGGGATCAGCACCGAGCCCTCGGCCAGGTGCAGCATGATAGCGTTGGACTGGGCCAGGAAACGACCGTCCTCCAGCACCACGGCGGGCACCTGTCCGGCCGGGTTCATGGCCAGGAAGTCGGCGGTCCGCGACTCGCCCTTGAGGATGTCGACCTCGATCCATTCGTAGGGAAGACGCAGGCGCTCGGCGGTCCACTTCACCTTCAGGCAGTTGCCCGACTTGCCGTCGCCGAAGATCCGCAGCGTCATTCCGTCGCCCTCCCTCACTTTTCAAACGGCGCGCTAAACGATTGAATTTTCAACCGAGTTCCGAGCTTGACCAGAAGTTTTCATCCGATTCCGGCCCATTTGGGCGGTTTTAAGCGGGTTGTCACGGAGCCGTGATCGGCTTAAGGAGACCGCCGAACCGACAGATACGCCGATAAGAGGACAACCTCGATGCGACGCACGCTCGCCGGAATTTTGGCCTTCATGGCCATGTTCGCCGCCCTCCCCGCCGCCGCGGGTCCTGACTCCGAGCGCAAGGACCCCTTGGGCGAACTGATCGCCGGCGCCCTTACCGGCAGCCTGCCCGGCTCCATCGAATACAAGATGAAGGCGACGCTCTACCACGCCGGCGCCCGGGGCATCCGCGCCCTCGACAGCCTCGGCTGCAAGGTGGTGGCCATGCGCACCCTGGCGGTCGACACCAAGGTGATCCCGCGCCGCACCGTGGTCTTCATCAAGGAAACCGTCGGCCTGCCGATGCCCAACGGCGAAAAGCATGACGGCTACTGGTACGCCTCCGACATCGGCGGCGCGATCAAGGGCAACAAGATCGACATGTTCAGCGGCCAGGGCGCCGGCTCGATGAAGCCGCTGGCGGACCTGAACCTCGCCAGCCTCTCGGTGACCAAGGTCGGCGAGTTCAAGGGCTGTCCGCCCGAATAGGCTTCGGCCCTTTTCCGACAATTCCTCGATGACGCCGGCGCCTTGCGCGCCGGCTTTCGCTTGCGCGCCTGGCGTGCAACGCCGCCCTGGTTAACCAAATGCGCGATGTTCGCGCTGGCCTCGCGCGCGGTTCTGAACCACTCTGGATAGGTGCACTTCGACCCCCCTATAGCTAAGCTTGCAGGCATGGCATGGCATCGAGGCGATCCGAAAGTAACCAAGCGTCCTCGCCTTCGGTCCTGATAGCGGACGACGACGCCCTGCTCCGGGAGATCCTGGAGCACAAGCTCAGCATGGCCGGCTACGAGGTGAGCGTCTTCGAGGACGGCCGCGCCGTGCTCGAAGCGGCCCGCGCCGCGCGGCCGCAGGTCGTGGTGCTGGACGGCATGATGCCGATCATCGACGGCTTCGAGGTGCTGCGGCGCATGAAGGGCGACAACGCCCTGCGCGACATCCCCGTGGTCATGCTGACGGCCCTGAAAGGCCGCAACGACATCGTCACCGCCCTCAACCTCGGCGCCGCCGACTACCTGCCCAAGCCGTTCGATCCGGACGAGTTGCTGGCCCGGCTGTTCCGCATCGCCCCGGTGGCCGCGTGATCGAAGCGGTCCAGGAAGCTCCGTCGGCCGATCCCGCCTACGCCTCGGCGGTGGCGGCGCGTCAGGCCGGACGCACGGGCGAGGCGATCGCCGCCTTCGACCAGCTGTCCAGGCAGCGCCCCAAGGACCCCGACGTCTGGCTGAACCTTGGCCTCTCGCGGATGGCCGCCCAGCGCTACGCCGAGGCCGACCGGGCCTTCGAGACCACCCTCGCCCTGGCCCCCGACTATCGCGACGCCCGCATCGCCTACGCCCGCTCGGCCCTGTTCGCCGGACGCCCCGAACTGGCCAGGCGCCGGCTCGCGCCCCTGCTGGCCGGCGGATCCGCCGATGCGGAGGCCCGCGGGCTCGACCAGCAGATTTCGGCCACCCTGGCCATGCCGGGCGAGCCGAGCTGGCGGCTGGACGTCGCCTATGCCCGTAGCGAACTCAGCCAGGACCTGGGCCACTGGAGCTCGGCCACCCTCGCCCTCTCCCGCCGCATCGATCCGCGCACGACGATCGGCGGGTCCATCGAGCACACCGAGCGGTTCGGCGTTTCCGACACCTATGGCGAGGTGCTGGCGGCTCGAACCTTTTCGCCCCGCTGGGACGGCTTCATCGCCATCGGCGGCGCGCCGGACGCCGACTATCGGCCTGAATTCACCGTGCGGGCCGGCGGCTCGGCTGGGCTGCGGACGACCGGAACCTTCCGGGCGCGGCTGGGCGTGGACGGCGTCTGGTCGCGCTACGCGGTCGGCGAGGTCAAGAGCCTGCAACCCTATCTGGTGCTGGCCGCTGGACCAGTGTCGCTGATGGCCCGTTCGATCAACACCGAGGACGAACGCGGCAAGCATCAGTCCGGCTACACCCTGAACGGCGAATGGTCGGCGACCGAGCGCCTGCGCCTGCGCCTGGGCTGGGCCGACGCGCCGGAAAGCGCCGACGGGGCCACCGTGCCCGTCGAGGCGGTGTCGGCGGGGGTCGCCTTCGACCTTGCGCCGCGCTGGACGGTGCAGGTCGCCGGCGCCCACGAAAAGCGCACGGCCTATGACCGCGACGAGATCGGCGTCGCCGTCACCCGACGGTTCTAGATGTCGTCGCTGACGCTGATCTGGGTCATCGCCCTCGTCCTGATCGCCGGGGCGCTGACCTGGATGAGCGCGCTGATTGTCGCCCGCCTGTTCAAGGAGGCCGGCGCGGCCGATCGCGCCAGCGAACGCCGGATCATCATCCAGGCTCTTTCGGGCCTGCTGCGCGGCCAGGCCGAGGCGGCGGACGACCTGGGCCGTTTCCTGAGGCGGCCCGAAGTACTGGCCGAGGCCATACTCGACTTCCAGGGCATGATCCGCGGCGCCGACCAGGATCGCGCCATGGCCGCCCTCAAGCGGCTGGGCCTCGTCGCCGCTCTCGAGAAGCGCGCCACCCGCGGATCGCGCGACGAGCGCCTGACCAGCGTCGAGGCCCTGGCCGCCCTGGGCGGCGAGGAAGCCAAGGCCGCCCTGCGCCGCGCCATCGGCTCCAAGGACGCGAACGTGCGCATGGCGGCCGTAAAGGGCCTGGCGGCGGCCGGCGCCCCGCCCTC
>NZ_QHJY01000108.1 GCF_003185805.1 Caulobacter sp. D5
CGGCGGCGGTCTCTTCCAGGCTGGCGGCCTGCTGTTCGGTGCGGCGCGACAGGTCGTCGGCGGCGACGCCGATCTCGTCGGCGCCCATGCGGATGCCGTCGCTGGCCTGGGTCACGGCGGCCATCGCCTCCTCCAGCGTCGCGACGGCGGCGTTGAAGTCGCCCTTCAGCTTCTGGAAGTCGGCGGCGACCTCGATGTCGAGGCGCGAGGCCAGGTCGCCCTCGGCCAGACGGGCGAGCGCCTCGCCCAGGGCCTGCACCGCCACGGCCTGGCTGCGCTCGTTGGCCTGGCGCACCTCTTCGAGGCGCTTGCGCTCGTTCTCGATGGTCTCGAGATAGATCGAGATGGCGAAGTCCATGTCGAGCATCACGGCCTTGATCAGGGCCGAGACGGCGTCGCCGGCCTTGTCGGCGCCGTCGCCCTTGGCCATGAAGCCCTTGGGCCAGGCCTCCTTGATCGCCGCCCGCGCCAGATGCTCGCTGACCAGGGCGTAGCCGCCGATGTACCAGCGCGGCTCCAGGCCGATGCGGGCGTGGGTCTCGCCGATGGTGCGCACGGCCTTGACGTAGGTGTCGCTGAACTCGGCCTGGGCGATCACGCCCCAGTGCGACTTCTGGCGCGAGCCGGCCGCATCCATGTGGCGCTCGTCGCCGAAGAACTTGCGGGTCTCGGGCGTCGCCTTGACCTTGTCGTAGAAGCCGGCCAGCGCCGGACCGATCTCGCGTTCGATGAGCGGACGCAGCGCCCGCAGAGACGCCCGGGCCCGGTCATCCAGGCCCATGAACGCGACGCGGTCATTCAGTGCGTAGTCCTGGCTCATCTGCCGTATCCCCGGTCTTGAATATCGGGGTTAAATCTCACGGCTGATGGTTAATGGCAGCACAACTTTTCCCGCTATGAGCGCGTCATACCGCCGCACTCTCGTCGGATGTGCTTGCGACTATCCGCCGCGACGCAGGGTTTCTCTGGCGATGACCAGTTGCTGGATCTGGCTGGTGCCCTCGTAGATCCGGAAAATCCGGACGTCTCTGTAAAGACGCTCGATGCCGTAGTCGGCGACATAGCCGGCGCCGCCGAAGATCTGCACCGCCCGGTCGGCCACCCGCCCGACCATCTCCGAGGCGAACAGCTTGGCGGCCGCCGCCTCCAGGGTCACTCCCTCGCCCGCGTCGCGCTTGCGGGCGGTCTCCAGCACCAGGGCCTTGGCCGCCAGGGCCTCGGTCTTGCTGTCGGCCAGCATCGCCTGGATCAGCTGGAAGCTCGCGATCGGCTGGCCGAACTGCTTGCGCTCGGAGGCGTAGGCCACGCAGTCGGCGATCAGCCGCTCGGCGACCCCCGTGCAGACGGCGGCGATGTGCAGGCGGCCGCGGTCGAGCACCTGCATGGCGACCTTGAAGCCCTCGCCTTCCGCGCCCAGCCGGTTCTCGACCGGAACCCGCACGTTGTCGAAGGTGACGTCGTGGATGTGGGCGCCCTGCTGGCCCATCTTTTTCTCGGCCTTGCCTACATGCAGCCCCGGCAGGCCGGCCTCGACCAGGAAGGCCGACACGCCCGAGCCGCCCTTGGCCTCGGGGTTGGTGCGGGCCATCACCGTGAACAGCGAGGCCTTGCCGGCGTTGGTGATGAAGCGCTTGGTCCCGTTCAGCACATAGGCGTCGCCGTCCAGCGTGGCGCGGGTCTGCACGGCGGCGCTGTCGGAGCCGGCCTCCGGCTCGGTCAGGGCGAAGCTGGTGACGGTCTCGCCCGAAGCGATGCCCGGCAGCCACTTGGCCTTCTGGGCCTCGGAGCCGAACATCACCAGGCCCTGGCTGCCGATGCCGACATTGGTGCCGAACACCGAGCGGAAGGCCGGCGAGGCGCGGCCCAGCTCGATCGCCACCAGCGCCTCGTCCTCCATGGACAGGCCCAGCCCGCCGTATTCCTCGGGGATCGACAGGCCGAAGAGGCCAAGATCGCGCATCTCGGCGATCACGCCTTCGGGCACCGCATCGTTCTCGGCCACCTGGGCCTCGATCGGCCGCAAGCGTTCGGCCACGAAGCGGGCGACCATCTCGAGCAGCTGGTCGCGGGTCTCGCGGTCGAGGGCCATGGCGGTTCCTTCCTGTCAGTCGTCGCGTCAAACGATCGTTTTATTCGCCGACTGTACCCGCCGCCCGCGGGAATGGAAGAGCCGTCAGAAGCGGGCCCGATAGGTGGCCGCCAGGTTGAGTTCCGGATCGGCCGAGGCGTCGTGCCCCGGCTGCAGGGCCACGCCGCCGCGCACGCTGATCCGCCGCTCACCGCCCAGCGACCGCTCCATGCCCAGCCGCAGGTCGATCTCGCGCCCGTCGGGCGAGGCGCTGAAGCGGCGGGTCGAGTAGGTCAGCGGGTCGTCATAGGACAGCGGCACGTCGGCCAGGGTGGCGGTGAACCGGCCGCGCTCGACCCGCAGGGGCTGGCTGACCTCGAAGGTCAGCAGGGCGCAGGACCAGCCGATCAGGTCGCAGTCGGCGGCCGCCATCAGCCGCCAGGCGCCGCTGACCGCGCCGTCCAGGCCCAGCAGCCCGCCCTGGGCCGACATCCTCCCCATCGAGGCCTCGGCCCGCAGGCTGACCCCGGGACGCGGCGACAGGTCGAAGGCGGCGGCGGTGAAGCGGGTCGAGGTCGGCAGGGCGAAGGTCGAGCCCGGCGCCAGGAACGAGCCCAGCGGACCCAGCGGCTCGTCCAGGGTCCCGGCGGTGACGCTGAGCACGCCGCCGGCGAGCGCGGTCTGGCCGGTGGCCGCGACGTAGCTGGAGGCCTTGATCTCGGTGGTCTGCATCGGGCGACGGCGCACGGCCTCGCCTTGCTCGGCGCTGAAGGCGAAGCGGCCGACACGCACGGCCGCCTGCACCGTCTGGTCGGGACGGGCGACGAGGCGGAAGGCGTCGCGGCCTTCCGGACCGGCCGGGGCCGGCGCGCCGCCCTCACCCTTCCAGGTCGAGAAGCTGAAGCGCCCGAACGCCGCCTGCATCCGCGCCGAGCGCATGGGCTGGGGCCCCAGCAGCATGTCCGGGGCGCTGGCGTTGGGCGTCGGCTCGAACAGCGGCGCCTCGGCGCTGAAGGCCAGTTGCGCGCCGCCCAGGCTCGGGCCGCCCAGAACCACCGCGCTGGAGGCGGTCGGCGGCGGCAGGTCGCCCACGCCCCGGCGCGACGCGCCCGGCACGGAGCCGGCCAGGTCGATCACGAAGCGGCGGTGATAATCGTCGGTCAGCACCGTGCTCAGCGCGTCGGTGCGCGTCAGGGCCTGGCCGAACGGCCCGGCGAGGCTGGTCCCGGGCTCGTTGGCGTCGATCGTGACCGATTCGCCCTCGCCGACGGCCAGGCTGCTGGTCCCCACCGGCTGGAAGGCGCGGGTCAGGTCGAGCGAGCCGCGGCCGTAGGTGCTGTCGGTCCCGGTCGTCCCGAGGTCGGCGGCCGTGCGCAGCAGGATCGAGACCGCGTCGCGGCCGGAGATGTTGGGGAAGGCCTGCAGCAGCAGGGCCAGGGCGCCGGCCACGTGCGGGGCCGAGAACGAGGTGCCCGAGATCCGCCAGCAGCTGCCGGCCGTGTCGCAGTCGGTGATCACCTGGTCGCCGGGGGCGACGATGTAGCCGTTGGCCGCCACCCCGGCCTTGTTGGAGAAGCTGGCCAGGGTTCCGCTCTGCGACAGCGCCCCGACGGCCAGCAGCGAGCCCTGGTAGCGGGTGTCGACCGCGTAGCGCGCCGGCCAGCCCGGATCGGCCTCGCCCTCGTTGCCGGCCGAGGCGGCGATGACCACGCCGGCGGCCGTGGCGCGGCCCAGGGCCGCCTCGAAGGCCGAGCCCAGCGGCGTTTCGCCACCGAGCGACAGGTTGATCACCTTGGCGCCGTTGGCGACCGCGTAGTCGATCGAGCGCGCCAGGTTGCTGGAGTTGAAGATGCACTCTTCGCAGTCGGGATCGGTCGACGCCGTGTCGGCGCGGATCGACAGGATGGTCGAGCCGTAGGCGACGCCGATCGTGCCCGTCCCGTTGAAGTTGGAGGCGATGATCCCGGCCACGCGGGTGCCGTGGCGGTCGGCGTTGGCCAGCTCGTTGCGGCCGGTGACGATGTCGGTCGAGGCGGCCGACACCCGGCCGGCCAGATCGGCCTGGGACTGATCGACGCCGGTGTCGATCACCGCCACCGTGATCCCGGCGCCAGTGTAGCCGGCGTCATAGGCGGTATTGGCGTGGATCGCAGCCAGGCCCCAGCTGCGCGTGTATTCGGCGCTGGTGACGCTGGGCGGAGGCGGCGGGGGTGGAGGCGGCGCGGGCGGCGTGACCGGCGTCGTCACGCCTGTCGAAGGACCACCGCCGCCCCCGCCTCCACCGCAGCCGGTGACCAGGAGCGCGCCGCCCATGACCAGGGCGACGGGCCAGATGCGCAGGATACGGTCGAAGTCGGTCATCAGAACCCCTCCAGCCCGTCCCCGCGCCCGAGCTTACACCGTCGGCGGCGAGCCTTTCGCGAGGACACTGCGGCGCACGCCGTAAACGAAATATATCAGCAAGCCCACAATCTGCGCGCAGAGGAAATAAAGCTGCGTCTTGGCCGGCAGGCTGGCGAACAGATAGAGGCAGCCGAGGATCGCGCCCGAGGCCACGACCGGCCAGGCCGGGACCGAGAACACCCGCGGACGGTTCGGCTCGCGCCGGCGCAGCACGATCACCGAGGCGCCGACGGCGATGAAGGCGGCCAGGGTGCCGGCGTTGGCCAGTTCGGCGATCTCCTTCAGCGGCAGCAGGCCCGACAGGAAGGCCGACAGCAGGCCGGTCAGCAGGGTCATCAGCACCGGCGTGCCGGTCTTGGCGTTGACCCGGGCCAGGGCGCGCGGCAGCAGGCCGTCGCGGGCCATGACGAAGAAGATGCGGCTCTGGCCGTACATGAAGGCCAGGATCACGGTCGGCAGGGCGACGACGGCCGCCAGGGCGACGACCTGGGCCACCTTCGGGTGCTTGAGGCTCTCGAGGATGAAGACCAGCGGCGCTTCGCTGGCCGAGAACACCTCGGTGCGCGAGGCGCCGATCGAGACGGCGGCGACGATCATGTAGATCAGCGTGCAGGCGGCCATCGAACCGACGATGCCGATGGTCAGGTCGCGCTTGGGGTTCTTGGTCTCCTCGGCGGCGGTCGACACCGCGTCGAAGCCGTAGAAGGCGAAGAAGATCAGGCTGGCGGCGGCCATGACGCCGACCTTGACCCCGTCGGGACCCGGCGTGGCGGCGAAGCCCTTGGGCATGAACGGGGTGAAGTGGCTGGCGTCGAAGGCCGGCAGGCAGAGGGCGACAAAGATGGCCAGGGCGGCGATCTTGATCACCACCAGCACCATGTTGACCGTGGCGCTCTCGCGGGTGCCGAGCGCCAGCAGGCCGGCGACCGCCATCGAGATGATCACGGCCGGCAGGTTGACGATCCCGCCGGCGTGCGGGCCGGCGAGCAGGAACTCGGGCGTGCCGATCATCCGGAACAGCCCCTGGGCGTGGGCCGACCAGCCCACCGCCACGGCGGCGCAGACCAGGGTGTATTCGAGGATCAGGCTCCAGCCGATCACCCAGGCCACCGGCTCGCCCATGGCGACGTAGCTGTAGGTATAGGCGCTGCCCGAGGCGGGGATCATGGTCGACAGCTCGGCATAGCAGAGCGCCGCGCAGGCGCAGACCGCGCCGGCGATCAGGAAGGACAGGATGACGCCCGGCCCGGCCAGGCCCGCGCCCACGCCCGTCAGGGTGTAGATGCCGGTGCCGACGATGGCGCCGACGCCCAGGGCCACCAGGTGCGGCCAGCTCAGGGTCTTCTTCAGCTCATGGCCGCCATGGCCCGCCGCCCCGTCGATCGCCTTGCGGCGCGTCCAGAAACTCATGCTCGTCCTCCCGACTGCCGGGGGACCATGGCTGGGGATCGGCGCCCCGCCAAGAGGGCGGACCGCAAAGACGACATATCTTCGGCCGCGCCTCGAAATCGCGCCTTCCACGGACGAAACGCCGGAAAAGGCGTGGCTCGACCGAAGGATCGTCGGGTCAGATCGCGGCGTCGAACGCCTGGTAGCCGATCGGGCCGCTGGCGGCTGGAGCCCCGCGCCCCTTCATCCGCGCATGCAGGCGCTTCACGCAGTCGCTGCCGGTGCGCTCGAACAGGAAGGGCAGCAGACCATGGACCAGGCAGGCCAGGCCCGCGGCGACCATCGGCAGGCCGAAGCTCCAGGCCATGGCGAAATGCTCGCCATAGGTTTCGCCGACCTGGCGCGGATGGCGGGTGAACAGCGCGAGCATCAAAGGTCCCCTTGCTTCGATGGAGGACGCCAGGATGCGCCTCGGCGGCGAGAAAGACATTGTCGAACTTCGGGCGAACGCGCAGGTTTGGAGAACTTCAATCTCCAGATTCCGAAATTGAGAGATGATCGATCTCGATTCCATCGACCGCCGCCTGCTCGCCATCCTTCAGGAAGACGCCACCGTCTCGATCGCCGAGCTGGCCGAGCGGGTGGGCCTGTCGCAGACCCCGTGCTGGAAGCGGCTGAAGCGCCTGCAGGACACCGGCGTGATCACCGCCCGCGTCGCCCTGCTCGACCGCGAGGCCCTGGACGTCTCGCTGACGGTGTTCGTCGCGGTAAAGACCGGCCGCCACGACGAGGCCTGGCTGGAGACCTTCGCCAAGGGCGCTTCGGCCCTGCCCGAGGTGGTCGAGTTCTACCGGATGAGCGGCGAGGTCGACTATCTGCTGAAGGTGGTGGTCAAGGACATCGCCGCCTACGACCGCTTCTACAAACGCCTGATCGCCACCGCACCGTTGAGCGACGTCTCGTCGAGCTTCGCCATGGAGCAGATCAAGTTCACGACGGCGCTGCCGATCCCGACGTGACCCTCCCCCTGAAGGGGGAGGTGTCGGCGAAGCCGACGGAGGGGGCAGTGAATACGCTCGCCGGCGACTTCATCCAATTCGGCGGGAACTTCCCCCTCCGGCCCTCCGGGCCACCTCCCCCTTCGGGGAGAGGGTCATCAGTCCGGCCACAGGTCCTGGATATCGCCCTTGCGGTTGAGCATGTGCGTGGCGCGCTTGATCAGCATCAGCAGGCGCTCGCGGCGGCCTTCGCCGTCGTAGGTCAGGGTGGTGCGGGCCAGGCCTTCGAGCATGAAGCGGGCGAGGTCGCGGCTGGCCTGGAAGCGCGGGCCGGCGCCGGCGTGCAGGATCTTCAGGAAGTGGTCGCCGGCCTGGGCGCGGTCGAACTCGGCCTGGGCCGGGGCCAGCAGGGCCTGGATGGCAGGGTCGGTGCGACCGGCGGCCTCCAGCTCGGCGAAGGCCAGGAAAGGCTCGCTCTGAAGCAGGTCCCAGTAGCTGTCGATAGCGTGCTCGGTGACGTCGGCCCCGGCCGGAATGCTGTCGGCGGCGGCGCGGAACAGGGCCGAGCGGGCGGCCTGGACGTGGGCCACGGCCGCCTCGACCAGGGCTTCGCGGGTCGGGAAATGATAGAGCATCGCCCCGCGCGTCAGGCCCGCGGCGTCGGCGATCACCGGGTTGGTGGCCGCATGGTAGCCGGTCTCGGCGAACAGACGCATGGCGCAATCGAGAATCCGCGCGCGCGTCTTCAGCGATTTCGGCGTGTCCTTGGCGAGGCGGGCGGCGTCCATGGGCGTGATCTAGTGCGGAGCATGCTGCGCTGCAACAGCCGTTTTCCCAAAGAACACAAGGGATGAGGCCGGTGTCGCGCCGTCGCGGACGCGCCTGCCGCACGCGCAGGAACTGGTCGAAAGGGAGGCTGACCCTACGGCGCCTACCCTCGTTCGGCCACCACCGGGCGATTCGCCGCGCCCTCGAAGGACGCCGAACCCGGACGGTTTCATCAAAGCGACATGCAATCAGCTTATCCGCCACCCTCAGTTCTCGCTTGGGGAAGTGGTGTCGCGGGGGCGGCGCCGCACAGCGCTGGAGAGCCGAGCCATGGCCGCCGAGATCGAAGTCCGCCGCTATCGCAGCATCTTCATCAGCGACATCCATCTGGGCACGCGCGGCTGTCAGGCCGAGCTGCTGCTCGACTTCATCCGCCACGTCGAATGCGACCGGCTGTATCTGGTCGGCGACATCATCGACGGCTGGAAGCTGCGCAGCGGCTGGTACTGGCCCCAGAGCCACAACGACGTGGTGCAGAAGATCCTGCGCCTGGCCCGCAAGGGCGTCGAGGTGATCTACGTGCCCGGCAACCACGACGACCGGGTCCGCGACTTCTGCGGCACCCACTTCGGCGGCGTGGTCGTGGCCCGCGACGTGATCCACGAGGCGGCCGACGGCAAGCGCTACCTGGTGGTCCACGGCGACGAGTTCGACGGCGTCGTGCAGCACGCCAAGTGGCTCGCCTTCCTCGGGGATTGGTCCTATAGAACCATCCTCATGCTGAACACCTTGCTCAACCGCGCGCGGCGGAGAATGGGGTTCGGATACTGGAGTCTCTCGGCCTATCTGAAGGTCAAGGTGAAGAACGCATTGCAGTTCATCGAGAACTTCGAGGCCGCCGTCGCTGACGAGGCTCGCCGTCGCGGCGTCGACGGCGTGATCTGCGGCCATATCCACAAGGCCGAGATGCGAGAGATCGACGGTATTCTTTACGTCAACGACGGCGACTGGGTTGAAAGCTGCACCGCTCTGGTGGAGCATATGGACGGCCAACTCGAAATCCTCGAATGGTCGAAGATGAGGTCCTGGTCGGTGATCGACCGGGCCCGGGCGCTCGCCGTCGAGCCCCCGTTGCCGGAGCCTGCCGCCGCCTGATGCGGATACTTCTCGCCACCGACGCATGGGAGCCGCAGGTCAACGGCGTGGTTCGGACCCTCACCAAGGTGATGGCCGAGCTTCGCGCCATGGGCCATGAGGTGGACGTGGTCAGCCCTGACCAGTTCCCCACCTTCCCGCTGCCCACCTATCCCGAGATCAAGCTCGCCATCGGCGCCTACGAGCCGGTGCAGGAGCGCTTCAAGTCGTTCGAGCCCGAGGCGATCCACATCGCCACCGAGGGCCCGATCGGCCTGGCCGCGCGCCGCATCTGCCTGGAGTGGAAGCTGCCGTTCACGACCAGCTACCACACGCGCTTCCCCGAGTACGTCTCGGCCCGCCTGCCGCTGCCGCTGGCGGCCGGCTACACCTACATGCGCTGGTTCCACAAGCCGTCGGGCCGCCTGATGGTGGCCACGCCGACCATGCGCGACGAGCTGGTGCGCCACGGCTTCCGCAACATCTCGCCCTGGTCGCGCGGCGTCGATACCGACGTCTTCAAGCCGCGCCTGCCGGACGAGCCGGACCTGTTCGAGGGCCTGGCCCGACCGATCTATCTCAATGTCGGCCGCGTGGCCGTCGAGAAGAACATCGAGGCCTTCGCCAGCCTCGACCTGCCGGGCACCAAGGTCGTCATCGGCGATGGTCCCCAGCGCGAGGAGCTGGCCGAGAAATATCCCGAGGTGAAGTTCCTGGGCGCCAAGTTCGGCGACGAACTGGCCCGCTACTTCGCCTGCGCCGACGTCTTCTGCTTCCCGTCCCTAACCGACACCTTCGGCCTGGTGATCCTGGAAGCCATGGCCGCCAGCGTGCCGGTGGCGGCCTTCTCGGCCCCCGGCCCCATCGACATCATCCCGGGCTCCGGCGCCGGCGTGCTGGCGCCCGGCCAGACCGACGGCCTGCGCGAGGCGTGCCTGGCCTGCCTGGACATCGACCACGCCACGGTGCGCAAGTTCGCCGAAGGCTTCTCCTGGCGCGCCTGCGCCGAGGAGTTCTTCAAGAACCTGCAGCCCTACCCCGAACCGGAAAAGACCCGCTTCTGGCGGCGCCTTCGGCGGCTGGCGCGGATCCGCCGGAAGACGGCGGCTTAGGATCATCAGACCCTCCCCCTGACGGGGGAGGTGTCGGCGAAGCCGACGGAGGGGGATGTGATTGCTCCCGTCGGTGGCGACTTCTGACTCATCAGGAACTTCCCCCTCCGGCCCTCCGGGCCACCTCCCCCTTCAGGGTGAGGGTCTTGGCGCACGACTTCTCGCGCTCACGCGGAAAACCGCTGAGGGGATGGAGAGGGCGCGGGACGTCCGGGCCTCGCCCGGAGCTGTGTGTTTGAATACCGTTTCGACGAGACAGAACGCCCC
>NZ_QHJY01000109.1 GCF_003185805.1 Caulobacter sp. D5
CCGCGCCGGTGCGGGCCTCGGCGCCGCGCCGCCCGCCCGTCCGCCGTCCCGCGACGACGACCATGCCGCCGATGTCGACCGAGGTCCGCGTGACGCGCGGCGTCGAGACCACCGGCTATCGGGTGGGGCTCTAGACCATGGCCGCGCCCGCTCCTCATCCCTCCAGCCGCGGCGCCAGGACGGCGCGCGGCGCAGGATCCGCTCACATGACCCTGAAACACACGCTGCTGGCCGCGGCGGCCGGGCTGCTGCCGCTGATGGCGGTCGCCCTGCCGACCGCCGTAAAGGCCCAGCCCGCCGCCCTCTCCGACGCCGCCGTCCGCAAGGTCGAGGTCAATGTCGCGGTCGGCAAGGCCCAGGTGCTGGAGCTGCCCGCTCCGTACACGGACATCATGATCGGCAACCCCGACACCGCCGACGTTCTGCCGCTGACCTCACGGTCGGTCTATGTGGTCGGCAAGAAGCTGGGAGGCACCACCCTCACGGCCTACGGCCCGGGTCGCCGGCTGGTGGCCGCCGCCAACGTGGTGGTCGGCGCCGACGTCGAGACCCTTCGCCAGCGGATGCGCGAGGCCCTGCCCGACGAGGACGGCCTGAAGGTCGCCTCGGGCAACCAGTCGATCGTGCTGTCGGGCACGGCCAGCAGCGGCGCGATCGCCGGCCGGGCCGCGGCCCTGGCCGAGAGCTACGCGCCGGGCCAGGTGGTCAACATGCTGTCGGTGCAGGGCAGCCAGCAGGTCACCCTGTCGGTGCGCATCGTCGAGATGGAACGCGCCACGGCCAAGGCCCTGCGGCTGAACATGAACACCGCCAACCCGGCCTCGCCGAACTACCACAACTTCGTCATCGGCACCGGCGACACCGGGGTGGCCACCACCCTGACCGACACCTTCGGCCTGCTGAAGTTCCCGCTGCGGGCCGGCGACGTCGATCTGGACGTGCTGTTCGACGCTCTGGAGACCAAGGGCCTGGTCAAGACCCTGGCCGAGCCGAACCTGACGGCCATGTCGGGCGACACCGCCAACTTCCTGGCCGGCGGCGAGTTTCCCGTGCCGGTGGCCCAGAACCAGAGCGGCGGCCAGACGACGATCACGGTCGAGTTCAAGCAGTTCGGCATCGGCCTGGCCTTCACCCCCACCGTCCTGCAGGACGGGCTGGTGAACCTGGTGGTCAATCCCGAGGTCTCGAGCATCGACCCCAACGCCTCGTTCGTCAGCAACGGCCTACGGATTCCCGGCATCAAGGTGCGGCGGGCCAAGACCACGGTCGAGCTGCGCGACGGCGAGTCCTTCACGATCGCGGGCCTGATCCGCGACGACTATCAGGACCAGATCCGCCAGTTCCCGATGCTGGGAGACCTGCCGATCCTGGGCTCGCTGTTCCGCTCGACCAGCTACCAGCGCAACCAGACCGAGCTGGTGATCCTGGTCACCCCGCATCTCGTGCGGCCGACGCGGGCCCGGCAGGCCACGCCCGCCGACCGCTTCGTTCCGCCGTCCGACACCGAGCTGTTCCTGCTGGGCAAGACCCAGTCGAGCCAGCAGCCGTCCACGTCCAAGGGAGGGGCCGATGCGCCTCAAGGCCATGTCCTTCAATAGGATCCTGCTCGCCGCCGCGTCGCTCGCCGCTTCCGGGGCCGCCCTCGCCGGCTGCGCCGACGCCCGCAAGGACCTTTCGCCCGACTTCGGCGTGGCGCTGCGGTCCAACCTCGCCGCCCAGATCGCCGATCCGGAGGCCCGCTACGAAGGCGTGCTGCAGCCGGGCGGCGACGGGGTCCGCGCGGCCCTGGCGGCCACCCGCTACGGCAAGAACCAGGTGATCCAGCCGGTCCAGGCCAGCACCTCCAGCATCGACAACAAGGGAGCGGCCAAGAGTCCGGCCAACTGACCATGTCGCGCGCTTCTTCCCTCTTCCGGCGTTTTGTCCAGGACCGTTCGGGCACGGTGGCCACGCTGACCGGCGTGGCGCTGATCGGGCTGGTGGCGATCGGCGGCCTGGCCTTCGACGTCAGCCGCGCCCTGGCGCTGCGGGCGGAACTGGAGAACGCCGTCGACGCCGCCGCCCTGGCTGGCGCCAGCCAGCTGGACGGCACGAGCGGCGCGATGGGGCGGGCCCAGACGGCGGCCATGGGCAGCCTGGTCAGCAACCGCCAGGCCCTGGGCGACACCTACGAGAGCAACGTCGCCGTCGCCGCCAGCGACATCACCTTCCTCTCCAGCCGGGATCCGGACGTCACGGCGACCACCGACGCCACCGCCAAGTTCATCCGCATCAACCTGGCGCCGCGGTCCCGCGGATTGGTGTTCGGGGCGCTGACCGGCGCGGCCGGCTTCAACGCCACGGCGCGGGCGGTGGCCGGCTACGGCACGGCGCTCTGCAAGTCGCCGCCGCTGATGATCTGCAATCCGAACGAAAGCGTCAGTTTGGTGTTCGACGGTGACAACTATATCGGCAAGAACTTCGTCCTGACCCCGCCGCCCGGCGGCAACGGGGCCTGGGGACCGGGGAACTTCGGCTTCCTGTCGGTCGGCTCGGGCGCCGCCGACGTCAAGAACGCCATGGGCCGCAACCCGCCCCTGACCGAGTGCTTCGGCACCACGGTGCAGACCCAGACCGGCAACATCGCCTCGGCCGACGACTACTTCAACGTCCGCTTCGACATCTACAAGTCCTCGGCCAGCGGACTGAAGACCGACCCTCTGTACCTGCCGGCGATGAACACCATGGTCGGCGCCAAGACCAACGCCGGCAACAGCGCCTGCACGCCCAGCGTCTCCGTGCCCAGCAACAGCTGCTCCAGCAGCGCGGCGGTAAGCACGGGCATGGGCCTGCCTCGCGACTGCAACCAGTCGGGCGTGGTGGGCAGCGGCGTCTGGAACATCGCCCAGTACTTCGCCACCAACCACTCGGGCATCAACCCGACCACCTACACGCCGCAGGTTCCCGCGGGCGCGACCGGCACGGGCTGGAACGCCTATGGCCCGGCGCCGGTGACCGGCGCCACCACCCCCCCGCGCTACCAGGTCTACAAGTGGGAGCTGGCCATGCTGAGCGGGACGATCTCCAAGCCCGCCGGCGCCTTCTCGGACAGCCAGACCGCGACCAGCGGCTCGCACGACTACGCCGCGCCCCAGTGCAACAAGACCGGCGCGCAGGTCACCCCCGACCGCCGCACGATCTCGGCCGTCATCGTCAACTGCAACGCCGACAACGTGCACGGCAGTTCGACGGTGCACGTCATCGCCTATGTCGACCTGTTCCTGATCGGCCCGGCCGTCAGCAACTCGATCTACGGGGAAGTGATCGGCGCGACCACGGACACCTCGGCGGTGGGCGCCGAGACCACGCTCTATTCGGTGCGTCTCTATGACTAGCCGCCCCGCCCTCCTCCGCCGGCTTCTGGCCGGGCGCAGCGGCTCGGCGGCGGTCGAGTTCGCCCTGGTGCTGCCGTTCATGGTGCTGCTGTGCTTCGCCTTCGTCGGCGCGGGGCGGCTGTTCTGGAACTACCACATCGCCGTCTCGTCGGTGCGCGACGCGGCCCGCTACGCCGCCCGCCTGCCGATGAGCTGCGGCGGCCTGACCAACGCCGGCGACACCACCAAGGTGCAGAACGTGACCCGCACCGGCACCGCGGACGGCTCGGGCTCGCCCCTGATCGCCACCTGGACCAGCAACGCCACCGTGACGGTGACTGTCTCGTGCGTCAGCAACGCCGGCGGGACCTATTCGGGCCGCTACGACGGCATGACCTCGGTGCCCCGCGTCCAGGTTTCCGCCACCCCGCCCTATATCGAATCCTTCGGCCCGCTGACGGGCGTGACGCTGACCTCGTTCACGGTCAGCGCCCAGCAGGCGTGGACCGAATGACCCGCCGCCCGACCATGATCGGGCGCCTGGCCCGCGACGAGGGCGCCGCCACGGCGACCGAATTCGGCCTCGTCTGCTTCGCCTTCGTGGCGATGCTGCTAGCGGTGATCGACATGGGCCGGCTGGGCTGGACCATCAACACCGCCAAGACCGCCACCCGCGAGGGCGCGCGCCTGGCCGTGGTCAGCCCGATCGTCTCGACCTACATGGCCACCTACGACGGCACGGCCACCTATGGCGGCGGCGGGACCGTGCCGGACATGGCCTTCAGCTGCGCCGGCTCGAGCTCGACCTGCACCCAGACGCAGGGCAGCGGCGGCTCGGCGGGCTTCGACAACACCACCTTCACCGCGGTGCTGACCAAGATGCAGGCCTACCAGCCCGACATCACCGCCGCGGACGTGACCATCACCTATCGCCATGTCGGCATCGGCAAGGTGGGCAACCCCTACGCCCCGGACATGGAGCCGCTGGTCAGCGTCAGCGTGACCGGCCTGACCTTCCAGAGCGCCGCCCTGCAGATCTTCGGCGTCGCCCCCTTCACCCTTCCCACCATGACGTCGACACTCAGCGGAGAGAGCCTGTCATGAGCCTGCTCCACTTCGGCCGCCCGAAGACCACCCCGCCGCCGGTCGCGCCCGACCGCCCCACCGCCTGGCGCGTGGGCCTGTGCGGGGCGGGCCTGGGGGCCGATCCGCCGGTGGCCATGCTGTCGGCGATGTTCCCCGCCGTGACCTTCCGGCTGCTGGAGGGGGCCTGGCCCGAGCGCGCGGCCCACACCTTCGACCTGCTGATCGTCGGGCTGGACGGCGCCGACCCGGCAGAGGCCGAGCGCATGACCCAGCGGATCGCCGCCAGCGCCGGCCGCATCGAGGTTCTGGTGGCCATGCGCGGCGCCGATATCGACGCCACCCGCCGGCTGCTGCACCAGGGCGCGGCCGACGTGCTGCCGGCCCCGGTCAGCGACACGACCCTGGCCATCGCCCTGGAACGGATCTTCTGCCGGCTCGACACCGGGCGGGCCCACAAGCGCAGCGGCGAGATCATCAGCCTGCTGAAGGCCGGCGGCGGGGTCGGCGCGACCTCGCTGGCGGCCCAGGCGGCGGTGATGCTGGCCGGCCGCGGCGCCGGC
>NZ_QHJY01000110.1 GCF_003185805.1 Caulobacter sp. D5
GGCAGCGGCGGCCTGGCGGCGGGCCCGTCGCCATTGGGCGACATCAGCACCGGCGGCGGAGCCGACCCCGCCGCGACTTCCTGGGCGCCGGTGACCACCAGGTCGCCGAACGCCCTGCCCTGCAACGCCGCGCAGGCCTGGCCGAAGGCGGCGGGATCGGGCGCGGCGACGGCGCTGGCGAGAAGAGCGGCGACAAACATGCTTGAACCTCGATAGGGCGATCAAAAAACGAGGCGGAGCCGAAGCCCCGCCTCAGTCGGGGACACTTCAGAAGCGGGCGTCCAGGCTCAGGCCGACCAGCCGGAACGACTGCGGCGTCAGGATCTGGCCGTAGGAGCCGATCGAGCCGTCGGGGAAGTTGGCGTAGCGGACGGTCGGCTCGTGGCTGTCGGTCAGGTTCCGCACGAAGATCGCCGCGGTCCAGCCCCTGTCCGGATCGCGCAGCCCGATGCGGCCGCCGACGGTCCAGTGGGCGTCGAAGGTGACGTTCTCGTCGGTCGAGGCCGCGTAGCGCACAGCCGACTTGTAGACGGTGTCGGCGGCGACGAAGCCTTCGATCGTTCCGGCCACGGCATGGCGGTATTCGCCCGACAGGGTGAACTTCCACTTGGGCGCATTGGCCATCTGCTCGCCGCCCAGGTCGCTGCCGTCCTGCGCGGTGAAGCCCTTGGGATAGGTCACCGGGTTGTAGATCACGCCGGTGTTGAGAGAGAGGCCGTGAACGGGCTGGCCGAACAGGTTCACCTCGACGCCCTTGGAGATCACCTTGCCGATGTTCTGCGGCGCGCAGGTCAGGCCGCCGCTCTGGTTGGGCGTGCAGAGCTGGCCCTGGTAGTCCTTGAGGTTCATGTAGAAGGCGCTGACGTCGGCTAGCAGCCGGCCGTCCAGCAAGGCGCCCTTCAGTCCGGCCTCGTAGTTGGTCGGGATCTCCGGACGGATAAGCGTCGGCTGGTTGGTCGGGATGGTCGGATCGCCCACCGCCACCTGCGGACCCTTGTAGCCGCGCGACACGGTCGCATAGGCCATGGTGTCCTTGTCGAACTGGTATTGCGGCCCGAGCTTCCAGGACCAGTTGTCGATCGTCGTCTTGCGGCCGCCGCCCGTGCCGGAGTCGAGCGAGTAGTAGGCGACCTTCATGGTCTCGTGGGTGTAGCGCGCCCCGGCGATCAGCCGCAGCTTGTCGCCGACGTGATAGGTCGCCTGGCCGAAGGCGGCGGTCGAACGATCCTTGGTGTCGAGGTCGTAGCCGAGCAGGTTGCTGATCGGGATGATCACGCCCGGAAAGGGCGTGACGTTGATCGCCATGGCGGCCGGATCGGTGTGGTTGGTCTGGCTCGAATAGAACAGCCCGGCCGTATATTCGAACACCGCGCTGGAGGGCGAGGCGATCCGGATCTCCTGGGTGAACAGCTCGCCGTCGCCGGTGGTCGGCCCCTGACGGACCTTCAGCGGATTGACGTCCAGGCGGAAGATGTCGAGGAAGGCGGGACCGGCGTCGAGCTTCCGCAGGGCCGTGATCGAGGTCACGCTCGCCGCGCCCAGGTCGTAGTCCAGCTGCATCGAGCCGCCGTAGGACTTGTTCCTGTTGATCAGCTTGCTGGTCGAGCAGTAGTCGCGATTGGCCTGGCTGGCGACGATCCCGCACTGCGCCAGCTCGGCGGTCAGGGCGGTGTTGGCCTTGTAGAGTACGAAGAAGTCCGTGCCGTCGTCGTCGGTCTTGCTGTAGTCGCCGATCAGGTTGACGGTCAGCTTGTCGCTCGGCTCCCACAGCAGGCGGCCGCGCAGGGCGTAGGCGGCGTGATCGTCGAGGTCGCCGGTCAGGGTGTTGCGGTTGACGCCCTGGCGCTGGTTGACGCTGGCCGACACCCGCAGGGCCGCGGTCTCGGCGAGCGGAATGTTGAGCAGCCCCTGCACCACCTGCTGGCCGTATTTCGAGCCGGCCGTTCCGTCCTTGGACAGCTCGGTGCGCACCCGGCCGCTGAACTGGCCGAACACCGGCGCATTGGTGGCGATGTTGATCACCCCGGCCGAGGTCGTCAGGCCAAACAGCGTGCCCTGCGGACCTTTGAGCACTTCGACACGGGCGATGTCGAACAGGTCGGAGATGTTGACATTGCCCTGGCTGACCTGGTCGACGACGATGCCGACCGAGCCGACCGCGCCGGCCTGGAACGACTGGGTGCCGATGCCGCGGATCTGGCCGCCGCCCCCGACGCTCTGGCCGGGCGCCTGCTGCACCTCCAGCGACGGCGCGATCCGCGCCAGGTCCGAGACCTGGTTGACCTGCTGGCGCTCCAGCTGGGCCGAGCCGGCGACGGTGATCGACAGCGGCACTTCCTGCAGGCGCTCTTCGCGCTTCTGGGCGGTCACCACGATCTCGGTCACCACGGCGTCCTGATCGGCGGCCGGCGCCGCCTGGGCCTGGGCGGCCGTAGCGAGCGCCAGGACGCTGGTGGTGACCATGACGGCGGCCAGTCGGTTTCTATCGAACATAGCTTTCCCCCTTCTTCGGCCAGCCGTTCGGCGGAGCCTCGGCTGACGGCTGCGTTTCCATCCCGGCGCGAGTGGTCCCGCGCGTTCTTATTTTCACACTGTATGCCAATGATACCATCAAGCATTCATTGAATCGACGAACACTACATATTCAAATAATTGATGCCAAATTTGGACATGTTTATTCAAATTCAGAATCGA
This sequence comes from Caulobacter sp. D5, assembly GCF_003185805.1. GTDB lineage: Bacteria > Pseudomonadota > Alphaproteobacteria > Caulobacterales > Caulobacteraceae > Caulobacter. Next base: position 2,695 of record NZ_QHJY01000110.1, read on the forward strand.
CAAGTGAATAAAATCGATTCTAATTATTGAATGAGATTCGATTTTATTGACTTTAATTAATCGATGCGGGCGACCTCCGTCGCTTAGACGTCATGAAACGGGAGGCGCGCGCAGGCGCGTGACAGGCAAGATGAACCAGACGCTCGCGCGGACTCTGGCCGCGACCTTGGTCGCCACCACCCTGCTGACCGGCGCCGCCCAGGCCCAGCCGCCGGCGGCGCGCCCGCCCGGCATGCCGGCCCCGACGCCCAATGACAGGCTGGTTTCCCCCGAGGTCGCCGCCGACCGGCGCGTGACCTTCCGCCTCTACGCGCCGCAGGCCCGCGCCGTCGCCGTGACCGGCGAGTTCCTGACCTGGGGCGGGCCGCCGCTGGCCTTGACCAAGGGGGCCGACGGGGTCTGGACGGGAACCAGCGACGCGCTTCCGTCCGGCGCCTATCGCTACGCCTTCCTGATGGACGGGGTGCAGGTGGTCGATCCGCGCAATCCGGCCACCTCGGCCTCGCTGACCCAGGCCAAGAGCCTGCTGGTCGTTTCGGACGACGATTTCGCCGCCGACCGGCCGGGCGCGCCGCACGGCGCGATCGCCCGGGTGCGCTACGCCTCGCCGCCCCTGGGCGTCGAGCGCCAGATGCAGGTCTACACCCCGCCCGGCTACGGCCGCGACGGCAAGACCTATCCGGTGCTCTACCTGCTGCACGGCGGCGGCGACGCCGACGATTCCTGGCCCACGGTCGGGCGAGCCGGCTTCATCCTCGACAACCTGATCGCCGAGAAGAAGGCCCCGCCGATGATCGTCGTCATGCCGGCTGGCGCCGTGAAGCCGCCCGGCCAGCCGATGACCTGGGACGCCGGCCAGGATCCGTTCACGGCCGACCTGCTGGGCGCGGTCATGCCCTATGTCGAGGCCAACTACCGGGTCTCCAAGGCGCCAGGACAGACGGCGCTGGCCGGCCTGTCGATGGGCGGCATCCAGACCCTCAACATCGGCCTGACCCATACCGAGCGGTTCAGCTGGATCGGGGTGTTCAGCTCCGGCTGGTTCCCCGGCGACCTGAAGGCGTTCGAGGACCACAACGGCGCCGACCTGGGCGCGAAGGCCGCCAGGCTGAAGCTGTTCTACTATTCCAACGGCGAGACCGACATCGCCCTGCCCCAGGCCAGGAAGGCGTTCGAGATGTTCGATCGCCACTGGGTGCGGGTGGAGACCCATGAATTCCCGGGCGGCCACGAATGGTCGGTCTGGCGGGCCAGCCTGCGCGACTTCGCGCAGAAGCTCTTCCGCTAGGTCCGGGAGGAAGACCAGGCAAGGATGCTCAGCGCCCTGAACATCCTTGCCTTCTTTCGATGAGTGTTCGGCCCCGCTCATGACTTGGGCCTCAGGCGAACGCCCGCCGCAGGGCCGAGATCTTGGCGGCCGCGAACTGCTGGGCGACCGAGGTCGCCGGCGCGATGCCGTCGAAGCCGTGGAAGGCGCCGGGCACGACCAGAAGCTCGGTCGCCACGCCGGCGTCGATCAGGCGCCTGGCGTAGTCCACGTCCTCGTCGACGAAGAGATCGATCGAGCCGACGCCGATGAAGGTGGGCGGCAGGCCGGCGAGACTGGCGGTTCGCGCGGGCACGGCCTTGGCCGGAACCTTGGCGCCGCCAGGCGCCTGACCAAGGAAAGACCGCCAGCCGAAGGCGTTGGCCTTGGCGTCCCAGCCGATCTTGCCGATCGCCCCCGGCGGCAGGCGCGTGCTGCCGGTGGCGTCGTCGAGCATGGGATAGATCAGCATCTGGAAGGCCAGCGGGATCTCGCCCCGGTCACGGGCGGCGATGGCCAGCAGGGCCGCGTGGCCGCCGCCCGCGCTCTCGCCCATCACCGCGATCCTGGCCGGATCGATCCCGACCTCGGCGGCGTGGTCGCGAAGCCAGCGCAGGCCGGCGTAGTTGTCCTCGACCGAGGCGGCGTAGGTCGCCTCCGGCGCCAGCCGGTACTCGACCGTGACGATCCCGTAGTCGAGCGCCGCGGCGAGATCCTGCAGCTGGCGGACGCTGGATTCGGCGCCGCCGCCGACGAAGCCGCCGCCATGCATGTGGAGGATCCCCGGCCGCGCGGCGCCAGGCTTGGCGTTGACGACGAAGATCGTCACGTCCGGCGCCCCCGGAGGGCCTTTGATCGCCAGCTTGCGGACAGGCGGCGTGGCGGCCACCGGCGCGCCGAAGCCCGACACGAACTTGCGCCAGGGGATCAGGGTCTCCTTGGCCGGCGGCGGGAACTTGGCGCTCATGGCCTGGATCTGGCGCGCGGCGGGCCGCAGCTCCGGATTGACGTAGGCCAGGAGATCCTCGGCCTCGCCGGCGACCGCCGTCTTACCCGCCACAGCGGCCATGGCGGCGCTCGCGCCGAGGAGCCCCAGTCGCCGCCTGCTCAGACCCTGCATGTCAGTGACCGCGCTTGGCCTGCAAGGCGGCCAGATCCTTGTCGATCTTGGCCAGTTTCTCGGGCGTCAGGGTGGGTTCGAACTGGGCGATGTCGCGCAGCTTCATGCCGTAGCCCATGGTCAGCTGCGGATTGGCCACCACCTCGGGGATGTTGGCGGTCAGCACGGCCTTGGCGTCGGGATCCTTGATCAGGTCGCCGACCAGGCTGTCGACGCTGAGCTTGGCCGCCGGCGCGGCGGCGGGCGCCGGAGTTTGGGCCTGGGCCAGGCTCGCGCCTACGCCACCGAGGGCGAGCGTCAGGCCAAGCAGGAAGGCGGTCGCGGATTTGGACATTGGGTGTCTCCGATGTGTGAAATGTCGCGGGGCTCGCGCAGCATTGACGGCGCCGGCGATGACGGGGTCCTGCGGCGACGCCCCCTTGCGCGCCGCCGCAGCCGTAGCGCCGCCCGGATCGCGCCCGGATGGATCGCCCGGCGCGGGGCCGCTTCCCCCCGTCGGCGCCCGACGGCTCTTCGCCGCTCGCGGCGCCTGCACAAGGCGGTCCATACGCTGACTTCCCCCCGGCGCCGTGGCGCGGCGCTGCGTTCGCGGCGGGGACGAAGCCCGCCGCTTGGGGACGATCTAAGTTGGAGAGGGCGCCCTTAAATAGCGCTCACAATTGCCCAGCGCCCAACGGACCGGGCCGCAGCCTCACGCCCGCATCAGGCGCCTGGGGCCAGGAATGAAGATCGCCCTGGCCCGCTCATGGCCCGCGCTCGCCAGCATCGCGTCGCGCTCGGCGACGCCGCGGACGATCGTCCAGCCGGCCTCGCGGATTCCGCCCGTCAGGGCGGGGTCCGACGCCGGCGGCGCGGCGGCCTGGGTGCGAACGGTGAAGCCCGCGAAGCAGACGGCCAGCAGGTGCAGCGGGCCGTTGTCGGCGATCTCGTAGAGCCGCCGCTGCAAGGCGAACCAGGCCTGCGCCCTGACCGGTTCGGGAGCGGCCTCGACCAGGCCCCAGAGCCGGCCCAGGTCGTCCATCTGCGCGTTCGAGCGGGTCCGCGCCGCCTGCTCGGTGGCCCAGGCGTTGAGGTGGAAGCAGACCTCCGCCTCGGGCATGGCGGCGTGGGCGGCCAGATAGCCGTGCACGGTAGTGATGATCGACGCCGGATCGGGCTGGCGCAGGCGCACGCCGCCCCCCCGCCCCTTGACGCTTTGCGCCACGCCCGCGTCCTCGAGCAGGCGCACCGCCTCGACCATCACGCCCGGACTGACGCCGTATCGCTCCGACAGGGTCCAGACCGTGCCAAGGGGCTCGCCGTCGCGGCAGGCTTCCGGCCGGATCTCCGCGCCGATGCGCGCTGCGACCCTGGCGGCGAGGTTCTGGCCGACGGTCGCGCCGGGGAAGCTGGGCGTGCTGCCGGCCACGACAGACAGGTCCAGGCCACGGCGGATCCTGACGCTCTCGCGGGCCAGGTCGAAGGCGCGGTCGGCGTCGCCGGCCCGCATCGCTGCATTCAGCGCGCGGCTCAGCTCCTTCGGCGCGCCGGACATGCCGCCGCCGAAGCGTTCGAGGCAGGCCAGGGCCAGGCCGAGAAAGGGCGGGGCCGCAGCCTCGCCTTGATCCGACGCCTGCGCCGCCGCGGCCAGGGCCAGGGGCTCGATCAGCGCCCGCGCCGCCCAGACCTCGTCGTCGCGAACGCCGGTCCACAGCAGATGATTGGCCATGGCCGCGGCGATGGCCGCCTGATCCGGCGCCAGGACGATCAGCCCGCCGGAAGGCCCGCGCCGAGGCCGGCAGGACCCCCTCGCCTCCAGGATCCGCAACGCCTGCCGAAGCACCCGGACGGAGACGTCGAAATTGTCGGCGAGCGCCGTTTCCGGACCGCAGACCCGGCCGACCGGCCAGCCGGCCCGATCCAGGGCGTCCTCGATGGCCATGGCCACCTGCGGGGCCAGGCGCGGGTCCTCGGCGCCGGTCAGCGCGCCGTATTGGGCCAGGATTTCGGGCGTGGCGCGGAATGGGGCCGGGACGAGATCGAACGCCAAGGTCGGCACGCCCGTCGCCATATGTCGCCTCTCCCCGTAACCCTCGCGCCTTCAGGCGTCGTTGCGGATACTAGGTCGCTGCGGCGCGCAGGTTGTCAATCGCGGGGCAAAGCCTGGGCCGTCCGCGCTTTCGCTTCCTAGGGCTGGAGCATGATGCGGCCCGCGCGCCATACGCCATCGGCGTCTCGCCGGGTGACAGCCGTCGCCTGCATTCCGGGCTGAGCGAACGGACGATCGTGGACCTCATAGGCGACGGGCTGGATCGACGCCGGCACCTCGATCCGGCGAGCGCCGCCAGGATAGGTCACGTCCAGCTCCAAACCCGTATCGACCTTGCGGACGACCGTCACCGTCCCGTGGGTGATGGAGGTCGCCGGCTGCGGCATGGCGTGCGTGCCCAGTTCAGGCCGATAGCCGGGCTCGAACAGGCGCAGCTCCGTCGCCCGGCCCGCGTCGGGTCCGATGTCAGTGTTGATGGTGGCGACGAAATCGCCGGCCTTGATCGTATCCGGCGCCACCTTGCGCGCGGTGACCACCGTCCACCCGGGGGTCATCGCCACCACGACGTCCTTGCCTTCCTTGTCCCGCAAGGTGACGTCGGCGTCCGAATAGCTCACCAGAGCCCCGGCGCGGCCGATCGGATGCTCGACGGGCTGTGCATGCCCCGCTGTCGAGACAAGCAGGGAAACGACAGCCAGCGAGAATGCTTTCAGCATTGAAGACCTCCGGATCATGGACGGGTGGACGGGCCCGCCGGACACCCGCGCATCAGGCGCTGGATGTTGCCGTGGGCCACGGCGGCTTCGACCTCCGGGGCGAGCGGCGCGAAGGCCGTGCGGGCGGCGGCCAGCAGTTCGGACATGCGCCCGTGGCGCTGGCTTTCGGTGATGTCCATGGCGAACAGGAAGCGGCCGGGAAAGCGCTCGATCACGGCCCGCCATTCGGGCTCGAGCGCGCCGTCCGGCGTCAGGATCGAGAGCGCCAGATTAGGATTGTCGGCGCGCGTCGGATCGAGCCGGATCGAAAGGTCGGCGTAGAGATTGGGGTGCGCCGCCATCAGCCGTCCGATCAGATCGGCGTCCGCGCCCCATCCGGCGTGCGCGAGGATCAGCGGCATGGCGGGATAGGCCGCCGCCATGGCCTCGACGGCGGCGATCGTCTCGGGCGTCTCGAGGCTGACATGCGCCGACACCGGAACACCGCGCGCGGCGGCCAGGGCGTAGATCGCCCGCCGCTCCGGCGCGGTGATCGAGGCCGCATCGCTGGGATAGGGGTTGGGGGCGAACCGCGTCGGCAGCTCGCCGAACCCGCAGATCGCCCCCTGCCCTTGTAACCGCCCAAGGACGGTCGCCGTGTCGGGGCCAAGGCGCAGGCCGGCGGCCTGGGCGGTGCGCGCCACGCTGGCCGACGGGATCACATAGCCGCGATTGCGGGTCGCGCCGCCCTCCAGCGCCTCGATGTCGGGATACATGATCACCACGCCCGCCAGACCGGCCTTTCGGAACAGCGCGATCTCCTCGTCCGGCGAGATCACCGTCAGCAGGTGCGAGTGGGCGTCGATGTAGGGGACCTGGTCCCGTGGCGCGGCGATGGCTCCGCTCGCCACGAGCAGCACCGCCGCCGACAGAGCCCGCGCGGCCAGGCGCATGGTCGTGCTCACCACGCGGCCTGGGTCGCGTAGAAGCGGCGCCAGAAGTCGAGCTTGGCGGCGCTCGCCGCGACGGGCGTCGCGCCCCACTGGTCGCCGAGCACCATCACCGAGCCGGCCTTGGCGTCGAACGGCGCCCAGGTCGGCAGCCCCTCCCCGTTCGGATCGCCGGTCTTGATGATGTTGGCCCAGTAGGACGACATCCGCTCGGCGATGGCCCGGTCCTCGGCCGTCCAGGGGCGGTCGTTGGCGTCGAGATTGCCGAGGACGTAGTTGATCTCCGAGCCGTGATAGGCGCCGCGCAGGTCGTGGCCGGCGCCGGGCGGCGCATGGGTCCACCAGTAGGTGAAGATCGGCCGCGAGGTCCCCTTGGCGCGCTCGGCCGCCCACAGATAGGTCGAGACGCGGTTGTTGTCGTAGGCGGCGGCGTTGCTGGCCAGGGCCGCTTCGTCGTCGGTGGACGCGGGGTAGAGCCGAAGGAACGCATCGGCCATCGCCCCGTACTTGGCCCGTGCGGCCTGGACGTAGGCCGCCAGGGTGACGTTGACCTGCGGCGTCCCGGCTCGCGGCGGCCCCGACCGGGCGCGCAAGGCCGCAAAAGCGGTGACCGGAACCGCGCCGGTCTCGTCGCGATTGTTGCCGGTCACCACGACCACGTCGTTGAACGCGCCCTTGGCCAAGGCCGCCCCGTAGGTGGAGGGGATCACCCAGCCGTCGAGCACGGGCCGGAACAGCGGCGGCTTGCCCGTCGAGCCGGTCTCGACGGCGACCTCGACCGCGTCGCTGCCCTCGATCAGGTCGCGCCAGGGCATGGCGCGAAGGGCCTCCACGGTGGTCGCGCCGTGGGCCTGGGCGTAGGCCTGCCCCGCCTGCTCGGCCGCGGGACGGGTGCGATAGGACACCGACAGGAAGCGCAGGTCCGGGTCGCGGGGATAGCGCGAATGGCTCTGGGCGATGGCCCGCTTGAAGAGCCCCTTGGCCAGGGGCGACATGCTGAGGAAACCGACCGATCCGGCGCCCGCCGATTGGCCGGCGATGGTCACCTGGTCGGGATCGCCGCCGAAGGCGGCGATGTTGCGCCTGACCCACTTGAGCAGCGCGATGTCGTCGAGCAGGCCGTAATTGCCCGAGGCGCCATGCTCGGCCTCGGCGCTGAGCGCGGGCGTGGCCAGGAAGCCCAGCGCGCCCAGCCGATAGTTGAAGGTGACGACGACGACGCCCTTGCGGGCCAGCCCCTCGCCATCGAACTCCGGGCTGGCGCCCGTGCCCGTGAGGAAGCCGCCGCCATAGATCCACACCAGCACCGGCCGCTTCTCGCCGGCCGCTGCGGCGGTCCAGACATTGGCGGTCAGGCAGTCCTCGTCCATCGGACCGGCCGGCGGCGGCCCGCCGCCTTGCGGCTGGGGACAGAGCGCGCCGAAGCGGTCGGCCTGGCGGACGCCCTCCCAGGCCGCCGGCGCGGCCGGCGGACGAAAACGAAGCGGTCCCACAGGCGCGGCGGCATAGGGCACGCCCTTGTAGACGGTGATCGCCGGATCGCGGCCAGCAGCGCCGGCCAGCAGGCCGGTCTCGATCCGCAGGGGCGAGCGCGCGGTTTCCTCACCGGCCCCAGGCGGGCGGGCCGACATCGCGGTCAGGGCGCCGCTGGCCAGCACGTGGCCTCGCATGGCCTCGGTCAGCGCCTCGAAGCTCAGGTTCGGATCGGCCGGCAGCATCCGGTCCAGGGCGAACACCTGGAAGGGATAGGCGACCTTGGCCGCGCCGTGGGTGTGGGGGCCGACATAGGGCTGGTTCGCGCCATGGACGTTGACGCCGTAGATCGCGCCCGACGGCGGATCCGTCAGGCCGGGGGCCAGGCTCGTCGCGCCGGCGGGGATGTTGAACAGGGTCAGATGGATGGAGGTGGCCTTGCCGCCCTGCCCTTGCAGGACCACGACATAGGACCGCGTGCCGGCAGGCCCCGCCGACCAGGTCAGCCCCGGAAAGCGGTTGGCGCCGTACTGGGTGTTGTCGATCGGCAGGTCGCCGCCATCGGCGAAGGCCGGCGAAGAAACGATCAGGCGCGCGCCCGTCGGCGCCGGAACAGCCGCCGTCAGCAGGGTCGGCGCGTGACCGGTCGAGGGCGCGGGCGCTGTCTGCGCCCCGGCCGCCACCGGGGCCAGAAGCAGGAGCGCCATAAGGGCCGCGGCGCAGCGGAAGCCGTGCATCATGTCGTTCTCACACTATTCGGCCGTCCCCCCGAGAGGAGTGAGGCCGAAAAGAACCGAGGCGGCGGCGTGGAGAAGAAGGCCGCCGCCTCGGCGCAGGATCCCTGGGGATGAAGGAACACCCAGGGGGGACGCTAGAACTTCATCCGCGCGCCGACCGTGACGTAGCGGCCGGTCGGGTCATCGCCGATGGCGAAGCCGCCGAACTGCCCCGGGATGGTGGCCGCGCCGAAGAAGGCGGTGGCCGGCGGGGTGGCGTTGAACAGGTTCTGGACGTTGAGGAAATATTCGGCGTCGCCGAACGCGTCCTTGGGTCGGAACAGCAGGTTGACGTTGGTCGTGGCGAAGGCGTCGACGTTGTTATCGGTCCAGACCTGGGTGGGATCGGCGCTGTGCTTCAGCTCGCTGCGCCACCGTTCCATGACGTCGATGGTCAGGGTGTCGGTGATGGCGTAGCGCAGGAAGCCGGTCAGGCGCAGCTTGGGGCTGGCCTGCAGGCCGTTGGTGCCGAAGGCGCTGCCGGCGGCGTCGATCGTCACCAGGGCGGGCGTGCGGTAGTAGATGTGCGGCTGGTAGCTGGCCAGGCCCCGCAGCGACAGCGAGCGACCGAAGAGTTCGGTCCCGTAATTGGCCTCGAAATCGACGCCGTTGCTCTCGATCTCGGCGATGTTGATCACCGTCGAGATCCACTGGGTGACCAGGTTGGCCGCCGTGGTGTTGGTGTAGCCCAGCGGGCGAACCTGCAGGGCGCAGTAGGGCGAGGACCCGCCGCTGTCGTAGCAGGCCTTCTGGATGGTCGGGTTGAAGCCCTGGATGTTGGTGATCGCGTCGCTGATGCGGATCCAATAGGCGTCCAGCGCGAAGCTGAGGCGCGGCAGGGCCTGCCAGACGACGCCGACCGTGCTGGTGTGGCCGATCTCGGCCTTCAGGTCGGGATTGCCGGCCGAGAGACCCGGCACCGGCGAGGTGCCGGCGGTCAGGCCCGGGGTCAGGCCGGTCAGTTCGTCCTTGTTGGTCAGGACGTTGACCGAGGCCGGGGCGTAGAGGTCGTCGAGGGTGGGCGCGCGGATGTCGCGCGAGCGCGTGGCCCGCACCCGCAGGTCGTCGCTCAGGTGCCAGTCCAGACCCAGCTTCCAGGTCCAGTAGTTCCCGCTGCTGGCGTAGCTGGTGAAGCGGGCCGCGCCGTTGAGGTTCAGCGACTTGGCCAGGACGACGCCGTCGAGCAGCGGCACGTCGATCTCGGCGGCCGCCTCCTTGACCTCGTCGCTGACCGGCGAGCGGGCGGCGAAGGTGTTCTGGTAGAGCACCGTCGAGCTGGTGCAGTTGTAGCGCAGGCCCGCGCAGTTGGCCCGGTCGGTGGGCAGGGCGTCGCTGGACGACTGGTATTCCAGCCGCCGCCACTCGGCCGACAGGGCCATGTTCACCGGCCCCGCCCAGGTCGAGAACGGCGCGCCGCCGATCTCGGCCGAGAAGGCGTCCAGGCCCGTATCGGCGACCATGTGCGTGCTGCCCATGATGTAGTCCATCGCCGCCTGGCTGGCCGAGGTGGGACCGAAGACGTTCAGCGGCGCGCAGTTGGCGTAGGCGCTGTTGGTCAGCGAGGCGTAGCAGACCGGCTGGCCAGTCGTGGGGCTGATGACCGCGTCGAGCGCGGCGGCCAGGCGCTGGTTGTTGGGGTTGTTGTTGAGCGTCGTCTTCAGGCGCGCGCCGCCGTGGGTGTAGTTCAGGCCCCAGCTGTAGTCGCCGAGCTTGCCGTCCAGCCCGATATTGACCGTCGTCTGGCGCTCCTCGGCGACCGGGTTCAGCCGCGGCGCCTGGGCGAACATGCGGTTGAAGGTGAAGGTCGACTGGCCGGCGTTCGCCAGCTGGGTCTGGTAGGCCGAGGCCAGATAGGCGTTGGCGCTGCTCATGGTCACGTTGCTGAGCAGCGGCGGGGTCAGATACTGTTCGTTGCGCTTGTCGTTGAAGCTGACGGCCGCATAGGCGTGAACCTCGTCGGTCAGGTCGTAGTCGAAGCGGGCATAGGCCTGGTGGCTGCGCAGCGGCGCCTTCAGCGAAGAGTCATAGTAGCCCCCCGCCCCGCCGACCTGGCAGCAGCTGGAGCCGTTGATCGCGGTTCCGTTGACGAAGGGGCTGAGCACCCCGTCGGCGGCGAAATACTGGTTGGCCAGGACGCCGTTGGTGATCTTGCCGCCGAACGGGAAGTTCAGCAGTCGCACGTCGCTGTAGAGCTGGTAGGGCGCCGCCGTCGTGCCGGCGCCGCTGATGCTCTGCTGGCGGAACCAGGGACGGTCCGAGCGGCGCAGCACGCCCTCGTCGTTGCGGTACTCGTAGCTGCCTTCGAAGTGACCGCGGCCGTCGAGGATCTTGCGGCCGTAGGCGACGCCGAAGCTCTGCTGCTCGTCGTCGCCGTACTTGGAGACGCCCGCCTGGGCGGCCAGCTTCAGGCCGTTGAACTTGGTGTCGGTGACGAAGTTGACGACGCCGGTCACCGCGTCCGAGCCATAGACGGCCGAGACGCCGCCGGTGACCGTGTCGACCCGCTGCAGCAGCATCTGCGGGATCATGTCGACGTCGACGATGCCATTGACCGAGGTCGGCGGCACGCGGTGGCCGTCGAGCAGGATCAGGTTGCGCACCGAGCCCAGGTTGCGAAGGTTCAGCTGGTTGGCGGCCGCGTTGCCGCCCGCCCCCCCGCCGACGCCGGCGTTGGGGTTGCCGTACTGATTGCGCGGGCTGGAGAAGACCGGCAGCTGGTTCAGGCCGTCGGCGATGGTGGTCGGCTGGACGCGCTGGATGTCCTCGGCCGGAACGACGGTGATCGGGGTCGGGCTGTTGTTGCCGTTGCGGATCACGCGCGAACCGGTGACCACCACCTCGGTGACGGCCGAAGCCTCCTCAATCGTGGATCCGGCGGCCTGGGCGGGTTCGGCCGCCCGGTCGGGCTGGGGGCCGGCGGCGCTCCCGGCCTCGCGCAGGATGATCGTCGAGCCGTTGTCGCTGGCGATCTCCAGGTTGGCGCCGGCCAGCAGGGCCTTGAGGGCGGCGCGGGCGTCCTGACGCCCCTTCACGGCCGGGGTCGAGATCCCCTTCAGGCGGCCGGCCGGCGCGACGATCTGAAGACCGGCCTGGCGGGCGAAGATGGGAATGGCGTTGGCCGCGGGACCGGCCGGAACGTCGAAGGTGCGGTCCTGAGCCATGGCGCTGGTCGCGCAAAGCAGAACCGCCAAGGACGCGCCGCAGAACATGCGTGAAGTGGTGGTCATCGTTTCCCCCTGCGTGGGCTATCGCCCGTTGTTTTGGGAAAAGATGCGCCGAGAGCGGATTTCCCCCTCCCCTGCCGCAATATTTTTTCAGATCCGCAATACTAGCGAAGGATGTGGACGCCGTCCGCCGTGCTCACCGTGCGCGCGCCGAGCGACACCGCGACGTCGCGGGCGAAGCCGCCTGGGTCGCTCGAAGCATAGAGGCCGGTCAGGGTTTCGGCCGCCAGGGTCGGATCATCGACGATGATGCGCGTCGAGGAATACCGCGCGAACTCGTCGGCCGCCTGAGCCAGGGTCTCGCCGTTGAAGGACAGCAGGCCGTCCTGCCAGCTGAGCCGGCGGGAGACCTCGTCGGCGTCCAGCCTGACGGGGTGCGGCGCCTCCCGGCCGCCAAGATCGCCGTCGGGCACGACGGCGGCCGTGTTGGCGGCGACCAGGCGTGGCGCGGCGGCGCCCTTGCAGGTCATCTCGACATGTCCGCCCTGGACGAGGACGCGGACGGGTCCCTGCTCGTCCTTGCGCACCACGAAGCTGCCCGACTGCCCGGCGAGGCTCACCTCGCCGGCCCGGACCAGGAAGGGCCGCTGCGGATCCGGCGCGACATTGAACAGGGCCTCGCCCGACAGCAGCTGAACGTCGCGGCTCCTGGACGTGTAGCGCACCTTGACCAGCGAGGCGGTGTTGAGGGTCACGTTCGAGCCATCGGGAAGCGGCACGCGCCGCACCTCGCCCTTGGACGACTTCAGGACCAGAGGCGCGCTCCAGGACCGGGCGCCGACCAGGACGACGCCGGCGAACCCGGCCGCCAGCCCGCCGCCGATCAGGCGCCGACGCAGCATGGCCGACCCGCGCAGGCTGTAGGCGGCCTCGAGCGTGGGATAGGCGGAGTCCAGACGGGCCATGACGGCGTTGGCGCGCGCGAAGGCGCCCTGGCGGCGGACATCACCGTCCAGCCAGGCGTCGAGCGCCCCGCGCTCGTCGTCGGTCAAAGGGCCACGATCGAGGCGCGCCACCCAGGCGGCGGCGGCCTCGTCGATTTCCTGGCTAGTGTCTCGTCTGGTCACGCCTGAACCGGGAGCGGATGGTCTCCATGATAGATGCGCGAGAACCGATTTTCCCGCCACGGCTGTAAAGATTTATCAGCAGGGCGGCCGCGCGGGCCACGTGCTTCTCCACCGCCTTCTCCGTCAGCCCTAGCCGCGCGGCGACTTCCTTCTGCGAAAGCCCCTCGACCTTGCGCATGCGAAAGGCCTCGCGGCGCTTGCTCGGGAAGGTCTCCAGCGCCTCGTTGATCAGGCGCAGCTCCTCTCGGCCGGCGACCTGGCGCTCGGGCGAGAGTTCGTCGGTAAGGCTCGGAATATCCAGGCTTTCCATCGCGCCGATCGGAATGACCTTGGCCCGCCGGGCCTGGCGCAGGATCAGCGACTGGGCGGTCTGGAAGAAATAGGCCTTCGGGTGATCGATGTGGGCCACCGACTTCAGCCCGGAGATCTTGGCGTAGCTCTCCTGGATCAGATCGTCGATGTCGGCCGGCGGCTGGCGACGCTTGAGCAGCCATCGGCGCAGCGCCGGTTCGTGGGGCAGGATGTTGCGCGACAGCCAGAGCGCGCGCTCCGGGTCGAAATAGGCGCGGGCTTCGGGCGCCAGGTCTTCTGCGGGCCTCTTCACGGGCGCCGTCCTCCCAAGTCGTTGGGGCCGACGCCGAGACGGCGGCCCGACGACGCGGCGCGAGGCCGCATCGTGACCGCCAGCATGACCAAAGCCAGGCCGCGGCGATCATTCAATCGACGACGGCGTGCATTGATTCCGGCGCGGTCGCGAAGCGGCTTCCAGGCGTCAGGCGCGCGACTGGAGGGGCGGAAAGGTCATGCGGCTCAGGACCTTGTCGCGATCGATGAAGTGGTGCTTCAGCGCCGCGCCGATGTGCAGCACCAGCAGGGCGGCCATGGTGAAGCCCAGCACCTTGTGGCCGGCCATCGCCGCGCCGGCGAAGGCCTTGCCCTGCATGACCGGCAGGAACGGCGCCTCCCAGCCCAGCACGTTGATCGCATGGCGCTTGGGCGCGGCCGAGCTGACCCACCAGCCCAGGAACGGGATCAGCACCATCATGAAGTAGAAGGCCGTGTGCACGATCCCGGCGACGGGACGCTCCCAGGCCGCCTTGCCCGCGAGCATCGGCGGCGGCGGGCGATAGAGCCGCCAGGCCAGCCGGGCCAGGCTGAGCAGCAGCACGCTGAAACCGATCGACTTGTGCAGATTGAGCACGACGCGGTGCGCCCCGCCCTCGGAATTGGCCGAGACGACCGCCAGGATCAGATTGACCAGGATGAGCGCGGCCATCACCCAATGCAGGAACACGGCCACCCGCGAATAGCGTTCGAAGGAAACTTGCTCGTTCACGTCCCGACCTCCCAAAGCATGATCTTTTCAGAATGGTAACACGATGAGCGAGTGATGATTTGTGGCGCGTGCAAAACCTATCACTGGATTCGCATTTCTATTTACCGATAGCGCAGCCTGTACTTTCGAACAAAGAAAGCCCGGCGCACGGCGCCGGGCGAAGTCGGGAGGTAGAACAGGACGTCAGCGGCTCGACCGCCTCTAGGCTTTCCTCTGCCTGAACAGCCAGTCGCGAGCCGCCTGGATGTGGAAGAACTTGCGCGCCGACGCCATGTGGTCGACGCCCTCGAAGGTCAGGAAGGTGATGTCGCCGCCCTTGCCCAGATAGCCGTCGATCTGCGAGGTCAGCGCCTGCTGCTTCTCGACCGGGAAGATCAGGGCCGGATCCAGGCGTTCGGCCGGCCGGGTCACCTTGCCGCCCGCGTGCTCCCAGATCGGAACGCACTGCTCGTTCCAGGGCGTGGCCTTGCTGTCCTCCGTGCCCGTGATGATCAGCAGCTTCTGCTTGGCCAAGGTCGCGACGTCGGCGGGCCGCTGCTGGCCGGCGATGATCAGGCCCGCCGCGAAGGTCTGGGGGTGCTTGGCCATCAGCCACAGCGAGGTCATGGCCCCCATGGACCAGCCTGTGCAATAGACCCGCTTGGGATCGATCTTCAGCACCTTGTCCCTGCGGTCGTCGAGGTTGGGATTGCCGAAGTTCCAGGTGTTGCTCAGCAGCGACTGCACCAGCCTGTAGGTGTTCTCGACGTCGGCCGTATGCTCCCAGTAGTCGTTCATCGTCGTGCGCTCGTAGCGCGGCGTGATGACCACGCATTCGTTCCGCGCCTGCTCCTCGGGCAGGCTCCAGATGCTGGCGATGCATTGCTCTGTCAGGGTCTGGGCGCAGGTTCCGTCATAGCTGGTTCCCGAGTGGGTGACGGCCAGGACCAGCGGATAGGCCTTGTTCTCACCGCCCTTCTCCAGGAACGACTTGGGCAGGTAGATGCTGTATTCCAGCCAGGCCGAGCGCGTGTCGTCCCACCACCAGTGGTTCTGCTCCCAGGCGTCGACGCCGCGAATGACGACGCTGTTGCCCCGAGCCCCGGCGTTGCTCCAGACGGTCTTGCTGGCCGGATAGACGGCGCCGGCCGCCGTCCTGACATCCTTGTCCTGCGTCAGGGCCGCCTTGTCGCTGTCGCCCGTCGGAAGGCTGAGGTCCGGGTCGCGCGCGAACTCCACGATGACATACGGGCCGGCCACGCTGGCGCGATCGGAACGCAGGGCGGGCGCGGCGTTGGTGTAGACGGCCACGGGGCTTCGCGCCGCGGCCTGCGCCGTCGTGGCGTTCTTGTCGACCGACTGGGGCATGCCCGCGAAGAAGCCCTTGGCCGCCGGAAAGACCGCGGCGCCGTAGGTGTCCAGGGCCAGACTCGCGGGATCGATCGCCACGTCGTACTCGACCGCGATCCCGTAGACCTTCTGACCGCCGCCAGTGACCTCGCAGAGCGCCTGAATGGCCTGCAGGCCTGGGCCCGCGCTCTTGCGCTTGCCGGGACCGCTCGCCGCCGAGGTCGCCGCCGTGAAGCCGTCGGCCTGAGCCCGGCTCTTGCGCACGCCCAGCCCGCCGGCCGATGCCAGGGCCGCGCCCATCGATACCAAATTGCG
This sequence comes from Caulobacter sp. D5, assembly GCF_003185805.1. GTDB lineage: Bacteria > Pseudomonadota > Alphaproteobacteria > Caulobacterales > Caulobacteraceae > Caulobacter. The sequence goes on from NZ_QHJY01000110.1 coordinate 18,315, forward strand.
CCGCGACAGGCCTTTCATGCGTCCCATTCCTCAAACCCTTCTCATTCTCGATCCTCGCGCCGGCCGGCAGGAGGACGCTGGTGGGCTCCCGGACCAGCGGGAGATCCCGTGATCACTTGCTGGACTGGCTCGCATCGAGCTGCCGCAACCGGCCGACGACCTCGGTCGCGAGCGTTTCGGCCGAGCCGCGCGCGAAGGACGAGTTCATGGCCTCGTAGGTGATTTTGTCATAGGCGGCCGCGTCGGGCATGTACTTGGCCGCGCCGTTGACCATGGTCGTCACCAGCGTGTCGGCGAACGGCGACCGGGACCGGATCTGCCGCCCCGTCTCGCTGGAAAGCTCGACCTGGACCCCGGCGATGGCCACTGGGCCCAGGCGCAGGACGGTGAACGGCGCGGTCGCGGGGCCCGCTGGCGTGAAGGCGTAGGTTTTGCTGGGCTTGAGGTCCGCCAGCGCCTTGGGCCGCGCCTGGGCGGTGAGATCGACCGCCCCGCCGGCGACATCGACAAGCGCCACGTCGGTGGGCGGCGCCATGCGCTCGCTGGTGCGCACCACGTCCTGGGCCAGGCGCTCGCCCAGAAGATCGACCAGCAGATAGCCGCGCTCGCCGATGTCGATGGTCTCGAGCCGGCCGTCCTTGTCGGGAACCGCGCGGACAGCCTTGAGGATCGGGGCCTGATCGCCGGCCGCGCCGATCAGGAAGAAGCCGACCGTCCCCTCCCCGTACAGCGCCTCGACGCGCCGCATGGCCGCCCCGGCCAGGTCGCTGGTGACGGCCTTGCCGCCGCCGGAGACGATCGCCTGGTCCATGACCGACGGCTGCACGGCGTAGTTGGCCAGCAGCGCGATGGGATGGCGGGCCTCGTCCTCGATCCGCACCACGGAAAGGGTCTTGTCGGACGCGCCGGCGCTGTCGACGCCCAGCCAGAACCCCTCCGGCGTGTGCTGGTCGCGGTTGATGTTGATGTCGCTGACGCCCCGGCCCGCGCCCAGCCTCGCGGGCCTCAGGTGATTGGCCGCCAGGGCCGCCTGCTTCAAGGCGTCCTCGACGGCGGCCTTGAACAGGGCGTTCTTGCGCTGCTCGGCCTCGGACTCCAGCCCGGGGAACGGCCGACCTGCGGGCATGATGTGCGGCGCCGAGAAGGTGTGGCTGGCGACGATCAGGACGTTGGCCGGCGCCACGCCGGTCGCATCGGCCACCACGCCCTGCATCGCCGCGACCTCGTCGGCGAAGATCGAGGTCAGGTCGATCACGGCCAATGCGGCGCGGCGGCCGCCGGCCTCGACCACCAGCACCCGGGCCTCCAGCGGGTCGCGCTGCGCCGAGAAGCCCTGCATCGGCAACAGGTCCGCCCCCAGCACGATCTCGGCCTTGCCGGCGCCGGCCCGCAGTTGCGCCATCGCCGGCGACGCGACGGCGGCGATCGCCAGCGTCAGCGCCATCATGGCCATCCCGGTCTTCGCACCCATCTGTCGTCTCCGTTCAGCGCCTCAATGTGTCGCCCGGCCGTGGGACGGCCGGGCGAGGTCGATCACCAGCGAGTGCTCAGCGTCAGGCCGAAGGTCCGCGGATCACCGATCGTGGTCACCGGCAGGGTCGACTGCTTGACGGCGTAGTTGCTGATGTTGCGCACATAGGCGCTGAGGCTCCACGGGCCGTCGGCCGGGGTGTAGCTGGCGTTCAGCCCGCCCTGCGTATAGGCCGGCTGCCAGCCGTACTTGGAGGCGTCCTGCACGGGGTGCACCCAATAGCCGCCGCTGTAGAAGACCTCGCCGCCCACGGCCAGCGAAGCGCCCGAGGGGAACTCGAAGCTGTGGCGGTAGGTCAGGGTCCCGGCGAAGTTCGGCGAGTGCGGCTGCACCGCGCCTGCCACGTCGAAGAACAGCAGGGCGTCGGTTCCCTGGTCGTTGTAGCCGATCCAGCAGCCGGCCGTGGTCGGCGCCCCGACGGTCGCGCAGGCCCCCTGGCTCTTGTCGAACTTGGCCTTCAGCCAGGTGGCGTTCAGGCCCACGGTGTCGACCCGCGTCAGGTTGAACCGGACCTGGGTCTCGAAGCCAATGGCATGAGCGTCGAGGTTGAAGGTCGGCACGGTGCAGGACGGCCGCGCGTCGTTGGGCGTGCAGGCCGAACCGCCGGTCGACGGCACGAAGCCGTGGTAGGTGTCGATGTTCTGATAGCCGTCCTGCTTGTAGTAGAAGAGGTCGGCGTTCACCTGCAGGCGGTTGTCGAGGAAGCGGTTCTTCGACCCCAGCTCGAAGGCCGTATTGACCTCGCTCTCATAGGTGTAGGGCTTGGACGTGGTGGTGTCGTAGCCGGTCAGGCCGCCGGGACGGTAGCCGGTCGAAACGGTCAGATAGGCCATCGAAGTCGGCGACACGTCGAACTCGCCGCCCAGCCGATAATCGAAATGATGCAGGTCGCGGGAATAGTTGGTGGCGATCCCGGCCGGCTTCAGCTCACGGGTGTCATAGCTCTGGCGGCCGCCGACGATGACGCGCAGGCGTTCGCTCACTGGATAGGTCAGCTCGCCGAACAGGGCGTTGGTGGTGGTGGCCGCGATGGTGCCGCCGACGATGCCCGAGGGCACGTTGCCCGAGGTGTTGTTGTAGGTCCCGCGCCGATAGTCGAAGTGGTAGTAGCCCAGATTCCACAGGATCTCGGCCCCCGGCGCGTTGTGCAGGCGAGCCTCGGTCGAGAACTGATGGAACGGCGCGAACTGGTAGTACTGGTAGCAGGTGTGGTCGCCGCCCGTGATCCAGGGCGGACCGCCGGCGTAGCAGTCTGTCTCCTTGCCGGTCACCTTGGTGTAGGACGAGGTGACGTCGAACACGCCCCAGTCGGAGATCCGGTAGTCCAGATTGGCCGTCAGGGTCTGCTGCTTGATGTCGGCCTTGTTGTCCGACGAGGTGGTGTTCGTCGAGCTGTCGCCCATGTCCCAGGGGTTGGAGGCGTCATTGATGCTGTCGCCGCTGTATGGCGCGACCTTGGACATCACATAGGGCTCGACGCCGGGACCGGTGCCGCCGATGTGGTCGTACTGGTAGGCGAGCTTCAGGGTCAGGTCGTCGGTGGGCTGCGCCAGAAACTTCAGGCGCACCGACTGGCCCACGGCGTTGGCGCCGATCGGCTTGAGATAGGCGTCGCGATGAATGGCGGCCGCCGAGATCCGCAGGGCGGCCTTGTCGCCGAGCGCCAGGTTCTGGGCCGCCTCGCCGCGCACCAGGCCGTAGTTGCCGACGCTCAGAGACGCCGCGCCCGAGGCGTCGTTCAGGATCGGGTCCTTGGTGATGACATTGACCACGCCGCCGTCGGCGTTAGGTCCGTAGCGGGTGCTCTGCGGACCCGGCAGCACCTCGACGCGATCGACGTCGAAGAAGCCGACGATCGAAGACTGCGACAGGATGCTGTAGACCCCGTCGAACTCGAGCGCGACCGAGCCCTGGGTGGTGCCCGACGGCATGTCGCCGCCCTGCCCCCGGATGTCGATCGAGAAGCCGCCGGGCTGGGCCGTGACCTGCACGCTGGGGGTGGAGGCAAAGACCTGCGAGACGTTGCTCGCCGCCTGCCGGCGCAGTTCGTCGCCGCCAACCACCTGCACGGCGGCCGAGACCTTCTGCATGTTCTGGGTCTGGCGCGCGGCGGTGACGATCACCTCGGCCAGCTCGGCCCCGCCTTCGACCGCGTCGCCGGTGGCGGACGTCTGCTGGATCGGGGCGGCGGCAGGCCGGGCGGCTTCGCGCAGGATGATCACCGAGCCGTTGTCGGCGGCGATCTCGAGATTGGTCGCGGCCAGGAAGGTCTTCAGCGCCGCGCGGGCGTCCTGGCGGCCCTTCACCGCCGGGGTCGAGACACCCTTCAGGCGGCCGGCGGGGGCGATGATCTGAACGCCCGCCTGACGCGCGAACAGCGGAATGGCGTCGGACGCCGGTCCGGCCGGCACGTCGAACGTCCGCTCCTGCGCCGCCGCGCCGGTCGCCGCGAGCATGACAGCCAGCGAGACCCCACAGAAAATGTTCGGATAGCGCTTCATCGTTTCCCCTCGTTCTTGGGCGCTTGCCCGTTTGTTTGAGGGTTAGATGCGTCAGGCGGCGCGTTCCCCCCGAACGCCGCCCGGAAATTTTCCGAAACCTGGGATCGCCGCATCACAAGGGGTTGGCGGCGGACGGATCACGCCTCCCCTTCCGTCACCTTCGGCGACCATTTGGGGCGCAGCAGCACGACCGACGTCGTGGCCCCCAGCACCAGGAACACCACGATCACCAGCATCGGCAGCTGATAGCCGCCGCTGACGTGGAGGAGCCAGCCGGAGATGGCCGCCGCCGCGCCGCCGGACAGTCCCGCGGCGACGTGCTGGACGCCGACGATCATCCCGATGGCCGGCCGCGGAATGAGCGTGACCTTGGTGAGGGCGAGGTTGTTGGCGCTGGCGAGGCCAAGACACGACAGCGAGAAGATGTTCCAGAACAGGGCCGCGCCCAGGCTGTGGGCGTAGGCGCCGAACAAAACCGTCGTCGCACCGATGAAGCCGGCGACGATGAACACCTTGCGCGTCACCACCGGGTCTCCGCCCCGGTCGATGATGCGGTCGGCCGCCCAGCCCGCGACGACGGCGACGATCGCGATGCCGGCGAAGCTGAAGAAGGTGTAGAGCCCCGAATTGGTCAGCGACAAACCGCGCTGCTCGACCAGGTAGGACGGCATCCAGGTCATGCAGAAGAAGACGAAATAGCTGTAGCAGAAGTTGACGATGATCCCGCCCCAGACCACCGGCGAGGTGATGATGCGCCCGAACGGCACCGAGGCGGCCCGCCGCCGGGCCTCGGCGCGCTGGTCCTTGCGCGGGAAGTCGTTCTGCACACGCATCATCCAGGGGACGAGCCACAACAGGCCGCACGCCCCGGTGATGACGAACATCAGCCGCCAGTCCGAAGCCGTGATCAGCCAGGCGCCCATCGGCGCGCCGATGGCCGTTCCGACCTTGTTGCCGAACGAGAACACGCCCAGCGCCGCACCGGTGTGGCGCTCGGGCACGTTGTGGCGGATCCAGCGGTAGCTGGCCGGCATCACGACCCCCTCGGCCGCCCCGACCAGCGAGCGCATGATCACGATGCCCATCAGGGCCGGCATGGCCCCGGTCGCCGCCGTGGCCAGACACCAGAGCGCGAAGCAGATGGCGTAGGGGATCTTCGCGCCATAGCGATCAACCACCCAGCCCAGGGGCATCAGGGCGGCCGCATAGGCCCAGAAGAACGCCGCCCCGACCCAGCCGCGCCCGACGGACGTCATGCCGAAGTGGTGGACGAAGTCCTTGTTGGCCAACGCGGCGGAAATGCTGGAGCGGTCGGCATAGGCGATCAGCACGCCGACCGAGAGCAGCAGCAGTATGCCCCAGTGCTTGGCGCGCGACGGCGCCTTTTCGGTCGGCGCGCTCAGGGAAACGGCCTTGGTCATCAGCGTTCGCCTTCGCGTGTGTCGATCAGCATCATCGCGCCGCCCGTATGCGAGATCGGGGCGTGATAGATGCTGGTGACGATGTCGCCGCCCGCGGCCGCGCCGCGCATGGCCAGCCAGGTCATCAGCTCCAGCCCCTGGGCGCCGGCCAGATCGACGATCTCGTCATTGGTGAATTGGGTCAGGGCTTGCGGGTCGTGCTCGATCTTCTCGAGGGTCAGTCGATCGAAGTCCTGGTTGATCTTGCCGCTGACGCCGAGCTCGTGGCTCAGCCCGCCGCTGCCGACCAGAAGGACCCTGCGATCGCCGGGGAAGGAGCGAATGGCCCGACCGATCGCCTGCCCCAGCTTGTAGCAGCGGGCGGGCGTCGGCAGCGGCGGCAGGACGCCGTTGATCATGATCGGGATCGTGGCGACGGGGATGTCGCCATGCCCCGCGCCGTCGGCCGGAAAAAGCAGGTCCAGGGCGGTGATGCCGGCGTGATCGAAGATCATCTCCTGGCAGGTGGCGACATCGAACTCGTCGGCCATCAGCGACCCGACGATGTGCCAGGCGAGTTCCGCGTCGCCGCGGAAGGTCCTCGGCTCGGGCGGGCCCCATCCCTCGTCGGCGTTGCGATAGTCGTGCGCCACCCCGATCGCGAAGGTCGGCATGTTGTCGAGGAAGAAGTTGAGGCCATGATCGTTGTAGAAGACGATCACGACGTCGGGCCTGGCCTCGTCCAGCCACGCATGGACCCTGCCGAAGCTGGCGAAGAACGGCGCGAACGGCACCTCGGCCTGCTTGTTGGCCGCGATCGCCCGGCCGATCATGGGCACGTGGCTGGTGCCCAATCCTCCGACGACGACGCCCATCAGCGGGCTCCCTGCGGCTTGGGAACCCTGTCGAGCTTGGCGAGGAAGTACATGTTCCCTCCCGCTGCGAACAACCGCTTCTTGTCCCGCGACCGCACCGCCGCGACTTCCTCGTCGTTGAGGCCGAACCGCGCGCAGTAGCCGTCCGGATCGGCGGTGAAGGCGGCGCGGCTTTCCGCCGAATTGAGCGTGAAGCACATGCGATTGAGCGCGTAGCCCTTCAGCGCGGCCTGGGGGTGGAACTTGCCGGGTTGGACATCTGTCATGGTCGATCTCGATCTGTTTGAAGGTCGCTCCGGGGTCGTCATCCGCCGCTGGCCCTGGAGGCGTTGACCATCTTGAGCGCGCCGTCGACGAAGCCGCCCGCCGCGCAGCCGCGCTTGGCCATGCTCGCCGTCACCGGATAGCTGTTGGAGGGATAGTCCTCGTCGGGCACGACGTAGTGGACCGGGCCGTAGCCCAGCGACACGAGCATGGTGCTGGCGGGCCGGGGCGCGCCCTGCTTCACCCTGGCCCAGAGCGGCGGCATCACGTTCGCGTCGCTGTGGACGATCGTGAAGTCGCCGAGCTGGATGGTTCCGAACCGCAGCGGCACGGGCGCGATGTCGGTGTCGGTGAACACGCATCGGGGCAGCTTCGAGTCCGGCGCATCGGAGCAGGCGCCCGGATTGTTGAGCGGAAACGTCGACTTGCCCGGACACATCAGGACTTCGAGCGAGCCGGCGATCGTCAGCTTGTCCGAGGTCTTGATCCTGAGCGCGGTCGCCACGACCTCCTCGCCCAGCACGGTCGCCACCGCGCCCTTGACCGCGTTCGGCTCGGGCGGGGTCAGCCCCGCCCCCTTGCGCCCGGGGTTCATGGCGATCCCCATCGGCGCGCCGACCGTGTACATCGCCACGACCTTGTCGCCGAAGCGCTGCTCGACGTAGCGCTCGACCATGCCGACCATGTCGGCGCTGACCTTCGAGCGCTTGCCGCCGCCCAACCCCGGCACGCCGGGGCCCGGGCCGTTGCTGACCATCAGGGCGATGGGCTCGCCCTGCAGGGTTTCGACCTTGAACACGCCGATCGAAGCGTCCGTGCTCTGGGTCCGGCCGCTTTCGGCCGCCCCCTCGGCGCCTGGGCCGCCTTCATTGCGCCCGGCCAGCCTGAAAACGCCGTTGGCGTAGCCCGCCCGCGCCGGCCGGCGGTTGGCGATCGCCTGCTGCACCGACGCGACGATGGCGTCGGTGGTCATGCGGGTGATCTTCTCGGATCCCGGCAGGATGATGCCGACGGGATTGTTGTCCATCCGCACCGTGTCGTGGGTGTGGGTGACGGCCAGCAGGATGTTTTCCGGCGGCGCGCCGGAGACCTTGGCGATGCGCGCCATCGTGTCTTCGAAGATGTCGGGCGCGAACATCGGCAGGTCGCCGACCACCAGCACGGCGCGCCTGCCGCCCGAGTCCAGCACCACGGTCCGGACATGGAGCCGGCTCTCGATGGCTTCGAACGGCTTGGGCAGGTCTTCGACGGCGGGGGTGATGTCGATCCGCGCCGCCCCGGCCAGAAGCGCGCCGGTCGCGGGCGGGGCGGCCGTCGGCGGAGGGCTCGCCCCGGACTGGGCCGGCGCGATCG
>NZ_QHJY01000111.1 GCF_003185805.1 Caulobacter sp. D5
TGAATTCAGCAGGGACTTCCCCCTCCGGCCCTCCGGGCCACCTCCCCCTTCAGGGGGAGGATCTTGTGGTCACCCCCCGACCGTCGCCCAAACCGCCTTCGCCGCCTGCACGAACGCCTTGGCCGCCGCGCTGTCCGGCGCGGCCAGCACCACGGGCCGCCCCGCGTCGCCAGCTTCGCGCACGGCCATCTCGATCGGAACCTGGGCCAGCACCGGCACGCCCAGGGCCTCGGCCTCCGCCACACCGCCGCCAGAGCCGAAGATCGGGATCGGCGCGCCGGTGGCCGGGTCGGCGAAGAAGGCCATGTTCTCGACCAGCCCCAGGATCGGCGTCGCGGTCTTGGCGAACATCGCAGCCGCACGGCGGGCGTCGATCAGGGCGATCTCCTGCGGGGTGGTGACCAGCACCACGCCGTCGATGCGCAGCTTCTGCACCAGGGTCAGGTGGATGTCGCCGGTGCCCGGCGGCAGGTCGACGACCATCACGTCCAGCGGCTCGGCTTCGCTGCCCCAGGCCACGTCGTGGATCAGCTGGCGCACCGCCGACGAGGCCATCGGCCCGCGCCAGATCATCGCCCTGCCCTCGTCGACCATGAAGCCGATCGACATCAGCTTCACGCCGTGCGCCTCCAGCGGCAGCAGCTTCTTGTCCTCGAAGGTCGGCTCGCCGTCGACGCCCATCATCCGCGGCGCCGAGGGGCCGTAGATGTCGGCGTCCAGCAGCCCGACCTTCAGGCCCAGCCCCGCCAGGGCGCAGGCCAGGTTGGTCGAGACGGTGGACTTGCCCACCCCGCCCTTGCCCGAGGCCACGGCGATGACGTGGCGCACATGGGCGGGCTTTTCCGAGGCCGGCGGCGGACCGACCTGGGCCTGCGGGTCGTCGGCCACCCGGGCGCCCTTGCGCACGCGGGTCGTCTCGGCCGGGGCCTGGGCGGTCAGCACCACCTGGGCCCGGGTGATCCCCGGCAGGGCCGCCAGCGCCTTCTCGGCCGCCTCTCGCACCGGCGCATAGCCGCCCACGCGTGAGGCCGGCACTTCCAGCACGAAGCCGGCCTTGCCCTCGCGCACCACCAGCCCCTGCACCAGGCCGGCCTTCACCAGGCCCAGCCCCGTGGCCGGATCCTCGATGCGATCGAGGGCCTCGCGGGCGTCATCGGGAGTTGCAGAAGAGCTTGCGGTCACGTCAGTGTCTTGCCTTGTCGCGTGGGGGTCCTCATATCCGCGTGCGGGGTCTGTTTTACAACCCCGCCAGCCAACAAGCCTGAGGAGGTCGCCCCGCGGCCTCCGCACCAACAAGCCCAAGGAGGTTGCCCGCAACCTCCGCCAACAAGAACGAGCGACGGGAAGACAGCGCCGCCCATGCCCTGGAACGACAACGCCGGACCCGGCCCCTGGGGCTCGCCCCCGCCGGGCGACGACAAGAACGACGGCGGGCGCAAGCCCGACCCGACACGCCGCCCCCCCGGCCCGCCCGGCGTTCCGCCGCCGCCCATCGACGTCGCCGAACTGGTCGACCGCCTGACCGGCCGCCTGCGCGAGACCTTCGGCGGCCCCGGTCGCGGCAAGGCCATCGCCCTGGGCGCCGCCGCCGTGGTCGGCCTGTGGCTGGTGTCGGGCGTCTATGTCGTCCAGCCCAACCAGCAGGGCGTGGTCACCACCTTCGGCGCTTACAGCCGCACCAGCGATCCTGGCCTGCGCTATCGCCTGCCCTGGCCGATCGAAGACGTCGAGCGCGTGCCCGTCACCTCGATCCAGACCCTCGACGTCGGCGGCGTGCCCGGCGCGGAAGTCCCGGCCGAGCGCCTGATGCTGACCGGCGACGAGAACATCGTCGATCTCAGCTTCACCATCCAGTGGAGCGTGTCGGACGCCGGCAAGTTCGTGTTCAACGTCCGCGCCCCCGACGCCGTCATCAAGGACGTGGCCGAGAGCGCCATGCGCGAGGTGGTCGGCAAGACCGCCCTCACCCCGATCCTCACCAACGGCCGCGGCCAGGTCGAAAGCCAGACCCGCGCGCTGATGCAGCAGACGCTGGACCGCTACAACATCGGCGTCCGCATCGAAGGTGTCCGCATCCAGGTCGCCACCACCCCCGCCCCCGTGCTCGACGCCTTCCGCGACGTGCAGCGCGCGGCCCAGAACGCCCAGTCGGCGGCCAACATCGCCCGCGGCGAGGCGGCCACCGTCATCCAGCAGGCCAAGGGCTACCGCGAACAGGTGGTGCGCGAGGCCGCCGGCGACGCGGCCCGCTTCAACCAGGTCTACGAGCAGTACAAGCTGGCCCCCGGCGTCACCCGCGAGCGCCTCTACATCGAGACCATGCAGCGCGTGCTGGCCAAGTCCAACAAGGTCATCATCGACAGCAAGGGCGCCAACGCCCCGGTGATCCTGCCGTCCGACACCTTCCGTCCGCGCGTCGCTCCCGCGCCCGTCGATGGAGCCGCCCGATGAGCCGCGTCCGCAATCCCAACACCCCGCTGATCGCGGCCGGCGCCACCGCCTTCGCCGCCCTGATCCTGCTGTCGACCACCGTCTACCAGGTCGACCAGCGCCAGCAGGCCCTGGTGGTGCGCTTCGGCGATCCGGTGCGCGTGGTCCTCGATCCCGGCCTCCACCTGAAGGCGCCGATCGACAAGGTGCTGCGCTTCGACAAGCGCAACATCGACATCGCCGCCAACCAGGAAGAGGTCACCGCCGCCGACCAGGAGAAGCTGGTCGTCGACGCCTTCGTCCGCTACCGCATCTCTGATCCGCGCCAGTTCTACCGCAAGCTCGGCCGCGAGAGCGTGGCCCGCGACCGCCTCGACCGCATCGTCAACGCCGCCCTGCGCGAGCAGATCGGCCGGCGGAACTCCGAGGACGTGATCGCCGGCAAGCGCGCCGAGATCATGGCCGACATCCGCAGCGAGGTGGCCCGCCAGGTCGCCGGCTCGCAGCTGGGGCTCGAGATCATCGACGTGCGCATCAAGCGCGCCGACCTGCCCGAGCCCAACCAGCAGGCGGTGTTCGAGCGCATGCAGACGGCCCGCAAGCAGGAGGCCGCCGAACTGCGCGCCATCGGCGACCAGCAGCGCCGCGAGATCGTCGCCACCGCCTACGAGGAGGCCGAGAAGATCCGAGGCGAAGCCGACGCCCAGCGCGCCCAGCTGTTCGCCTCCAGCTTCGGCCGCGACCCCTCTTTCGCCGCCTTCTACCGCTCGATGCAGGCCTACGAGCAGTCGCTGGGCCAGGGCGACACCACCCTGGTCCTCTCCCCCGACAGCGCCTTCTTCAAGTACTTCGACAAGGGCCCGGCCGGCTGACCCCTCTCCCCTTGCGGGAGAGGGTGGCCTCCCAAAGGGAGGTCGGGTGAGGGGTCTCTCAGAACTCAAAGCCGTCCAAAGCCCTTCCCCCTTTGATGGGGGAAGGGTTGGGATGGGGGTGACGCTGCGGTTCCGCCTGCACGACGGAGACCGG
>NZ_QHJY01000012.1 GCF_003185805.1 Caulobacter sp. D5
ACCTCTCCCATAGGGAGAGGGAGGGGCCCATGCGCAGCATGGGAGGGTGAGGGGTTACAGCATTGACTGATCTTGGCGCGACTTGGGGGCAGGGCGTCCGACGGCGTACGCCCTCACCCTCCCACGCCTGCGGCGCGGGCCCCTCCCTCTCCCCACGGGAGAGGTGTCAATTGGACGGAGCCGTCAGCAGCACCTCGACCGCCACGCCGGCCGCCGCCAGCGCCTGGATGTCCGCCGCCTCGACCGGGGAGGCGACCAGGCGGACGACCTGGCGGCCGCTCCTGGCCAGTTCGATCAGCTGTTCCGGGCTCGCCTCGGCGGCCGACAGGCGGTGGGCGTCGCGGCGGGCCATGGTGACGACCTCGGGATCGGCGGCCTCGTCGATGACCAGCACGTCGGCGGCCGACAGGGCCCGCACGGCGCGCAGGGTCAGCAGGTCGGCCGGGCCCTTGCCGGCCACGAAGCGGACCTTGCCCTCCTTCTTGACGCTCTTGGCCAGGGCGTCGCGGAACAGGGCGCCGGCCTTTTCCATGTCGCCGGTCATGGCCGCCTGGGCCGCCTCGCCCGACAGCGCCTCGCGCAGGAAGGCGCGGCGTTCGTGCAGGGTGGGCAGGGCGCCGCGCACCTCGCTCTGGAAGTTGCGCATCAGGGCCGCGACCCGGCCGGCGCCCTCGGGCACCTGGGCCTCGATGTCGGAGCGCAGCATGGTGGCCAGCACGGGGGCCGCGCCGCCGGTGCCGACGGCGGCCACCACCTCGCCGCGGTCGATGACGGCGGGGGTGTTGAAGTCGCACATGTCGGGCTTGTCGACGACATTGACCAGCACCCCGGCGGCGCGCGCGGCGCGGGCGGCGGCCTGGGCGAACACCTCGTCGGAACTGGAGATGAAGGCCAGCACTGCGCCCGTGTAGGAGCCGGGCAGGAAGGCCGCGTGGCCGTCCAGCCGCACCAGGGTGGCGGGCGAGCCGTCGAACAGCCGGGCCTTGGCCTCGGCGCCTTCGCCGGTTCCGGCGATCACCACCTTGCGGCCGGCGAGGGGGAAGTAGGCGGGGAAGGAGTCCAAGGCGGGGGTCCTCTGCAGGCGTCGTGCGTTCAAGCTAGGGCGCGTCGGCCAAGAACGTGAGGCCTTTCGCGCAACAGGCGTGGCGGAACCGGCTTTCCGAGCATCTTGGCGGCGTTAAAATTTCACTGGCGGAGCCTCGGGAGAACGGTGTTAGCTGCCCCGAGGGCAGGAGACAGGCGCATGGCGGCGAGCTTGGACGTCAACGGCAAGACGATGTCGGTCGAGGCCGATCCCGACACGCCGCTGCTGTGGGTGCTGCGCGACGAGCTGGGCCTGACGGGCACGAAGTTCGGCTGCGGCCTGGCCCAGTGCGGGGCCTGTACGGTGCATGTGAACGGCGACCCGGTGCGGTCCTGCGTCACGCCGATCGCCGCTCTCTCCGGCGCCAAGATCACCACCATCGAGGGCCTGGGCGGTGCCCATCCGCTGCAGCAGGCCTGGGTGAAGCTGGACGTGCCGCAGTGCGGCTACTGCCAGTCGGGCCAGATCATGTCGGCCGCCGCCCTGCTCGAAGCGAATAAAAAGCCGACCGACGAGGACATCGACGCGGCCATGGGCGGCAACATCTGTCGCTGCGGCGCCTATCAGCGGATCCGGGCGGCGATCAAGCAGGCGGCGACGGGCCAGGCGATCCCGGTGGTCGCCGCGCCGGCGGTCGTCGCCGATCCGGCCAAGGAGGCCGACATCGACGAGGCGATCTCGGCCGCTTCGGGCGCGACCTCGCGGATCCAGCGCGGAGAAGTGCGATGAACGCGCCTGTGAAATCCGAAGGCTTCAGCCGCCGCGAGGTGGTGGTCGGGGCCGCGGTGGTCGGCGGCGCCCTGGTGGTCGGCTGTTCGCCGGCCGACCTGATGAGCGCCGGCTCCAAGGTCGAGGTCGGGGCGTTCGGCCCGTTCATCCGCTTCGAGCCGGACGGCTTCGTCACCGTGATCTCCAAGCACGTCGAGTTCGGCCAGGGCAGCCATGCGGGGCTGGCGGCGATCGTCGCCGAGGAGCTGGACGCCGACTGGGCCAAGGTGCGGGTCGAGCAGTCGCCGGCCAACGCCAAGCTCTACGGCAACGGCGCCCTGGGCGCGCAGCTGACCGGCGGCAGCTCGGCGATCTCCAACAGCTGGGAGCAGCTGCGCAAGGCCGGCGCCGGGGCGCGGGCGATGTTCGTCGAGGCCGCCGCCAACCGCTGGAACGTCCCGGCCGGCGAGATCGTGGTCAAGGACGGGGTGCTGACCCACGCCTCGGGCAAGAGCGCCGCCTTCGCCGACCTGTCGGCCGACGCCGCCAAGGTGACGCCGCCCGAAAATCCGCCGCTGAAGGACCCCAAGGCCTTCACCCTGATCGGCACCGATCGCGTGCGCCGCAAGGACGCGCAGGCCAAGGTCGACGGCACGGCCCGCTACACCCAGGACGTCCACCTGCCCGACATGCTGACGGCGATGGTCGCCCATCCGCCGCGCTTCGGGGCCAAGGTCGAGAGCTTCGACGCCGACGCCGCCAGGAAGGTGGCGGGCGTGGTCGACGTCTTCGAGATCCCGACGGGCGTGGCGGTGGTGGCCAAGTCCACCTGGGCCGCGCGGCTGGGGCGCGAGGCGCTGGTCGTGCGCTGGGACGAGGCCAAGGCCGAGAAGCGCGGCTCGAAGGAGATCACGGCGGCGTTCCGGGATCTCGCCACCGGCAAGGGTCCGGCCGAGCAGAAGTGGGAATCGTTCGGGGCCAAGGGCGACGCGGCCCAGGCGGCCGGTGGCGCCGACGCCTTCGAGGCGGTCTACGAGTTCCCCTATCTGGCCCACGCCACCATGGAGCCGATGAACTGCGTGGCGATCGTCGACGGCAATTCGGTCAAGCTGGTGCACGGCTCGCAGGGCCAGACGCTCGACCAGCTGGCGGCCGCCAAGATCGTCGGGACCCTGCCGGGCTCGGTCGAGATCGAGACCCTGTTCGCCGGCGGCTCGTTCGGGCGGCGGGCGACCTTCAATTCCGACTACGTGGCCGAGTGCGTGCACGTGGCCAAGAAGGTCGGCGGCGGCAAGCCGGTGAAGCTGGTCTGGACCCGCGAGGACGACATGAAGGCCGGCTACTACCGGCCGCTGGTGGTCCACGCCGTGCGGGTCACGCTGGACAAGGACGGCCTGCCGGCCACCTGGCGTCACCGCATCGTCAGCCAGTCGATCATGAAGGACTCGCCGATGCCCTCGAAGGGCGTCGACCAGACCGCCGTCGAGGGGGCGTCGGATTCGCCCTATCTGAAGGCCACGCCGGTGGTCGACGCCCAGGTGGCGTTCCCCGAGGTCGGCGTGCCGGTGCTGTGGTGGCGCTCGGTGGGGGCGACCCACACCGCCTTCGTCATGGAGCACACCATCGACCAGCTGGCCCGCAAGGCCGGCAAGGACCCGGTCGAGTACCGCCGCGCCCTCTACGCCAAGGCCGGGGCCGACCGGCACCTGGCGGCCCTGAACCTCGCCCTGGAAAAGGCAGGGCCGAAAGCGTCGGCTGGGTGGACGCGCGGGGTGGCGGTGCACGAGAGCTTCGGCTCGGTCGTGGCCCAGGTGGCCGAGGTCAAGCTGGTGGATGGCGAGCCGCGCGTCGGCCGGGTGGTCACCGCCATCGACTGCGGCGTGGCCGTCTCGCCCGACCAGATCGCCGCCCAGATGGAGGGCGGCACCTGCTACGGGCTTTCGGCGGCGCTCTTCGGCCAGGTGACCCTGACCGAGGGGGTGGTCGACCAGAGCAATTTCGACACCTATCGGGTGCTGCGCTTCGCCGAGGCGCCCAGCGTCGAGACCCACATCGTGCCGTCGGCCGCCCCGCCCAGCGGGGTGGGCGAGCCGGGGACGCCGGTGATCGGCCCGGCGACGGCCAACGCCCTGCTGGCGCTGTCGGGCCAGCCGACCGTCAGCCTGCCGTTCGTCCGCGGCGCCTGAGCGGGCGAACTGTCTGATTGTTAACTCTGACGCGTCCGAAATTGACGCCTCACCGGCTGGACGGGAGGCTGTGCTGGGACCATGTTAGCGCCATGGTCGAGCCTGCCGACAGCCTTGGTTTCGAGAAGCTCACGCCTCGTGAGCGCGAGATCCTGCGCCTGATCGCCCAGCACCAGCGTTCGAAGGAAATCGCGCGCCTGCTCAGCCTGTCGCCCAAGACCGTCGAGATGCATGTGCTCAGCGCCCGCCGGCGCCTGGCCGGCATGCCGCGCCGCGACGCCGCCCTGGCCTTCGTGGCGTGGGAACAGCACCCCGGTAATGACTACCGTAGGCAATCGCCGGGCCTAGCCGACGAACCTGAGCCGGTCTCTCCTGACGACAGCAGCGGGAGCGGCCATGAACGACAACACACCCAAGACCAAGACTGGCTCGCCCCCGGGATCGGCCTTCTTCATCGCGAGCTGGAAGTCTCTCGAGGAAGGCCTGACCCTGATGGCGGCCACCCCCGAGCGGGAGCGCCTGGTGCCGGAAACGGTGTCGGCTCTGCGCAAGGCCCAGGCGGCCGGCGATCCTCCTTCGAAGCTGTTGCTGCGAGTGCTCGCGGCCACGGCGTTCCTGTCGGACGACAGTCCGATCAGGTCCGAACGCGGGGAGGTTGGCGCCATGACCTGAGCCCAGCCCAATGGATGGGCCTGATCCTGGTTTCAGCCCTGGCGGCCGGCGTGCTGCTCAGCGTGGTGACCATGGGAGCCCATGAATTCCTCTTCGCCCTCCAGCGGTTCCGCGAGGGCTGGAGCGCCCCGCCGACGAACTGATCGTCGGTCTAGGGCCAGCCGAAAAAACCGAATTTCCAACAATCCAAGCCTTTGAACGTGCGGGGGGCGCCCGCGCGAGTGGGAGAGTCTTGCATGAAGCGCAGCGACGCAGCCCGTGCCGGGGCCGAAAAACTGAAACAAGCCGAAGCCGCGATCGACGCGGCCGTACGCGAAACCGCCGAGCTGATGGGCCTGCTGCCCACGCTGCGGCTGGACGCGCAGCTGTCGGCCGTGATCGGCCAGGAAGCCCTGGAGACCCTGGGCGTCACCCTGACCCATATCCTGTCGGCCCGCCGCACCATCGTGAAGGCGCACGGCGATCTGGCGGAAGTCCGCTCGCAGATCGGCTGCGGCGCCCTGGCGCTGGGCGATCTGGGCAAGGTCGAGGGCGGCGACACGCCGCGCACCTCGGGCCTGCGCGCCGTCGATGGCGGTCGGGCCGCCTGATCGTCACCGGTATGCGCGAAGTTCTAATGGAGGGCGCGGCATGAGCGCGGTCCTGGCGATTATGGATCCGGCCATCGAAGAGGCCGCCGAGTTCGGGCGGTGCATTCGGTCTCTGTGTCCGACCCAGCAGCGTGTGCTGACGGTGCTGCTGCGGCGGCTCGTCGATATGGAGGCGGCGGACGACGCCGATGGCGCGGTGCGCGTCGTCGATGAGATCCGCCGGATTCTCTGCGACGGCGAGAAGACGCGGCACTAGAGTTCCGTCCGCCTGGTGGGCGGTCGCCGATATCCAAGGCGTAAAGCTCCGGCCCGGATCATGCTTTGATCCGGGCCGGACTTGCGTCAACCTGGAGCGGTGAAGGGGGGCGTACAGTGTCGGCTTATCTCTATCTTTTCCTGACCCTGACGATCTGCGGCCTGGCCTTCTGGCGCGGCGGACCGTCGGAGAAGCGGATCGCCGTCACCCTGCTGGCCGGCTGGGCCGCCTCGCTGGTGATGTTCCGCCACAACCGCATCAATCCCGACGTCGGGGTGATGATCGTCGACGCCGTGGCGGCGCTGATCTTCATCTGGGAGTCGATCCGCTCGCGCCTGCTGTGGACCGTGGCGATCTCGGCGTTCCAACTGGTCGCCCTGGCCTCGCACGTGGCGGTGCTGATCGACCTGCGGGTGACCATCAACACCTACATGATGAGCCTGGCGGTCTGGAGCTACGCCATCCTGCTCACCCTGGCGCTCGGCGTCTGGCTGCACTGGCGCGAGATGCGGCGGTACGAGGCGATGGAGGGTTAGGGCGCGGGATTTTCCGTCGTCGCTTCGCGCTCGAACGGCCTTGCAAGGTTATAGGTGAGCGTTCGCACATCGACCGACGCCGAACCTAGATGCTCGACGAACCGCGCCTCGATCTGGCGCAGATGCCGCGCGGCGGGCGGCCAGTCGGTGGCGCAGCCGTCGGCCTGGAGCACCAGTTCGGCGAAGGCCTGCGCCGTAATGGCGCCCGAACTGGGAAGCAGGTCGAGTACGCGAAGGGGGTGGCCGTTCACGATGCTCCCGCACCAACCGCCGCGGGCGCAGACGTCCCACATCAGCCGCTGGTAGGCCGTCGGATGGACGATGTCGATTTCGTAGTCGACATCGCACCACAGGCTCAGTCCATATTCCGAAACCGAACAGTAGTGACGAGTTTCGAGACCGTCCCGCGGTGTGAAGCGGACGCCGGCTATGGCGAGGTGTGGAATTTCATGCTTGTCGCCCCGTGGCTCGATCGTGAGCACGAGGGGCTTCGGGTCTTCGTTCTCGAATTGAAGGATCGTCATTTCGGCGAGATTGGCGCTCCACCCTTGGTGGAGCTTCAATACAGGCGCGCCCCTTCTGGCGCCAACCGTTTTGAAGGGGGACGCGACGAGCGGGCCTACCGCTCCAGGTCCTCGCGCCGGTCGACGTCGAACAGCACGCCGGGGTCGTCGGTCTCGACCAGGGCGATGGCGTCGCCGGCCTTGGTCAGCACGCCCTGCGCGCCGCGATCGCCGGCCAGGGCGGCGAGATCCTCAAACCAGCGGCGGGCGAACAGCACCGGGTGGCCGCGACGGCCGGCGTGGACGGGGGCGGCGATGCCCGGGCCGGCGCTCAGGGCCTGGACCAGG
>NZ_QHJY01000112.1 GCF_003185805.1 Caulobacter sp. D5
CCAGGGCGCGGACCTCGTCCAGGGTGATGGTCCCGGCGTGGCGCAGGCGCTTGGCCGCCGCCGGCTCGGCCAGCAGGGTCAGCAGGACGCGATAGTCGGCTGCTGGCCAGGCGATCTCGCCCAGGTGCTCCAGCGCCCGGCGCAGGCCTTCGGGGGCGGGGTCGACGACCCGCCGCACGATCTTGCGCAGCGGCTCGTCCAGCAGGCGGGCGACGTCCAGCGGCGCGGCGTCGCGCGGCTCGATCGCCAGCATCAGGCAGACGAGGTGGCGACGCGCGGCCGGCGCGGTCAGGAACGGCGTATGGGGCGACGGCCACAGGGTGGCCAGCGTGTCGGCGTAGTCGGGCGCGATCAGGCGCAGCAGAGGCGAGGTAGTATGGGGCGAGGCGGTCAGGGACGGCCCGGCCAGAGGCAGGACGGACATCGAAAAGCTCCGGACGCGGCCGGAGCGGCCGCGATCAGCGGTTGGAAATTGTGGGGCGAAGGGCCGGGCGCGCCTTGGTCGACGCGCGCCATTCCGCCGGCATCGGCGGCTTCAGCTGTGCGACGAGGAAGGTCATGCGGCGGTTCGGCTCCGGAGACTGATCGGGAGCCGGCTGATCCCACGAGGCGCGGGTGAAGCGCAAGACCGGTGTTCGCCGATTTTGCGCATCGTCCGGTTGCTGTGGCGCTTGGGACACGCCAGGGGCGGCTTCAGCCCGCGTGTCTCACGACGTAGCGGAAGAGCCGCGTCTCGCCCGGGGCCAGGGTCACGCGCCAGGCGACCTGGCCCTGGCGGATGTCGTGTTTCGCGGGTTCGGACACCACCTTGAAGAACTCGACGCCCGGATCGTGGCGGATCTCGAAGGTGACCGGGATCGACTTGTCGTTGGCCAGGTCGACCTCGTAGGTGCGGCGGACCATGGTCTTGCCGGCCCGCTTGTCCTCGACGAGGCGCGGGCGGGCGCGGACGTCCATGCCCTCGCCGATCACCAGGTCGGCGGGCTCGCCCACGGCGACGTCGCGCACGGCCTGCTCGCCGGCGAAGGTCGGCAGGCCGCCGACCGTCTCCATCACCGACAGGGCGCCGGAGGGCAGGGGCTTGCCCAGGCCTTCGGCGGCCTTGTTGTCGAGGCGCAGCACCACCTGCGGGGCGTTGGTCTCGTCGTCGTCCGCGTAGTCTCCCCAGGGGCTGACCGGCACGACATAGAGCCGCTGGTAGCGGACGTCCTTCAGGTCGAGGAAGGCCATCTGCTTGGTCTGGCGAGCCGCCACCGTCACCGGTTCGGGCAGGGTGTAGAGCTTGTAGTCGCCAAGGTCGGACTGCTCGGCGAGAGCCCGCTTGCGGGCGCCGGTGACCGCCACGGACTGCTGGACGGCGCGGTTGGCCATCATGACCGGCGCGGCCCTCGGCGGGGGAGGCGGCGGTGGGGGAGGGGGCGGCGGTGGCGGCGGCGCGCCGTGGGTCGTGGTGTCCATCGGCCAGCAGGCGCGGCTGGCCCGCACCACGCGCGGTCTGGGCGTATTGACCGGCACGCGCGACAGCTTGCCGGCCACCAGCTGGGTCGGAGCGTCGGCGAAGGTCGAGCCGGAGCTGTTCATCACGGTCAGCCAGCCCAGCAGGTCCAGCGTCTTGCCGTCGGGATTGAGGGTGGCGACGTAGTCGGCCTGCCAGTTCACGCCGATGGCCAGGTAGGTCAGGGTCAGGCGGTAGTCGCCGCCGGTGGGCACGTCGACCAGGGCCGACAGGGTCGGCTTGCTGGAAAGGCCGTCGGGCGCGCGCTCGAACACCAGGCGCTCGGGCCCGCCCGAGCAGCCCAGGGCCTCGACCCCGTCGGCGGTCCGGACCATCAGGCCGTCCGGGCCCTGGATCAGGGTGGCGTCGACCGTCACCTGGCGGCCGGTCTCGCGGTTGGTGCGCACCACCTTGACCGGCTGGTCGAGAGAGCGCTCGACCAGGGTTCCGGGGCTGAGCAGGGCGTAGTCGTAGTTGCGCTCGACCGCGCCCTGCGGCAGGCCCTCGATGGCCGCGCTCTGCGGGATCAGGCCCTCGGCGACGCCGTCGAAGCGCAGCACGTGGCGGCCGGCCGGCAACGCGACCGTGCGGGTCTCGCTGACCATCACCAGCCCCTGCTCGGCGGCCCGCTGTTTCTCCCAGGGCGACAGCGTCTGCACCGGCCCCTGGCCGTCGCGATAGAGGGTGACGGCCACGGCTTCCGGGGCGGCGGAGGGGATGGTTTCGGCGCGGGCGGCGATGGGCGCGCAGATGAGGGCGAGGGCGAGCATCAGACCCTCCCCCTTCGGGGGGAGGTGTCGGCGAAGCCGACGGAGGGGGAAGTGGTCGCCGCTTTCAGCGATCGCACTCACCTCCGCAGGGACGTCCCCCTCCGGCCCTCCGGGCCACCTCCCCCTTCGGGGGGAGGGTCTATCCGCGCGGCCCATCAGCCTCACCAGCCGTTGTCCACCGTGAAGGTCAGGACGGTCTCGCCGTTGGCGGGGACGGGCACGCTCCAGCCCAGGGTGCGGGCGTCGATGCGGCGGCTGGGCAGGCTCTCGTCGCTGACCTTGCCGTCGCGCAGCAGGCCGGCCTGGCGCAGCTCCACCGTCACGGCCTCGGGCCGGGCGTTGCGCACCACGTACTTCATGACGTAGCGCGAGCGGGTCTTGGACAGCTTCTCCTGCGAGACCAGGGTGGCCTGGCTGGAGACGTCGAAGGCCTCGCCGGTCCTGATCGACAGCTCCGAGCCGGCCGAGGTGTGGCCGATCTGGTTCTCGCCGATGAACTTCGGGTCGCCCGCCTGGTCGCGCATGTAGACGCGCATCGTCCCGGCCGGCAGCTGGTCGCCCAGACCCTTCAGCTTGGAATTGCTGAACTGGATTGCGGTGATGGCCTTCTGCGGGTTCTCGTCGCTGGAGAAGCCGTATTCGCGCACCTCGTAGACCTTCTGGGCCGGCACGGCCTGGGCGCTGAGGAAGCCGACCTGCTTGTTCTGGTTGGCGGCGATCGTGGTGCGCTCGGGCAGGGGATAGATGTAGTAGTCGGCGATGCGCTCGCGGCCGCTGCTCTCGGTCCCGGCCGAGACCGAGCCGCGCACCGACGATCCGCCGCCGTTGAACTGGTTGACGTTGCCGGCCACCAGCTGGGTCTGGGCGTTGTCGAAGGCCGTGCCGGAATTGTTGCGCAGGGTGATCCAGCCCTGCAGGTCCAGCGCGTTCTTCTTCTCGTCGAACAGGGCGACATAGTCGGCCGCCCACGACAGGCCCGAGGTCAGGTAGCTGAGCGTCACGGGCGTGGGGCCGGCCTTGTCGGCGTTGACCGTCACCGACAGGGTCGGGCGGGCGCGCAGGGTCTCGGGCACCTTGTCGAAGATCACCCGGGTGGGCACGCCGTCGTCGCGCAGCACCTCGATGCGGTCGCCGATCTTCAGCACCACGCCCTCGTTGGCGGCCAGCACCGTGGCGGTCTCGGTGGTCTCCTTGCCGTCGCCGGGATTGGTGCGGACGATCTTGATCTGCCGCCCGACCGCCTTCTCCATCAGCTTGTCGGGGGTCAGCAGGTCGTAGTCGAAGTTCTGCTCGACCACGCCCAGGTTGGGCGAGGACAGGCTGACGGTCTCGGGGCGGATGGCGGCCGAGACGTCCTTGAACTCCAGCCGCTGGCGGCCGGCGGAGACGTCGATCGTCCGCTGGTCCTGAACCAAGGCGAGGTTGTTGTTGTAGATGGTGACCGAGACCTTCGGCGGCGATGCGGTCTGGACGGGAGCGGTCTGAGCGACAGCGGTGGAAGCGGCGGCCACGCAGACGGTGGCGAACAAGGCGGCCCGAAGCATCGGCGCGACGTCTCCCTACTCTCTTTGCGGCCACGGTTTCACGGCTGCGCGGGAAAGTCGAGAGATTATGGGTGTAATATTAGACGCTCCCCCTGAAGGGGGAGCTGTCGCGGAGCGACTGAGGGGGATCTGATCTGTGAGCCGGCGGCCGCTCTGACCTCAGCAGGGACTTCCCCCTCCGGCCCTCCGGGGCCACCTCCCCCTTCAGGGGGAGGATCATTTCCCCCAAACCTGCGCCAGCCGGCGATCCCGCCCGCACCCCGTGCGGTAGAGGTGGTACTCGACCGAATTGTTCTTCGCGTAGTCGCGGTGATAGGCCTCGGCCGGCCAGAAGGTTTGCAGCGGCAGGATCTGGGCCTTCATCGTGCCGGTCTTCAGGCGCTTGGCGGCCTCGGCGCGGGAGCGCTCGGCGGCGGGGCGCTGCTCGGCGTCGACGAAGACGGCGGGGCGGTAGGAGGGGCCGCGGTCGCAGAACTGGCCTTCGTCGTCGGTCGGATCGACCAGCTTCCAGTAGCGCTGCAGCAGGAAGGCGTAGGGCAGTTTGGCCGGGTCATAGGTGACGCGGACGGCCTCGTAGTGGCCGCTGCGCTCGCTGGTCACGTCGCGATAGGTCGGGTTCTTCACGTGGCCGCCGGTGTAGCCGCTCTCGACCTTTACGACGCCGGGAATGCCCCGCATGTCGTTCTCCATGCACCAGAAGCAGCCGCCGGCGAAGACGGCGGTCCTGGTCGGCGCCGCCAGGGCCGCGACGGGGAGGGCGGTCGCGAGGGCGATCAGCAGCAGGAGGCGGCGAAGCATGGGCGGTCCTTTCGAGGCGTCGTCCATAGATACGGCCAAGCGGGCCGAAAGGTTTTGAACGAGCCTATCGCCAACCGTGGCCGACGCCGCGCACCGCCGGAACCGCCGCCAGGCGCGCCGCGAGCGTGTGGGCCCGGTCGTCGCCCTGGTCGTCGATCTCCAGGCGGATGGCGATGTCGGCGCCCTCAGGCTGGGCGGTCAGGGCGCGCAGGCGCACCTGCTGCACGCTGGCCACGCCCAGCACCCGCATCAGGGTGTCGGGCGTGTCTTCAGCGGTGACGAGGAAGAGGCGGCGCCGATCCTCGCGAAATTTGTCGTCTTCCGGTTTGAGAAGGCTCAAGGCCGCACCCACTGATGTTCCACGCTGGCCGAGTTGACGCCGGGCCAGGCGGCCAGGTCGCGGGCGAGGAGGCGGGCGGCCTGGTCGCCCAGGTGGCGCACGCGCAGGGAGGCCTCGACCAGCTGGCCGACGGGCTTCAGGGACAGGTTGCACAGCTCGGCGCCGCTGTCGGCCAGGCTCTGGCGCACGGCGTCCAGCGCGCTGGGGGCGTCCTGGGCGCAGAGGAACAGCTGGTGGACCGTGACGCCGTCATGGTCGCTGTGGAAGGCTGGTGGGGAAGGCAGGTAGCTCATGTTCGAAGATCCTTTGAGTTTTTGAAGGACCGTCGGATCGCGCAACGAAAAAGCCCCGCTCCTTTCGGAGGCGGGGCTTTTTCAGATCTTGCGATCCTTCGGCTTGGTTTCTGGGGAACCCTTGTTCCCTAGTCTGCGCGCCGTCTTTGCCCCGTCCGTACAGGCACGGTTTTAATCTGGGTAATCTTCGACATCATGGCGCACCACATCGCGACGCCGGCGGTGAGGCCAGTCGTAAACAGCGCGATGGTGGTGAAGTTCGACAGCATGGGGTCGGAAGGGTTCCAGTAGGCTTGCAGGTCAACAGGTAACGCTTGCGGGCCCGCCGCGCAAGGTCTTGCCGCGCGACGGGCCTTAATGCCGCGGTTTGGGCAGATTTTAGGCGAGTTCGATGGCCATGGCCGTGGCCTCGCCGCCGCCGATGCACAGCGAGGCCAGGCCGCGCTTGGCCTTGCGAGCCTGGAGGGCAGAAATCAGGGTGCACAGGATGCGGGCGCCCGATGCGCCGATGGGGTGCCCCAGGGCGCAGGCGCCGCCGTTGACGTTCAGCCTGTCGTCCGGGATGCCCAGTTCCTTCTGGGCGATCATGGCCACGACGGCGAAGGCCTCGTTGACCTCGAACAGGTCGACGTCGTCGACGCTCCAGCCGGCGCGGGCCAGGGCCTTTCTCATGGCCGGCACGGGGGCGGTGGTGAACAGGCCCGGCTCATGGGCGTGGGCGGCGTGGCTGACGACGGTGGCGACCACCGTCAGGCCCAGGGCCTCGGCGATGCTCTTGCGGGTCATGACCAGGGCCGCGGCGCCGTCGCTGATCGAGCTGGAATTGGCCGCCGTGATCGACCCGTCGCGGGAGAAGGCCGGACGCAGGGTGGGGATCTTGGCCGGATCGGCCTTCAGCGGCTGCTCGTCGGTGTCGATGGTTTCGACGCCCTTGCGGGTGGTCACCGTCACCGGCGCGATCTCGGCGGCGAAGGCTCCGCCCTCGACGGCGGCCTTGGCCTTGAGCAGGCCGCGCGTGGCGTAGTCGTCCATCGCCTCGCGGGTGAACTGGTAGTCGGCGGCCGTGTCCTCGGCGAAGGCGCCCATCAGCTTGCCGGGGGCGTAGGCGTCCTCCAGGCCGTCCAGGTACATGGAGTCCCAGATCTGGTCGTGGCCGATGCGGGCCCCGCTGCGGTGCTTGGCCATCAGGTAGGGCGCCCCGGTCATGCTCTCCATGCCGCCGGCAACGACCACGTCGGCGCTGCCGGCCAGCAGGGCGTCGTGGGCCATGATCGCCGCCTGCATGCCGCTGCCGCACATCTTGTTGACCGTCGTGGCCTCGACCGACTTGGGCAGGCCCGCGCCCAGGGCGGCCTGGCGGGCGGGGGCCTGGCCCAGGCCGGCCGGCAGCACGCAGCCCATGATGATCTGGTCGACCTTGTCACCCGAGAGCCCCGCGCGCTCCAGGGCCGCCTTGACGGCCGTCGCGCCCAGCTCGGTGGCCTTCACCCCGCCCAGCGCGCCCTGGAAGCCGCCCATCGGCGTGCGGGCGAAGCCGGCGATCACCACCGGATCGGCGTGCTTGGACATGGTTGAGCTCCAGATTGGTTTGTTTTGCGGCGGAATAGGCCCCGGATCGGCGCGCTTGCGCAAGCGTCTTGCCGAAATCTTTCCGAGAGCAAGAAGCGGCCGGCGGCGGAAGGGCGGCTCCCGTCGTCGGCCGGTCAGTCGAGCAATGAACCGAGAGAGTCAATTGCGATTAGAAACCTACTCTGGTTCGTACTCAAAAGCAACGGCCCTTGCATTCCCTCGCGGAACGCCGCACTTTCCTCCGTATGGGTCGCACCGCCGATTACAGCCGCCAACGCTGCGCCATCGCCGCCACCCTCGAGGTCGTCGGCGATCCCTGGACCCTGCTGATCCTGCGCGACGCCTTCCAGGGCGTGCGGCGGTTCGAGCAGTGGCAGGACCGCCTGGGCGTGGCCCGCAACGTGCTGGCCGCCCGGCTCAAGAGCCTGGTCGGTCACGGGGTGATGGAGACCCGCCGCTATTCAGAGCGGCCGCCGCGCCATGAATATGTGCTGACCGCCAAGGGGCGCGATCTGTCGGCCGTGCTGCTGACCATGGCCGAGTGGGGCGATCGCCACGTCTATGGCGTGGGCAATGGGCCGGTGCGCTTCGTGCACAAGGCCTGCGGCTGCGACTTCCATCCCAAGCTGGCCTGCGAGGCCTGCGGTCAGGTGGTCGACAGCCGCGACCTGTCGCGGGTGATCCACGAGGGCCAGTCCCCGACCGTGGGGGAAGCGCTGGACGCGGTCGCGGTGAAGACGGCGGCCGAGTAGGGCGCGCCGCTTTTTCGATCTCAGCCCTGGCCGTCCATGGCGCGCCGCAGGCTCAGCGGGCGCATGTCGGTCCAGACTTCCTGGATATACTGCAGGCAGGCGGCCTTGGTTCCGCGGAAGCCCGCCTCGTTCCAGCCCAGGGGCAGTTCGCGACCGACCGGCCAGATCGAGTACTGCTCCTCGTGGTTCACCACCACGAGGTACTCGGTGGTGTCTTCCCGTTCTTCGCGCATCGTTTCCCCCGCCGTTCTTGTACTTGGCGTGGCGTGAGCCTTGGCTGGGGCGGGGCGACTGTCAATCGCATAGGAAGAGTCGTATCGGCGCGCGCCGAAAGGTTGCGCCGATGGGGTGGTTTGCGATGGATGCCTGGGGGTAAGCGCCGTGCATCCACAGCCAAGTTAACGGCAAGGCTTGAAGGGCGGGAACGCGCGCGAAACGAATCAGGACCGAATCGCTGACTCGGTCCGATTCGGGATTTGTTCCCTACAAGCTATTGTAGCTTAACGGCGATTAACCACAACGGTGTTCGGCGAGGGGCCTGTTACACCGCGCGCCCCACATCCGTCCTTCCCCGCGAAGGCGGGGAGCCGAGCGGGCTGTCGGGGCGTGGCGCGGCCGTGGCTATCCACGGACTCGGCTTGGATCCCCGCCTTCGCGGGGATGCTCGATATATAGTGTCGTGGATGTCGGTCAGGACCGCGGGGCTACTTCGCCTCGGCCGGGCAGGTGGCCGACAGGCGCTTGGCGTTCATGACGCCGGCCAGCGGCAGGCCGTCGACCGTCTTCAGCTTGATATCGAGCTTGAAGCTCTCGGGGGTGTAGGTCCCCTTGGCGTTGACCGGGGCCGCGCGGCCCTTCTTGTCGGTCCAGGTTCCCTTCAGCGCGATCTTGCCGTCATCGACCTGGTTGGTCGTGTATTCGCACTTGTAGCGACGGGTGCAGATGCCCTTGGAGAACTGGGCGGCGTCGGTCGGCTTTATGCACTTGTCCTCGCTGCCCACCGGGATGATGCCGATGCGGTAGCTGTATTCCCAGTGGCCGGGCAGAATCGTCGTCTTCGGCGCGGCGGCGCTCGCCGGGGCGGTCGCGGCGAATCCCACCGCCAGGGCGGCCAGGGAAGCGGCGAGAGCGGAGGCGGCGAGGGCGGTCGGACGCATGCTGTGGAACTCCTTCATGGCCGTGCATATAGGAAGTATCAGATGAACCGCGCTTGAAGGCGGGCTGATGGCGAGGCCCGAGGCTTTGCCGCCTTGACTCCGCAAGGCTCCATCGCCTATATCGCCCCCTCTCGCGCGGCGGACCTCGGTTCGGAAGCGCGCCTGACATTATGTTCGCGGGGCCTTCGGCTTCGCCTAGCCCAAGGTACTCGTCATGTCGCGCCGTTGCGAACTCACGGGCGTCGGTCCGATGATCGGCCACAACGTGAGCCACTCGAACATCAAGACCAAGCGCCGCTTCCTGCCGGCTCTGTCGCCTGCTTCGCTGCAGTCGGACTCGCTGGGTCAGACCTTCAAGCTGCGTATCAGCAACGCCGCCCTGCGCACCCTCGACTTCAAGGGCGGCCTGGACGTGTTCCTGCTGGGCGCCAAGGACGAGCAGCTGTCGCCGCGCGCCCTGAAGATCAAGGCTCAGGTCAAGGCCAAGGCCAAGGCCGCCGCGCAAGCCGCCGCCTAAGTCTTTCGGTCCTCCGGGGCCGATACGAAAAGCCCGCCGAGTTCGCTCGGCGGGCTTTTTCGCGTTTGGCGATCTGTAGGGGACGGCGACCCTGACAGGGCCGCCGTCCGCAGACGCTATTCCAAGGGCAGGAACAGCTCGACCACCACCTCGTGCACCGGCGCGTTGGGCGGGAACGAGAAGTGCCGCTGGCAGTAGATCGGGAAGTCCCGCGCCTCCTCGCCGCTGGCCGGCAGCCACTCGCGATAGAGATAGAGCGCGGCTGGCTCCAGATTGTGGGTGTCGTGCATCACCCGCAGCACCGCGCAGCGCCCGCCGGGAATCACGCCGGCCTTCATCAGCTCGTCGTCGGGATCGATCGGCCGGTCGGTCCCGATGCACAGGTCCATGCTGTAGTCGTCAGGGTTCTCGGGAATCCGTTCTGACCGGAAGATGTTGAAGGTCGGGTTGGTCTGCGGCGACAGGCCGGCGGCCTTGCGCCAGGCGATGAACCGCTCGATCGAGGCGCTAAGCAGCGCCCGGTCGCCGCGATGCTCCATGATCGCCACCGGGGTGGGCGGCAGGTCGCGGATCGTCACCTGGTCCTGGTCGTAGAGGGTTGGCATCAGCTTGCTCCTGGCGTTGTCCATCGGCCCGAAGGCCGCGAGCCACGGCGCCCAGTCGGGCGCCTTGCGGAACGAGGAGGGCGACTGCTTGAACCTGCGCCGAAAGGCGCGGGCGAAGGCGTCCGGCGCATCATAGCCGGCGTCCAGCGCGATCTCCGTGACGCTCTGGGCGTCCTCGGCGACGAGCTGGCGCGAAGCGCGCTTCAGGCGGGCGAGCTGGACGTAGCTGTGCACCGACAACCCGAAGGTCGCCATGAACTGCCGGTGGAAATGGAACTTCGAGAAGGCGGCCACGCGGCTCACCGTCTCCAGGTCCAGCTCGCCGTCCAGATGCTGGTCGATATGGTCCAGCACCCGCTGCATCCGGGCTGTGTAGTTTTCGAGCGCCGCCTTCATCGTCCCCCGTCTCCGTGGCGCGGCCAGTTAGCCGTCGGCCGCCGGATCGTGCTCGACCGATCTTGCGGTTTGTAGGGCGCGTGAGGGAGGGGGCGGTCTCAGGCCGAGATGTTGACCAGCGTGCCGGTCAGTTCGCCGGTGGCCTGGCCGAGGGCCGCGCCGGCGGCGGCCGTGGCCTTAGCGTTGGTCTGCGCCACCGCCAGCTGGGTCAGGTCGACGATCGGCGTCGCGGCCTCGCCAGACGCGGCGGGGCGCGGCGGGGTGTAGCGGGCGGTGTTGGCGGTGGAAACCTGCACGGCGACTCCCTTCCAGGCTGCAGCGCAATCTGGTCCGCAAGCCTTAAGCGGGCCTGACCGAGCATGGTTAAGACGGCTGGCGAGCGTGCAGCAAAAAGCCGCCGTCGCGGGGCGACGGCGGCTTCTGAAGCCTTGGGAGGCTGGTCGCCTTAGCGGGCGGCCAGTTCCAGGGCCTTGGCCGGGTTGGCGGCGTTGTAGGCGGTCAGCTCGGGGTTGGCGAGCTTGGACACGGCGTCGTTCACCGACGAGCGGACGCAGGCCGGGTACAGGTACATGGCCAGCGACTCGCCGCGGACGTCCTGCCAGCAGACGGTCGAGGCGGCCTTGACGATGTCGGCGCGGACGTCGGCGGCGGCGCGGCCGGCGACCTTGACGCGGACTTCGGCGGCGCCGGCCGGAGCGGCGGCCAGCAGGGCCAGGGCGGAGAGAGCGAGAGCGGCGGAGCGGATCATCGGACGGATTCCAGGTCGGGCGGCGCTTGCAGCGCGCGGTTCAGATCGACCGCTTCCCGTCGTGTCCTCCGACGGCTGGTCCAGGATCTCGCCCGCTCTGCCGTCGAGCGGAATCTGTATCTCATCGCCGTTCAGTTATCAACAGTCATATTCGCGCAACCGACAGGCGAAGTGTTTGATTTCACGCGCTTGTTACCGGTGTCAGTGTTCGCTCTGCGGACAAGCAAAAGCCCGCGGAGCGGGGGCTCCGCGGGCTCTGGTCCCGATGGGGCTTAAGCGGTGTTCCGCTTAGCGGGCCGAGGCGGTCTTGATCAGACCGTTCGGGCGCCATTGGGTCTTGTCGTAGGCGGTCAGGGTCGTGCTGCCGACCTTTTCCACGGCGGCGCGGGTCACGTCGCGGATGCAGTAGGGCAGAACGTCGGCGCCGTAGGTGGTCGAGTCCGTGTCTTCCTTGCACACCGAGGTGGCGGCCTTGACGATGTCGGCGTGCACGGCGGCGGTGGTGCGGCCGGCGACCTTCACGGTGACTTCGCCGGCGAAAGCGGCGGGGGCGCTCAGGAGAGCGATGGCCGAAGCGGCCAGAACAAACACACGTTGCATGATCTTGATTCCGGAAAGGGGGTTGGGGTCAACCTCCTCCCGATGCGTTCCTCTGACGGCCGACCGGATCTCGCCAGTTCGTCGCCGTCACGTTCTAAATACAGTGACAACGCTGTCATTCCAAGCGGATTTTTGACTTCCGGCGTCAAATTTTTGCGACGCCGGCGAACGCTGCATGCCGGAAAGGCATGATGTACGGCAAATGGGCACCAAAAACCCGTTAGTTTCAGGTGAAATTATCCCTTTATGCTGCGCTGCGGTGAGAGGTTGGCCTCACCCTACGCCGCAGCTCGGGGCGGCCGTCCTTCGCGACGCCGCGCATCGAGGTCGAAGCCTCCAAGGCGCCCCGATGGGTGTCAGCGCGGCAATGCGAACATTGTAATATTTATATCGTATAAGATATTTGACATAAATCGTAACAATGTGCCTCTCTGCGCCAAGGCGCGACGGACACAGATCGCGCGCAGCGAGGAGGGACTGCGATGCGGAACAACAAAGAGCGCCTCAGGGCGTATGGGGGAGCGGCGGCGATCGCCCTGCTCTCCGGGCTGGCGGCGGCTCCGCTCGCCTCGGCCCAGACCACAGCTCAAGCGCCCGCAGGAGCCGAGGAGGCCTCGACGGTCGACGCCGTGGTGGTGACGGGCTCGCGGATCAAGCGGCCCAACCTGGTCTCGGCCAGCCCGATGACCGTGGTCGGCGGCGACGAGGTCAAGCTGCAGGGCGCCACCTCGATCGACAGCGTGCTGAACCGCCTGCCGCAGTTCACCGCCGATTCCAACGAGAACGGCTCCAACGGCTCGGACGGCACGGCGCGGGTGAACCTGCGCAACATGGGCTCCAGCCGCGTGCTGGTGCTGGTCGACGGCCAGCGGATGCTGCCGACCGAGGCCGCGGACGTGAACTTCATCCCCAGCGCCCTGGTCGACCGGGTCGACGTGGTCACCGGCGGCGCCTCGGCGGTCTACGGCTCGGACGCGGTGTCGGGCGTCGTCAACTTCATCCTGCGCAAGAACCTCGACGGCCTGCGCCTGGACGCCCAGTACAGCCTGGCCCAGCACACCAACGACGCCGACTATCCGCGCTCGCTGATCAGCCAGGCCAACTACAAGCTGCCCAAGAAGCACGTCACCGACGGCGAGAAGATCGACGTCAACCTGGCGATCGGCATGAACGCGCCCAGCGGCAAGGGCAACGTCACCTTCTATGTCGGCTATCGCGAGATGAAGCCGGTCACCCAGGACAGCCGCGACTATTCGGCCTGCGGCCTGAACCTGACGGGAACCAACAGCAACGCCCTGGTCTGCGGCGGCTCCAGCAACAACGAGTACGGCCTGTTCACGCTGCTCAGCGGCCCCAACGCCGGCCAGACGCTGAACAACACCAAGGACGGGAACAAGACCTGGGTCCCGTACGACAGCTCGTTCCTCTACAACTACGCGCCCACCAACTACATCCAGCGCTCGGACTCCCGCTACACGGCGGGCGCCTTCGCGCACTATGAGATCAGCCCGGCGGTCGAGGCCTACGGCAGCCTGATGTTCATGGACGATCACACCTTCTCGCAGGCCGCCCCGTCGGCGCTGTTCCAGGGCACGACGTTCAAGATCAACTGCGACAACCCGCTGATGTCGGCCTCGCAGGCCGCCACCCTGTGCGGCTCGGCGGCCGGGACCAGCGTCAGCCAGGACACGTTCATCGGCTATCGCCTGACCGGCCCGGGCAGCTCGCCCCGCCGCGACGACCTGCGCCACACCGACTATCGCATCAACGCCGGGCTGCGCGGCAAGCTCGCCCAAGGCTGGACCTACGACGCCAGCTTCCTGTTCTCGACCGTCATCCTCGACGAGAGCTACAAGAACAACGTCGACAACGCCAAGGCGATGAAGGCCCTGCAGGTGGTCAATGTCGGCGGGACCCCGACCTGCAAGTCGGTCGTCGACGGCACCGATCCCAACTGCGTGCCCATCGATGTCTTCAAGTACCAGGGCCTCAGCGCGGCGGCCTACAAGTACCTCTACGCCCCGACCTTCACCCACGGCGTCCAGCGCGAAAAGGTGCTCAGCGCCTCGCTGAACGGCGACCTTGGCCAGTACGGCGTGAAGACCCCATGGGCCGAAGACGGCGCGGCCCTGGCGCTCGGCGTCGAGCACCGCCGCGAGGAACTGAAGTTCGAGGCCGACGCCCTTGCCCAGGCCGCCGGCACCAAGGAAAGCAGCGGCGCCTTCAGCGTCAGCGAGCTCTATGGCGAGGTCGACCTGCCGCTGGTGCAGGACGCGCCGTTCATCAAGGCGCTGTCGCTGAACGCCGGCTACCGCACCTCCAAGTACGACTATCTCGACGACCGGGTCTCGACCTACAAGGTCGAGCTGCAATACGCGCCGACCTCCGACGTGCGGTTCCGCGCCAGCTACAACCGCGCTGTCCGGGCGGCCAACATCAGCGAGCTATACGCGCCGCAGGGCCTGGGCAATGTCGCGGCGGTGGATCCCTGCTCGGGTCCGACGCCCAAGGCCAGCGCCGCGGCCTGCGCCCTGACCGGCGTCACCGCCGCACAGTACGGCAAGATCCCCGACTGTCCGGCCGAGACCTGCGTCACCCAGGGCGGCGGCAACCCGAACCTGAAGCCGGAAGTGGCCGACACCCGCACCGCCGGCGTCGTGCTGACCCCCAGCTTCCTGCCGGGCTTCTCGATGTCGCTCGACTACTTCGACATCTATGTCGACCAGTACATCGGCGCGGTCGACGCCCCGACCGTCATCAACCAGTGCGTCCAGACCAGCAATCCGTACTTCTGCAGCCTGTTCCACCGCGACCCGACCTCGGGCGTGCTGTTCGGCGAGCGCGGCTACATCATCGCCACCAACCAGAACACCGGCTTCCTGCAGACCTCGGGCCTGGACGTGACGGGCGAGTACCGCCTCGACCTGTCGTCGCTGGGCGACTACGGCGACGTCGATTTCAGCTTCGTGGGGACCTACCTCAACAGCCGCAAGATCGAGCAGTTGCCGGGCCTGGGCGCCTATAACTGCAAGGGGTTGTTCGGACCGACCTGCGGCCAGCCCAACCCGGCCTGGCGTCACCAGATGCGGGCCACCTGGAACCTGCCCTGGATCGCCGCTTCGCTGTCGGCCAACTGGCGCTATTTCGGCTCGGCCGACCTCTCCAGCAACGACAGCAATCCGTTCCTGCAGGGCGACTACGTCGAGATCAACCGCAAGATCAAGGCGTACAACTACCTGGACTTCGCGGCCACCTGGAAGGTCCGCGAGCAGCTGACCCTGCGCGGCGGGATCAACAACGCCTTCGACAAGGATCCGCCGGTGATCGCCGCGGGCCTGCTCTCCTCGTTCGGCAACGGCAACACCTATCCCGGCGTCTACGACCCCATGGGCCGCACGATGTTCGTGGGCCTGACCATGGACTTCTGACGACGTCCGGCGGGGGAGGGGGCGCTGGCGCCGTCTCCCCCGAGCTTCTCCCCAACTCAAAAGCCGCCGACGCTTCCAGCGTGGCGGCTTTCTTTTTTGGACTGGCCTGCTGTCTGTCTGGTCCTGGTCCCAATCCCCCAGACCCGACTTTCCCCGCGAAGGCGGGGAGCCAAGCTGACTTTCAGGATGGCGCGCAGCCGTAGGTCATCAGCGGACTCGGCTTGGATCCCCGCCTTCGCGTGGAAACACGGACTAGGGGCGAGCCTTTGAGCCTCTATCCGCCTCAGCGGAAACGGCGCTTGCGGCGACGAATGGCCCAGCCGACCAGGCAGACGACGCCGATGATCAGGCCCAGCCAAAACGCGCGCATGGGGAGATGGCGCAGCGCCGCGCCGAAGCCCTTATCGGTTAGGTCGAAGAGAAACTGGCCGCCCAGGATTGGCAGCGCCGCCAACGGGTATTTCGTCAGGTCCCACCGCATGGGTTCACCTTAGCGCCCGATGCAACCTGCGCAATGCCCCGTCCCTCAGCGCCGCTTCTTCCTCGGCGGCGGCGTGGGGGCCGGCGGCGCGGTCGGGGGCGGCGTCCAGTCGAAGGCCAGCAGCAGGGTGCGCTGGTTCATCTCGCCGCCGTTGTCGTCCGACAGCAGATAGACCCGCGTCGCGCCGTTCGGGCCGGCGGCCAGGGCGATGCCTTCGAAGTTGTCGCGGATCAGGGCGCCTTCCAGGGTCAGGCTGGCTAGCGGGTACTGCTTATTGGCCGGGGTCATCGGGTCGGCGATGAAGCGCACCTGGGCGCGCCAACCGCGCACCGGGTCGTAGGCCCGGTGCAGCGTGGCCAGGGCCTTGCCGCCGAAGGCCGTGAAGCCCGACAGGCCCCAGGTGAAGTCGATCGGCGACTGCGGCGGGATCGGCTGGCAACTGCTCGACAGCCGGCACAGCCACACCTCGCCCTCCTCGCCGCCGACGAGATAGGCGTCGGGACCGGCGGCGGGATAGGCGGTCAGCGCCTCCATGCCCTCGTTGTCGGGGAAGACGGTGGCGGGCTTGGGGGCGACGGCTGGGCGGCTCCACAGGCCGGTGGGGCCCACGGCGTAGCGCCAGATGCGATGGTCGCGCTCGAAGCTGACCAGGCGCTCGCCGTTGGCCAGGCGGGTCAGGCCCTCGGCGTCGCCCTCGGTCTTGCCGCGCAGCCCCTGGCCGTCGACGCCGAGCAGGGGCGTCAGCTTGCCGTCGGTCAGGCCGATCAGCCTGCCGGTCGCATCGAGTTGCAGCCGCGCCGAGAAGCGGTCGCCGTCGTCGCTGACGGCCTCGACGCCGTTGGCGTCGGTCAGGACCAGGTCCGACAGGCCGTGCAGCCGGCTGGTGTCGGCGCTGGTGATGGCGATCCCGCCAGCGTAGACGAAGTTTCCGACGGCCGTCTGGTTCGGGTTCGAGGCGTTCAGCGGCACGGGCGTGACGGTCAGGCCGATCTCGGGACCGACCTTGACCGGCGCCGCGGGCACGACGACGGGCGGCGGCGGTGCGGGCTTAGGACCGCACTGGGCCAGCATGCCGCCGGCCAGGCCAAGGGCGATCAGTCCGCGCAGTCCGATCACGCCGAAGCCTTGCGCGCGGCCTTGGGAGCCTGGGGCACGACGGTGGGCGGCGGCGGCAGCAGGCCGCGGGCGCGCGCGGCGGTGCGCGGCTCCTCGTCGAACAGGGCGGCCAGCTGCTCGACCAGCACCCCGCCCAGCTGCTCGACGTCGACGATGGTGACGGCGCGGCGGTAGTAGCGGGTGACGTCGTGGCCGATGCCGATGGCGATCAGCTCGACCGGGCTCTTGCCCTCGATCTCGGCGATGACCTGCCGCAAGTGCCGCTCCAGATAGTGGCCCGAGTTCACGCTCAGGGTGGAGTCGTCCACCGGCGCGCCGTCGGAAATCACCATCAGAATGCGGCGGGCTTCGGGCCGGCCGATGATCCGCTGGTGCGCCCACATCAGGGCCTCGCCGTCGATGTTCTCCTTCAGGAGACCCTCGCGCATCATCAGGCCCAGATTCTTGCGGGCCCGTCTCCAAGGCGCATCGGCGGCCTTGTAGACGATGTGGCGCAGGTCGTTCAGGCGGCCGGGCGAGGGCGGCTTGCCGGCCTTGATCCACTCGTCGCGGCTGGTCCCGCCCTTCCAGGCGCGGGTGGTGAAGCCCAGCACCTCGGTCTTGACGCCGCAGCGCTCGAGCGTGCGCGCCAGGATGTCGGCGCAGACGGCGGCGACCATGATCGGCCGGCCGCGCATCGAGCCGGAATTGTCGATCAGCAGGGTCACGACCGTGTCGCGGAACTCCTGGTCCTCCTCCTGCTTGAACGACAGGGGGGCGGTCGGGTCGATGATCACCCGCGTCAGGCGGGCGACGTCGAGCATCCCTTCCTCGAGATCGAAGGTCCAGGCGCGGTTCTGCTGGGCCAGCAGGCGGCGTTGCAGCTTGTTGGCCAGGCGCGAGACGACGCTGGACAGGGCCGAAAGCTGCTGGTCGAGATAGGCCCGCAGGCGGGTCAGCTCGTCCGGGTCGCACAGCTCCTCGGCCGAGACCACCTCGTCATAGGCCGTGGTGAACACCTTGTAGGCCGGCTCGCCGCCTTTGTCGGCCGACGGATCGGGACGGGCCGGCTTGGCGCCGTCGCCCATGTCGGGCGCTTCGTCGCTGTCTTCCGGCTCGCCTTCCTGCTCGGACTGGACGATCTCCTCGTCGCCGGCCTGGCTTTCGCGGTCGGAGGCCTCGCTCTCCTGCTGCGAGGAGCCGTCGGGCTGCTCGCCTTCGCCCTCGCCCTGGTCCTCGTCGGAATTGTCGGTCGGCTTGTCGTCCTCGCCTTCGTCCTCGTCCGACGCCTCGGTGGCGTCGTTGACGTCGTCGCCCAGGTCGAGGTCGCGCAGGATCTGGCGGGTGACCTTGGCGAAGGCGGCCTGGTCGTCCATGGCCGCGACCAGGCGGTCGAGGTCCTTGCCGGCCTTGGCCTCGATGTCGGCGCGCAGGATGTTGACCAGGGCCTTGGCGCCATCGGGCGGGGCGTCGCCGGTCAGGCGCTCGCGGGCCATCAGGCCCAGGATCTCGGCCATCGGAGCCGACTGCTGGTCGAAGGCGACGGCGCGGGTCAGGCCCTGCTTCTCCAGCCGGGTCTCGAGCACGGTGGCCAGGTTGGCGCGCACCCCGCCGAGCGCATTGCTGCCGATGGCCTCGATGCGGGCCTGCTCCAGCGACTCGTAGATCGCCTGGGCGTCGGGCGCGGCCGGGCGCGAGCGGGCGTGGGTCGATGGGTCGTGATGGGCCAGACGCAGGGCGATCTGGTCGGCCATGCCGCGCAGGCGGGCGGCCTCGGGGCCGGACAGATCGCGCGGCGGATGCGGCAGCACGGCGCGCTTGCCCACCAGCCCCGGCGACTCGCCGGAAAACACGATCTCGAGGTCCGGCGTCTCGGCGAGCGAGCGGGCCGCGTGCGCCAGGGCGCGCTTGAAGGGTTCGGTCGGGTTTTCGGGCTTGGAGGCCATGGCTTTGGAGTTAGCGGCGCAGGCCCGCGAAGACAAGGAACGACGCGTGCCAAGGCGACGTTGTTGCGCTGAAGCCTGCGCAGCGCAGGTCCAGTGCAAGGAGCTTTCCCATGCTGAAATGGGCCCTGATCTTCGCCGTGGTCGCCATCATCGCCGGCGCCCTCGGCTTCACCGGCATCGCCGGCGCCGCGGCCGGCGTCGCCAAGATCCTGTTCTTCCTGTTCCTGGTGGTCTTCCTGGTCGTGCTGGTGCTCGGCCTGGGCGTCTTCAAGGGCGTGACGGGGAAGTAGAAACGCTACCCTCCCCCTGAAGGGGGAGGTGGCCCGGAGGGCCGGAGGGGGAAGTGATTTCCCGCCGGCCGACTTCCCCCTCCGTCGGCTTCGCCGACACCTCCCCCTTCAGGGGGAGGGTCTTGAGGGCCTCACTTCCAGCCCTTCCCCTGCGCCTCGACCAGCGCCACCAGGTCCCCCATCGCCAGGTTCACGTCGGCCAGGTGCAGGCCCCAGGCCTTCAGCGGCATGCCCATGACCAAGAGGTCGCCGGGGATGTCGTCGACGCGCGGGTCGGCCGGGTCGCCGTGGACCTTGATGGCCAGGTAGTCGTAGGGGCCGCTGGTCGCGCATTGCGCGGTGACGAGGCCCGGGACCGAGACGAAGGTCGTGGTCAGGTCCTTGCCCTTCACCCACGGCGTCTTGCGCGGCGCGCCGGCGATGGTCTTGTCGCTGAAATAGCTGTGCAGCGGGGCCTCGCCGCCGGCCAGGGCCGCGGGGTTGACGCAGGCGGCGCGCTTGTCGCCCTCGGCCTTGCCGAAGAAGGCCGCGCCCTCCGGCGGGCTGGAGGCGCGGAACGACACGTAGGAGACGATGCAGCCGGTCTGGCCCGGCTTGCGGCACATCTTGATCGAGCCGTAGCTGTCGGTCGCCGGGTCGACCATCGTGTTCATGCCGATGATCAGGGCCGAGACCAGCTGCTTCTGCACCGGCTTGCCGTCGATTTCCTGCGCCAGCAGGCGCAGCAGCACGCGCGAGCCCTGCGAGTGGCCGATCAGCACCACGCCGCGGCCCTTGTTGTCGCGCGCCAGATAGTCCTTCCAGGCGTCGAGCACGTCGCCATAGGCAAGGTTCTCGTCCCCCGGCGAGGCCTGACCGCGCATCACCTGGCGCAGCGCCGCCAGGGTCACCTGCCGGTACATCGGCGCGAACACCCGGCAGGCCTGGCCAAAGCGCGCGGCCTGCTGCTCGGCGACCGTGGTCTCGGCCGGGTCGATGGTCATGTCGCTGTTGCCGCCGGGATCGGTCGACACGGTCGGATAGACGTAGAAGCAGTCGATCGGGGCCTTGGGATCGGCCTTGAACGGCTCGACCTTGGTGGACCCGTCGGCGGCGACGACGGTGGTCGTCTGGTCCTGGGCGCAGGCGTCCTGGCGGCCTGGCCGGCACAGCCAGGCGGCGTCCTGGGTGTAGTCGTTCTTCGGCTGGGGACCTGCGGGCGCCGGCTGGGCGCAGGCCGCGCTCGCCAGGCTCATGGACACCGCCAGCGCGGCCCAGATCGTCTTGCTCATTTCCACCCCTTGCGGCCGAACGGCCGTTTGGAGCGGAGGATGGCGCGTGGCGGGCGAGACGAAAAGCCTTTCCTTCTCCCGCAAGGGGAGAAGGATCAGAGACCCGGAACGATCGCCTTGAGCCGCGCTTCGCCGGTCAGCGCCTCGTGGTGCGGCGGACCCATGCCGTCGTGCGGCGAACCGCCTTGCTGGCCATTGGGGAAGCCGCCGGGCGGCGGGCCGGGCGGGCGGCCGTTCGCGCCGCCATTGGGCATGCCGCCAGGGGGCGGACCCATGCCCGCGGGAGGAGGGCCCATGCCGCCGGGAGGCGGACCGCCCGGTCCACCGCCCGGTCCACCCATCCCCGCGTCGTCCTTCCAGTCGGCGGCGGGATCGACGCCGAGCACCAGGGCCAGGACGTAGCCGTCCTTGCCTTCCTTGACGCTGGCGACCATGGCCTCGCCGCCTTGCAGGGCGATGCCGTCGTGGCGGTTGAAGGTGTCGCGCTGGCGGGGGCGCTTATAGGCCGGGACGTTCTTGTAGAGATATTCCGACAGGGCGTCCGGAATGAACAGCTGCGCCGTCAGTACGGTGCGGGCGTCCAGGTGCGCCTTGATGTGGATGTGCGGGGTGCGGCCCTCGTACCAGCCCGGCCAGATGGTCTTGAAGACAACCTTGCCGGCGCTGTCGCTGATCTGCGCCCCGCGCAGGAAGGTTGCGCCCTTGGCGGCGGTCTTGTGGTCGTCGCCCTGGCCTTCGTAGCCGGAATAGATCCCCTGCGCGTCGCAGTGCCAGATATCGACCCGCGCACCCTTCAGCGGCCGGCAGGCGCCGTCGACTACGGTCAGGGCCACGGTGACGGGCGCGCCCTTCCGGCCTTCGGTGATGTCGGCGCGGTCCAGCTTCGGATCGAACCAGTAGGGACCCTGGGTGACCTGCGGAGTGATGGCGCAGACGCCCTCGGCGGCTGCCGCCGGGCGCGAGCCCACGGCGACGGCGGCGAAGGGAACGGCGCCGGCGAGGGCCAGCAGGCCGCGACGGCTGGGGGAAACGGTGGTGGGCATCGGCGCTCCGAAACGAGAGGCCGCTCTTCTGACCGGACGATTGTGCCGCCGTATGTCCGGTTCTTGCGGGATTGCAAATTTGGTCGCCGCAAGTGGGGCGACGCATCGCGACCCTCCCCCTGAAGGGGGAGGTGGCCCGGAGGGCCGGAGGGGGAAGATCCTGATGACCCGAAGCCGTCGCCGCCGCAGGCAGTCACTTCCCCCTCAGTCGCTTCGCGACAGCTCCCCCTCCAGGGGGAGCATCCTTCTGAATTCTACAGATACTTGCTCAGGCTCAGCGACGAGAGGGTGCTGATCATCGAGTACATGGCTTCCAGCTGGGTCTCGTACTGGGTGGCCAGGACGGCGGTCTCGGCGAGGTCGGCGTCCTTGAGGTTGGACGACAGGGTGTCGATGCTGTCGATCTTGGCCTCGTTGCGCGAGGTCAGGTCCGAGAGGGTGGAGGCCTGCAGCGAGACCTGCTCCTGCAGCGAACCGACGCCGGTCACCGCGTCGCTGACCATGTCGTAGGCGCTGGAGATCACCGTGGTGTCGCTGGGCGAGGCGATGACCATCTTCAGCGCGCGGGCCAGCTCCTCGAAGGCCGAGGAGTCGGCGGTGACCGACAGGTTGATGCTCTGGCCGTCGGTGGTGGTGAAGGTGCGGCCGGCGCTGGAGCCCTGGTAGTAGTTGGTGTCGGCGACGCTGGTGTCGGCCGGCGGGTCGTAGTCGGTGTCGCTGTAGTCGACGGCGGCGGCGTCGCCGGCCGTGCCCGAGAACAGGTAGACCCCGGCCGAGTTGCTGTTGAGCAGGGCCTGCAGGTCGTTCAGCCAGCTGGTGGCGTACTGGACGGTGGTGTCGGCGTCGGTGGTCGTGCTCGACATCATCGAGGCCAGCTGGCTCTTGATGGTGGTGGCCAGGTCGGCGATGTCGCCCAGGGCCGAGTAGGACGCGTTGACATAGGCCGTCGCGGTGCTGGCCGCGCTGTTCTCGGCCGTCAGGGCCGCGCTCTGGCTGGACAGGCGCAGCAGGCTGCCGGTGTCCTTGCCCAGGCCCCCATAGGTGGTCGACTTCAGGCCCGAGGCGGTCTGGGCCTGCTGGTCGGCCAGCTTGGCCTGCACCTTCAGGCTGGCCGTCAGCATGGTGTTGGAGTGGTTGAAGGTGGCGATGCGGCTGATCATGGTCAGCTCACCATGCTGATCAGGGCTTCGAACAGCTCCTTGGCCATCGAGACGAGCTGGGCGGTGGCCTCGTACTGCGACTGGTAGGTCGTCAGCAGGGCCAGCTCCTCGTCGACATTGACGGCGGTGGTGTTCTGCAGCCGGCTGGTGGCCGCCTCGTAGGTGGCCTGGGCGGTCTCGGAGTTGGAGGAGGCGTCGGAGACCAGGGTCGCCGCGCCGGCGACGAAGCTGGCGGTGTAGGACGACAGGGTGACGGTCTTGGCCGGCTGGTCGCCGGCCGCCGCGAAGGTCAGGGTCCCCGACAGCATCGAGGTCAGGGCGTCGACGGTGGTGCTGTCGGAGGTCGACAGGGCGCGGTCGCCGGCCGACAGCGTGGTCGAGGTGTCGAGCGCGCCGGTGGCCAGCAGGCTGTAGTCGTTCGCCAGCTTCGACGAGATCGAGATGTCGGCGGCGGTCGAGCCCGAGAACAGGTCGTTGAAGCCGAAATAGTCGGAGACGCCTTGCGCGTCGTCGCCGACCGAGGCGCCGATGTCGCCCATGGCCACGCCGTTGGCGCTGTCGTCGGCGGTGATGGTCAGCTTGCCGTCCGTGCCGATGCTGGCCGACAGGCCGTCGATGGCGTCGAGGGCGTTCACCAGATCATCGACGCTGGAATAGGACGACAGGTCCAGGTCCTCGGTCGAGATCGTGGTCCCGCTGGAATCGACCACGGCCACCCGCAGCGTGCCGCTGGCCGAGAAGCCGTCGCTGCCCGACACCGTGCCCGCGCTGGTCAGGGTGGTGGGCGCGGGCACGGCCGAGCCGGCGTTGGTGATGGCGTTGACCTGCGAGATCAGGGTCGACGCCATGGCGTCCAGCTCGGCCTGCTCGTCGACCAGGGTCTCGTCGCGCAGGGTGATCAGCGCGCCCAGCTGGCCGGAATCGACGCTCTCGGTGATGTCCTTGCCGTTCAGCGTGATCCCCGAGATCGTGTCGGGATAGACGCTGGTCGCGCCGAGGGCGCTGGAGGCGGTGTAGCTGAGCTTGGCGGCGGTGGTGCCCAGGAGCTGGTCGCCGCCGATGGTGTAGACCACCAGCTTGTTGTCCGACGTCGTGTAGCTGCTGATGCCGATCAGGCCCGACAGGGTGGTCAGGGCCGAGTCGCGCTGATCCTGCAGGCTGGTGACGTCGCCGCCCTGGGCGGTAACCGACGAGATCTGGTCGTTCAGCGAGGCCAGGGTCGACAGGGTCGAGTTGATGGTGTCGACCGTCGTGGAGATGTCGGTGTTGGCCTGGGTGCGCAGGTCCTGGATCGAGGCCGACAGGCCGCCGATGCTGGCCGCCAGCGACGAGGCGGCCGAGACCACCGAGGCCTTGGCCGTGTCGCTGTCGGCGCTGGCCGACAACGAGGTCAGGGCGCTGGTGAAGGTGTCGAGCAGGCTGGAGAGGTCGCTGCCGGCGTCCACCGAGCCGAGGGCGGCGTCGTAGGACTGCATGTAGCTGTCGATCGTCGAGGCGTAGCCCGCGCCGGCCGCCGTCTTGACCACGGTCTTGGCCAGATAGGTGTCGGCGGCCCGCTGGATCGTGGTCGTCGAGGCCGAGTTCAGCGCCGTCGTCGCGGTCGAGCTGACGCTCTTGCGCGTGTAGGTCAGGTCGTCCGCGTTGGCCACGTTGGCGTTGGCCACCGCGATCTGCATCTGCGTGCTGGACAGCGCGGACGAGGCGGAGCTGATGATCGACGACAGCGACATGGCGCTAGTCCTTGCGGCGGCGGTGGTCGCGCAGGGCCCGGACGCTGCCGCGATAGCCGGCGGTGGCGCTCAGGCCGCGGGTGACGGCCTGGATGCGTTCGCGGCTCTCGGCCATGTCGGTCTCGAGCGCGGCGACGCGGGTTTCCAGCACAGTCTGCACGTCGTGCAGGTTCGACAGCATCAGCAGGCGCTGGTCGTCCGACAGGGCCGACAGGCCCTCGGCGATGCTCCGCGCCAGGGCCCGCGCCTCCTCGACCGAGGAGACCACCGGCGTGTCGCGGTCCCGGCGCGCCTTCTGGGCGCGGGTATGCAGGCGTTCGATGGTGCCCATGGCGCTCACCGCACCGCCTGGATCAGGGTGTCGAACATGTCGCTGGTGGCGCTGACGACCTGCGAAGCGGCCGAATAGGCCTGCTGGGCGATGATCATCTTGTTGAACTCGGTGGCGGTGTCGGTGGTCGAGCCTTCGAGGGCGCTGGCCACCAGGCTGCCGGCGCTGCCTTCGCCCGGAAGGTTCAGGTGCACCTGGCCGGCGGCCGAGTTCTCATCATACACCGTGCCCGAGACGTGGGTCAGGCCGTTGGGGTTGCTGAAGGTGGCGACCGGGATCTGGTAGATCGCCAGGCTGACCCCGTTGTCGAAGTTGGCCGTGACTAGGCCGCTCTCGTCGATGGTGATGCCCGACAGCTCGCCGTAGTTGGCGCCGTCCTGCTCGAAGGTCGGGCTCAGCGACAGCGTCGAGGAGGTCGAGGCGAACTGGGTCAGGCCGTCGGTGCCGCCGGTGTCGCCCAGGTCCAGCGTAATGGCGCTGTCGGCGGCGCCGGTGGAAAAGCCGGTGATCGACAGGTCGACGGGCGACGGGTCGGTCGAGGCCAGGCTGCCGTCGGAATTGAAGGTGACGGTCACCG
This sequence comes from Caulobacter sp. D5, assembly GCF_003185805.1. Lineage (GTDB taxonomy): Bacteria > Pseudomonadota > Alphaproteobacteria > Caulobacterales > Caulobacteraceae > Caulobacter. The sequence continues at coordinate 24,937 of NZ_QHJY01000112.1, forward strand.
AGCTGGGGCTGATCGTGCCCGAGGTGGTCGAGCTGTCCGACGTCAGGGTCGGATCCGACAGGCTCAGCGTCCAGGTGTTGTCGCCGGTCTTGGTCCAGGTCTGGCCGACGGTGTGGCTGACGCCCAGGGAGTCGATGACCTCCATGCTGGTGTCGTAGCTGTCGCCGGTGACCGTATCGGCCGGCAGGTTGGCGGCCATGGTCACCGTCGAGGTGGCCTTGGCCGTGCCGCTGATCGAGTCGAGGTTGATCGCCGACAGGCTGGTCAGGTCGCTGGTGTTGGACGTCAGGATGTTGCCATCCGAGTCCGTCGCGTAGCCCATCAGGTAATAGCCTTCGCTATTGACCAGATAGCCGTCGGAATCCGTCGAGAAGCTGCCGTTGCGGCTGTAGACGAGCGCGCTGCCGGTGTCGCCCGGATCGGCCGCGACCACGAAATAGCCCGAGCCGTCGATGGCGACGTTGGTCGAGACGCTGGTCGACGAGATCGTGCCGGTGACGTTCAGCGCCTGGCTGGTCTTGGCCGCCACCGAGCTGGTCGAGGTGTTGGAGTTCATCGCGCCGCTGACCAGCGACTGGAACGAGACCTCGGAGGTCTTGTAGGCCGTGGTCGAGGCGTTGGCGATGTTCTCCGAGATCGCGGACAGGGCCACGCTCTGGGCGGTCAGGCCGGAGACGGCCGTGGAGAGGGCGGAGGAAAGGCTCATCTCGGCTCGCCCTTATTCGCTTTGCGAGGCCAGCAGCTGGACCTGGGTCAGCAGCGACGAGAGGTTGTCCGACATGCTGGTGGTCGTGTCGGACAGGGTCGACATGGTGTCCGACAGCGAGGTCAGGGTGTCGTTGGTGCTGATCTGCTGCTCCAGCGAGGCGTAGCTCGCCAGCTGGCTGGTGAACTCGGTCGGATCGGTCGGATCCAGCGGGTTCTGGTTGGTCAGCTGGGTCATCAGCAGCGACAGGAAGTCGGTCGTGCCGAGCTGCAGCGTGCTCGACGCGCTGGACGTGCTCGCGGTGCTGGTCGTGCTCGTCGTCGAAGAGACGGTGGTCATGGAGAGATCTCCGGTGAAATCGGTCCGACGCCCTGGGCGCCGATCGATGGGTTCAACGGAGGCTCCGCCGCGGATGGGGCGGTTTATTTTTCGCGGACCGTTTTCGGCCTCGCGGAAGAGGGGGCTACGCGCGCGTTCCTCATACGGGGCGACGCGGTCCGGACGGCCCGGCGGGAAGGACCCGCAAAAAGCGAAAAGAAAAACCGCCCCATCCTTCGGGGACGTCCCGTTCAACCCGTCGAAGCCAGGCCGTCAGAACGGCGGACAGCTTCCCGGCCGGACTCTCCCCCGGACGGACTCCAGACAGAGAACCGGACTAGAACATGCCAGTTATCTCCACCAACACGGCCGCCAACACCGCCCTGCGCTATCTGAACAACAACTCGACGGCGCAGAGCGAGTCCCTGGCGAAGCTGTCGAGCGGCTCGCGGATCGTCAGCGCGAAGGACGACGCCTCCGGCCTCGCCATCGCGACCTCCATGAACGCCGACGTGACCGTGCTGAACCAAGCCGCCACCAACGTGACCAGCGGCACCTCGGTGCTGAACACCGCGGACGGCGCGCTGTCGAACATCGCCGACATCCTGCAGCGTATGAAGTCCCTGACGGCCCAGGCCCAGTCGGGGAGCTCGAGCTCTGACGACATCAGCTACATCGACGCTGAATATCAACAGCTGCTCGAGGAAGTGGACGACATCACCACGTCGACCACCTTCAACGGCATCACGCTGCTGGATGGCACGAGCGACTACTACTCCGCCGACGGCGTTACGGGCGGCGTCGACTTCCTGGTCGGCACCTCGTCGAGCGACGTGATCACCGTGAAGCTGGGCGATGCGGACACCACCGCTCTGTCGCTCAACAGCACCTCGATCACCTCGACCTCGGCGTCGGGCCTGATGGACAAGATCGACGACGCGATCACCGACATCTCGAAAATGCGAGCCGACGTGGGCGCCACCCTGTCGCGTTTCGAATTCCGGGGCGACGTGATCTCGACCTCGCTCGAAAACCTGGAGTCGGCCGCGTCGGCCATCACCGACGTGGACATCGCCAGCGAGCAGACCAACTTCACCAACGCTCAGACCCTGACCAGCGCAGCGATTTCGGCCCTCAGCCAGGCCAACTCGATGAGCCAGTCGCTTCTGAAGTTGCTGCAGTAGTCGGCTCATGCCGTGACGGCGCGGGCCAGCCCGCGTCGTCCTGCAGACTGGGCGGGAGGATTCTCTGGATCCTCCCGCCGACTTTCCGGACATCGCCATGACGACGACCAGCACCGTCTCGACCTCGGGGTCGACGACCTACCTGACCGGCACGATCTCGGGGCTCGACACCGACTCGCTGATCGAGGCCGCCGTCGCGCAGAAGACCGCGCGAGCCGACACCATCGACGCCAAGGTCACGACCAACGAGACCAAGATCGCCTCCTATCAGGAGCTGCAGACGCTGCTGCAGGCGGTCTCGGACTCCATGGAGTCGCTGGCCTCGACGACCTACAGCTCGGTCTCGACCACCACCAACGCCTTCGACGAGAAGAGCGCCTACCTCACCGCCTCGGACGGCACCGACGCGACGGACGTGCTCGCGGTCAGCGCCGACGCCGACGCGGTCGCGGCCTCCTACTCGATCACCGTCACCCAGCTGGCCAAGGCCATGAAAGTCGCCTCGACCGCCCAGACGGCCGACACGGTCCTGGGCCTGGACGGGGTGTTCTCGTTGAACACCACCGACGGCACGGCCGCCGAGATCACCGTCACCTCGGACATGACGGTCGAGGACCTGGCCGACGCCATCAACAACGCCAGCGGCGACACCGGCGTCGTCGCCACCCTGATCGCCAGCTCGACCGGCACGCGCCTGGTGCTGTCGACCAGCGACACCAACCAGGAAATCACTCTCTCGACCGTCTCGGGCGACGACATCGGCCAGAGCGTCGGCCTGACCGACAGCGCGGGCGACTTCTCCAACGTGCTGCAGGAAGCCCAGCCGGCCATCGTCACCATCGACGGCGTCGAGATCGAGAGCGACAGCAACGAGCTGACCGACACCATTCCGGGCCTGTCGATCTCGCTGCTGCAGGCCACCTCGGGCCAGACCATCACCCTCGACATCGAGGCCAATTACGACGACATCAAGACGGCGATCACCGACTTCATCACCGCCTACAACGCGTTGCGGTCGTTCGTCGTCACCAACCAGACGGTCGGTTCGGACGGCACGGTCTCGGACGACGCGGTGCTGTTCGCCGACAGCATCCTGCGCGACGTCAACCGCCGCCTGAGCGACATGCTGGGCGGGACCGCCGGCTCGGACGACGAGCTGACCGACCTGTCGGCCCTGGGCGTCACCATCAACGCCGACAACCAGCTGGAGCTGACCGACGAGACGACGCTCGACAACCTGCTGCTGACCGACCTGTCGAGCGTGGCCAAGTTCTTCGAGACCGGCTTCTCCAGCAGCAACAGCAATCTGAAGCTGCTGAAGAACGACACCACCGTCTCGTTCGACTTCGACATGCAGGTCAACGTCACCGACGGGGCGATCTCCAGCGTGTCGGTGAACGGCGACTCCAGTCTGTTCACGATCTCCGGCAACCGGATCATCGGCGCGACCGGCTCGATCTACGAGGGCCTGTCCTTCGCCCTGGCCTCGCCGACCTCCGGCACGATCTCGGTCGAGATCAACCAGGGCTTCGCGAACATGATCACGAGCCTGATCGACGACTACGCCAACACCTCCAGCGGCGTGATCCAGCAACGGATCGAAAGCCTGGAGACGGTCAACGAAGACCTCACCGACCAGTCCGACCAGATCCGCGACGACGCGGAGACGTACCGGACCAAGCTGATCTCGAAATACTCGGCGATGGAGACCGAACTCTACGCCGCCCAGATCCTCCAGCAGCAGATCGCAGCCATCTTGGGAGCCGACAGCAGTGACGACGACTAACCAGGCGCTCAGCGCCTACGCGGCTTCCAGCCGCCTCACCGCCAACCCGCGCGACGTGCTGGCTTCCGTGCACGAGGAGCTCTACCGCGCGATCGCCTCGGCAAAATTCGCCCACGAGCAGGGGCGGCTGGATCAAATGTGCCGACACGCCATGCGCGCCACCCAGATCCTGACCGCCCTGTCGACGACGCTGGATTTTTCGGCGGCCGGCAAGGACGGCGCGACGTTGCGAAAGTTCTACCAATACGTGCTCGACGGCCTGCTTCGCGCCAGTCGCAGCAAAGATGTGTCCAGTGTGTATCAAATCGTACTGGACTTGTTGCGCCCGTTTTGCAAAGAACTTCGTTCTGAAAAATAGCAATGTACCGATAGTATCGGAAATGTATCGATCAAATACAGTAATGTAGTTATTCGATATATGGCACGCTGTTTGCCTGTTCCATTGCGATACAGCGATGGAGGCGAGTAATCGCCATGGCGAATTCAGCGACGATTGCGACGACGGGCGAGTTTGGTCTGTCTGACGTGCGCTCTGACGAGGAGCTGTTCCTGGCTTGCCGCGACGGCGACCAGACGGCTTTTCGGGTTCTGGTCGACCGGCACCTGCGGATGGTGCGGCGACTGGCGCTCAACGTTCTGGGCGACGTTCAGGAGGCCGAGGACGCGGCCCAGGAGGCATTTATTGCCGCCTGGCGCGCTCGCGAGCGCTGGACGCCGGACGCCCGGTTCTCGACCTGGCTGCACCGCATCGCCGTCAACAAGGCCATCGATCGTCGCCGGGTCCGCAAGGCGGTTCCGGAATCCCAGGAGGTCATCACCCGCCTGGCCGACGCCGAAGTTCAGGCGCCGGCCCAGGCCGACGCCCTCGCCAATCTCGAACGCACGGAGACCGCCAAGACGCTTCAGAAAGCCCTCGACAAGCTTCCCGACACCCAGCGCCAGGCGCTGACCATGTTCTATTTCGAAGAGCTCGACGTCGGTAGAATCGCCGACGCCATGGACTGTTCGGAACAGGCGGTGCGCTCGCTCCTGAAACGGGGCCGGCAAACCCTCAAGACTCGACTCCAGAAACAGAAGAAGATCTGTGGCTATGGACCTGAAACTATTCGAAGCCCGGCTGAAGGCGCTGGGTCCCGCGCTTGACCGCTGGCCGCCCGACGAGGCTGAGGCGGCGATCGCGCTGATGTCGGCCTCGGAAGAGGCCCAGGACCTGTTTGCGACCATGACCGCCGAGGATCTCGGGGTGTTCGACGACCCCGGCGGCGACCTGTCGGCCCTGGCCGATCGCATCGGCAAGGCGCTGTAGGGGAGGGCGGCCGCGTCCGCGCGCCTTGAAGCCGTCGTGATCGGCGGCGCATGCTGGGCGTCCTGCAACGCAAGGACGCGCCACATGCTCTTTCGACGCTCGATCCCCGCCGTGCTGCTGCTGGCCCTGGCGGCCGCGACGCCGGCCCTGGCGCAGCCGTCTGCCCGGGCGATGGGGATCGATCCCGAGAAGGAATACTCCCCGGCCTACGACCGCTGCCTGAACAGCGGCGACGCCCTGAAGGGCGTGACGGTCGCCATGGCCGGCTGCACCAACGTCGAGCTCCAGAAGCAGGACGCCCGCCTCAACCGCGCCTACAAGGCGGCCATGGCCAAGCGCTCCAAGCCCCAGCAGGCCAGCCTGCGCACCGCCCAGCGCGCCTGGATCAAGCGCCGCGACGCCGAGTGCCAGGAAGACCTGACCGGCGGCACCATCGACATGCTCAACATCGGCGGCTGCCACCTGAGCATGACCACCGTGCGGGCCGTGGAGCTGGAGCGGATGGTCAAGGCGCGGCGCTAGGGGCCGGGCTCCCGATATATTGAAGATGCCTTCCTGGGCCTTGCGCCCAGGATCATGCTGGCGGCAGGCCATGACTTTGTCGTCTTGCGGAGCCGAAGGTCCGAGGGCGCACGCCTCACTCCGCGGACGCTGAACGATGGATCCTGGGCGCAAGGCCCGGGAAGGCGGGCTTTTTTGCCTCCCCCACGCCCCGCCGCCGCCCCTCCGAATTTGCGTCTACGCAAAAACCCTTATGCGCGGCCCCCGAATTTACCCCTACGCGGAGAAGGGGGAATGTGCCGGCGTCACGGGGCGGTCTCCCCACCGCCTCCTTCCTCCCCGGGAGCCTCCGATGCTGTCGCCCCTCCGTTTCGAGCCCGCCTCCGCCCAACCGGCCCTGCCGGGCGTCTCCGCCGGCGTCATCCGCTACGCGGCCGGCGAGGAGATCTTCGCCGAGGGCGACGCGGCCGATCAGGTCTATGAACTGGTCGAGGGCACGGTGCGCACCGGCCGGCTGCTGCGCGACGGCCGCCGCCAGATCGACGCCTTCCACTTCGCCGGCGAGGCCTTCGGCTTCGAGGCCGGCGACATCCACCGCACCACGGCCGAGGCCGTCGGCGACGTCGCCGTCCGCATCGTCCGCCGCCGGGCGCTCAGCGACCTGGCCGCCCGCGACGGCGACGTGGCCCGCAAGCTCTACCAGGTGACCATCGCCGGCCTGCAGCGCAGCCAGGACCACGTGCTGATGCTGGGCCGCCGCAGCGCCTGCGAGCGGGTGGCGGGCCTGCTGCTGCTGCTGGCCGACCGCAAGGGCGAGGCCGCCTTCGATCTGCCGATGAGCCGCCAGGACATGGCCGACTATCTGGGCCTGACCATCGAGACGGTGTCGCGCACCCTGACGGCGTTCCTGCAGGAAGGCCTGATCGCCCTGCCCACCGTGCGCCACGTCGAGCTGCTCGACCGCGACGCCCTGGAAGCGCTCTGTGAATAGGCTTGGGCGAATAGCAGAACGGCCTCCCCGCGGATGCTGGGAGGCCGTTCGACAGTCTTCGAAGTCTCGTGAGGCGGATCAGGCCGCCGGCAGTTCGCCCATGGCGCTCTGCAGGTAGTTCTGCTCGCCGAGCGACTTGATCAGCGACAGCTGGGTTTCGAGGTAGTCGATGTGCTCCTCGGTGTCGTTGAGGATCTCGCGCAGCAGTTCGCGGCTGATGTAGTCGCGGGCCTGCTCGCACTGCACAATGCCGGGCACCAGCAGTTCGCGGTTGAACAGCTCGATCGACAGGTCGGCGGCCAGGCATTCCGGCACGGTCTCGCCGATCTTCAGCTTGTGCAGGTCCTGCAGGTTGGGCAGGCCCTCGAGGAAGAGGATGCGGTTGATCAGCTTGTCGGCGTGCTTCATTTCGCCGATCGACTCTTGATAGACGATCTGGCCGAGGCGCTTGAAGCCCCAGTTGTCGTGCATGCGGGCATGCAGGAAGTACTGGTTGACGGCCGTCAGCTCGTTGGTGAGCACAGCGTTGAGGACGCGGATAACGCCGGGATCGCCTTGCATGGCGGCCTCCTAAGGTTCGAGTTCGCCCGCACCCTTAAGCTGCTTTTCAAGCGCTTCAACAGTAATGTCTGCAAGTGTTTCGCAGCCTCACAGAAAAGCGTGAGAGTGCTTCGCGGTTACTGGAAATCGGCGACTTTGCGTCGCAAGACGCCTTATTCGGCGGCGAAAGCCAGAGCTTCGCGGGATTCCTGGATCATCTGGCGCATCTCGCACACGCACTTGGCGCATTGGGCCTGGCAGCCCTTGTGGCGGAAGATGTCGGCCGGACGAGTCGCGCCCGCGTCGATCGCGGCGCGGACTTCACGCTGGCGGATGCCGTTACAATTGCAGACGTACAAGGAAAGAACGCCCTACCGAATGATTGTCATTCTCATCTAACAGTTTTCCACCGGTTTGCAACTGACTCTCAGTCGAGTTCGCAGCGGCGCGTCGTCACGGGCGAGCCCTTCGACAGGCTCAGGATGAGGATCAGGGGCGGGCGATTTGAAAACCTCATCCTGAGCTTGTCGAAGGACGAGGTTTTCACGCACCGGCGCCAATCGCCCCCAAAGTCGCGTTTCGGGCCAAATCGGCGTAAAGGCGGCGCATGACGCTCGACTGCCGCCTTTATCTCATCACCCCGCCGTCCCTGCCGGACCTGGCCGCCTTCGGCCGCCAGCTGGCCCGCGCCCTGGAGGGCGGCGACGTGGCGGCCCTGCAGATCCGCCTCAAGGACGTGTCCGACGACGTCGTGGCCGCCGCCGTCGCGGCCCTGGCGCCGATCGCCCGCGCCCGCGACGTGGCGGTGATCCTCAACGACCGTCCCGACCTCGCCGCCCGCCTCGACTGCGACGGCGTGCATGTGGGGCAGGGCGATACGCCCTACGCGAGCGCCCGCAAGCTGATGGGCAAGGACCGCATGGTCGGCGTCACCTGCCACGACAGCCGGCACCTGGCCATGGAGGCCGCCGAGGCCGGAGCCGACTACGTGGCCTTCGGGGCCTTCTTCCCGACCACCACCAAGGACGCCCCGATCGTCGCCGAGCCCGACATCCTGTCGATCTGGCAGGAGACGATGGAGGTCCCGTGCGTGGCCATCGGCGGCATCACCGCCGCCAACGCCGCGCCGCTGGCGAGCGCCGGCGCCGACTTCCTGGCCGTCTCGGGCGGGGTCTGGGCCCATCCGGAAGGCCCGGACGCGGCCGTGGCGGCGCTCAACGCGGCCATCGCCGAAGGGCTCGCCGCCCGGGCCTAAGACTGCATAACGGCGTTCTCTTGCCGTGGTTGTACGACAGGCATAGCCTCCTCCCCAGCGAACGATAACGGGGAGGGACCGCCATGAAGAAGCGGCTCGTAGCGTGTTTGCTTAGCGTACCCATGCTCGGCTTGGCGATGCCGGCCCTGGGAGAAAGCTGGAAGCCGGCCCCGGGCGAGGCCAAGACCTATTACGACGCCGATTTCCTGAGGGTGGACGAGAGCTCCGGCCTCGTCGTCCTGCGCATCGCCGAGGGCAAGGGCGCCGGCGGGCCCTACAAGTCGTGGCCGGCCGGCAAGGGCCCGATCATGATCTTCGCCCTCGACTGCGCCGCCGACAAATGGATGGACCTCGGCATGGACTTCGCCGGCGACAAGGGCCTGCCCAAGAACTGGCGCAAGGAAGCCAAGCTCGACGACATCTCCGGCGCCGCGGGCAAGGCCGGCAAGATGGCCTGCGAGACCAGGGACAGCCTGCCCAAGGCGACGCTGCCTTGAAGACCCCTCTCCCCCTGCGGGAGAGGGTGGCCTCGCGGAGCGAGGTCGGGTGAGGGGTCTCTCAGAACTTCAAAGCTGCATGCGGCTGTGAGGCCGGGCGGAGCGTCTCGATTTTGAGAGACCCCTCATCCGTCATCCTTCGGATGACACCTTCTCCCGCGAGGGGAGAAGGATTCTACGCCCGCACCCGCGCCAGCTTGTCGGGGTTGCGCATGGTGTAGACGGCGGCGATGCGGCCATCGACGATGTCCAGGCCCATGGTCTGGAACACCACGCCGTCATGGGCCATCACCACCCCCGGCTGGCCGTTGATGCGGGCCAGGCGCGCGGTCGTCCCGTCGGGATGGGGCCACTTGCGGGCGATGCCTTCCAGCAGCCGTACGGCGTTGTCGAGGCCGAACACCGGGTTCATGGTCGCCGAGACCTTGCCGCCGCCGTCGGCGTGCATGACCACGTCCTTGGCCAGCAGGCCGCGCAGGGTCGCCGCGTCGCCGCTGAGGGCGGCCGCGACGAAGGCCTCGGTCAGGCGGCGCTCCTCGTCGGCGCTGGGCTTGTAGCGGGGCTTGCCGGCCTTGACGTGCTCACGGGCCCGGGCGGCCAGCTGGCGCACGGCCGCCTCGGAGCGGTCCAGGGTGGCGGCGATCTCGGAAAAGGGCGTGTCGAACACGTCGTGCAGCAGGAAGGCCGCCCGCTCCAGCGGGGTCAGGCGCTCCAGCGCCAGCAGGAAGGCGACCGTCAGATTCTCGCCCAGGCCGAAGGTCTCGTCGACATCGACCACCGGCTCGGGCAGCCATTCGCCGACATAGAGTTCGCGCCGGGCGCGGGCCGACTTCAGGCGGTCCAGGCAGAGGCGCGAGACCACGCGGTTGAGAAAGCCGGCCGGGTTGCCGATCTCGGCCGTCTCGACCTCGCGCCAGCGCAGCCAGGCGTCCTGCACCACGTCCTCGGCCTCGGCCCGCGAGCCCAGCATGCGATAGGCCAGGCCCGTCATGGCGGGGCGGCGGTCTTCGAAGATCGTGTCGGCGGCGCTCATGGTCGATCCCTCGGTTTGCCCGACAGGGCGAGGCGAAGGCGCCAGACGTGACATGGCCGCGAGCTTTTTTCCCGCGAATTCCGCGCCGGCCTTTTTCTGCCTTTGGCGGCTTACGCCGCCGGGGAGGGATCCCGGCGGCGCGGCGGGGGAGGCCGTCTACTCGGCGGCGCTGGCGGCGGCCGAACGCAGGGCGGCGTAGTCGGCGCGGGCCTGGCCGAGGGTCTCGGTCACGCACGAGGCGTAGTTGGGGTGGCGGCTGCCCTTCAGGGCCGCGCTGCACACCTGGCGGGCGGCGCGGGTCAGCTCTTCGCTGACCACGGTCGAGGACTTGCCGGTCACCGAAATGCGCTGCGAGGCGCCGGCGGCGGCGTGGGTCGCCGCGGTCAGGGGAACCTCGGCGGCGGCGGGTTGGGCCAGGGCCAGCAGGGCGGCCGCGGCGGCGGCGATCAGGGGAAACTTGGTCATGTTGGTCGTGTCGGTCATTGGGGGAGGACTCCTTCTATGCGCGTAGTTTGCGCGTGGCCTGACCCCTCGCTTTGCGCTGGATCAATTGCCGCCTCTAAAATTGACCGATCGGTCCCCTTTTTCAAGCGACGCAGGGTTGACCGCGACAATTCGCCCCGTCTTGCCTTCGCGTGGCCCCGCGTCTAGGTTCCGCGCCCGCTCTTTCCCACTGCCATCGTCCGTCTCCCGCCGCCGCGCGTCCGCGCGTCGGTACAGGGAATTCCATAGGATATCCGCCCGTGCCCACGCCTTCCGCCCTTCTCAACGTGATGATCGACGCCGCGCGCAAGGCCGCCCGGGGTCTGGCCCGCGACTTCGGCGAAGTCTCCGAGCTGCAGGTCTCCAAGAAGGGCGCGGGCGACTTCGTGACCAACGCCGACCTCAAGGCCGAGCAGACCCTGTTCGAGATCCTCAGCAAGGCGCGTCCGGGCTACAGCTTCCTCGGCGAGGAGCGCGGCCTGATCGAGGGCACCGACAAGACCCACACCTGGATCGTCGACCCGCTGGACGGCACCACCAACTTCCTGCACGCCATCCCGCACTTCGCGGTCAACATCGCCCTGCAGCGCGAGGGCGAGGTCGTCGCCGGCGTCACCTATAACCCGATCACCCACGACCTGTTCTGGGTCGAGAAGGGCAAGGGCGCGTTCCTCGGCGCCGAGAAGCGCCTGCGCGTCGCCGCCCGCAAGCACATGGACGAGGCCGTGCTGGCCACCGGCGTGCCGTTCATCGGCAAGCCCGGCCACGGCCAGTTCCTGAAGGAGCTGCACCAGGTCAGCCAGAAGGTCGCCGGCGTGCGCCGCTTCGGCGCGGCCGCGCTCGACCTGGCCTGGGTGGCCGCCGGCCGCTTCGACGCCTTCTGGGAACGCAATCTGAAGCCCTGGGACGTCGCGGCCGGCGTGCTGATGGTCCAGGAATCGGGCGGCAAGGTCAGCACCATCGAAGAGCACGGCGATCCGGTGGAAGGCTCGTCGATCCTGGCCGCCAACCAGGATCTGCACCCCCTGGTGCTGAAGGCCCTGCACGCGGCGGGCTGAGGCTTCGAAGGTTCGATTTGAAGAGGGCTCCGGGACGAGGTTCCGGAGCCCTTTTTCATGGGCAAGGCGCCGCGGAAGCGACGCACGCCCCTCGCCAAACCGTCACATCCGCGCGCTAATCAGCGGCCATGACCCTACTGACCCGCCGCGCCATGACGACCGCCGCCCTCGCCGGCACGATGGGCGCCAGCATGATCCCCGCCATGGTCCGCGCCGGCGTGCGCAAGCCGATCGTCATCGCCCACCGCGGCGCTTCCGGCTATCGGCCCGAGCACACCCTGCTGGCCTACGGCCTGGCCATCGAGCAGGGCTGCGACTTCATCGAGCCCGACCTCGTGGTCACCAAGGACGGCCACCTGGTGGTGCGCCACGAGAACGAGATCGGCGGCACGACCGACGTCGCCTCCCGTTCCGAGTTCGCCGCCCGCAAGGCGACCAAGACCATCGACGGCGAAAGCCTGACGGGCTGGTTCACCGAGGACTTCACCCTGGCCGAGATCAAGACCCTGCGGGCCCGCGAGCGGCTGCCGCAGCTGCGTCCGGCCAGCGCCGCCTATGACGGCAAAGCCCAGGTCCTCACCTTCGACGAGGTCGTCGCCTTCGCCCGCGCCGAGAGCAAGCGCGTCGGCCGCACGATCGGCGTCTATCCGGAGATGAAGCACCCGGCCTATTTCGCCTCGGTCGGCCTGCCGATCGAAGGCCGCATGGTCGAGGCGCTCAAGCGCAACGATCTCAACTCCAAGACCGCCCCGGTGTTCGTGCAGTGCTTCGAGGTCGGGCCGCTGAAGACCCTGCGCCTGAAGACCGCCGCGCGCCTCGTCCTGCTGGTCGCCGGCCAGGGCGGCCCGGCCGACCTGCCGACCGTCAAGTACGCGGACCTCGTCACGCCCGAGGGCCTGAAGGGCGTTGCCGCCTATGCCGACGGCCTGGGTCCGGAAAAGACCATGGTCGTGCCGCAGGACGCGCAAGTCCTGCTGCCGGCCACCTCCCTCGTGAAGGACGCCCACGCGGCGGGCCTGCTGGTGCATCCCTGGACGGTGCGGGCCGAGAACTACTTCCTGCCGGCCACCCTGCGCAAAGGCGACCCGGCCGCCGCCGACTACCTGGCCAAGGCCGGCGATGCGACCGCGGTGCTGAAGGCGCTCTACGCCGCCGGCGTCGACGGGGTGTTCAGCGACTTCCCGGACCTGGCGGCCGCCGCCCGCGGCTGACCCGAGATTGGGCGAGACCGGCGTTTCTGTCGGTCCGCCGCGTCATTCGTCACACGCAGGCGTTGCAAAGGCGGCATGCTGGCCCTTCCAGATCGGGAGGCCCCCATGTCCGAACCGTTCCAGCTTTCCCTCGCCCCGCGCCAGCTGACCCAGACCATCAATCCGTGGTCGTGGAGTTTCGGCGACTTTTCCCTGTTCACGATCAATCTGGGCCAGTCGGGCAAGCCCGAGGTCGAGGCCCGGGTGCTCGACGAGGTCGGCAGCTACGGCCGCCAGATCGGCCGCATCGGCGAGGCGCTGGAGAAGCTGATCGACTGGGCCGAGAAGCAGGACCCCGCCCTGGTCGGCACGCCCGCCTTCGAGGAACTGCGCAAGCAGCTGCTCCACGTGTCTCTGATCAAGGAGCAGGAGACGGCGAAGGCGGAGAAGGCGAGCGCCTAAGCCGCCTCCACCCCGAACTGCAGCCGCGCCAGGCGGGCGTAGAGGCCGCCGCGGGTGACCAGGTCGGCGTGGGCGCCTTCCTCGACCACGCGGCCCTCGTCCATGACCACGATGCGGTCGGCCTGCAGCACGGTGGCCAGGCGGTGGGCGATCACCAGTGTGGTGCGCCCGCTCATGGCCGCGTCGAGGGCCTGCTGCACCAGCCGCTCGTTCTCGGCGTCCAGGGCGCTGGTGGCCTCGTCGAGCAGCAGGATCGGGGCCTGGCGCACCAGAGCGCGGGCGATGGCCAGGCGCTGGCGCTGGCCGCCCGACAGGGTCTTGGCGCGCTCGCCCACCGGCGTGTCGAAGCCCTGGGGCAGGGCGGTGATGAAGCCCGTGGCCTGGGCGGCCTCGGCGGCGGCGCGGGCCTCCTGCTCGGTGGCGTCCTCGCGGCCGAAGCGGATGTTGTCCATGGCCGAACCCGAGAACAGCGGCGAGTCCTGGGCCACCAGGGCCATGGCCGCGCGCACCTCGGCGGGCTCGGCGTCGCGCAGGTCGACGCCGTCCAGGCGCACCGCGCCGCCCTGAGGGTCGTAGAAGCGCAGCAGGAGGCGCAGGACGGTGCTCTTGCCCGCCCCCGAGGGACCGACCAGGGCGACGGTCTCTCCGGGCCTCACGGTCAAGCTGAAGCCGTTGAGCGCCGGCAGGTCGGGGCGGCCGGGATAGGCGAAGGCCACGTTCTCGAAGGCGATCTCGCCGCGCACCGGCGACGGCAGGGTCCTGGGCGCTTCCGGCGGGGCGATGCCGGGGCGGGCGTTCAGCAGGTCGGAGATGCGGTCCATGGCCCCGGAGGCCTTCTGCACGTCGCCCCAGACCTCGCCCAGGGCGCCGACCGAGCCGGCGGCCATCACCGCCAGCATGGCGAACTGGGCGAGCGTGCCCGGCGTCATCTCGCCCGACAGCACCATGCGCGCCCCGAACCACAGCAGCAGGGTCACGCCGCCGAAGGCCAGGGTCATGACCAGCACCGTCATGCCGGCCCGGGCGCGGATGCGGCGCACCGAGGCGTCGTAGGCCGTCTCCACCGCCGAACCGAACCGGCGGCCGGCCTCGCGCTCGCGCACGAAGGCCTGCACGGTGTCCAGCGCGTCCAGGCTCTCGCCGGCGTAGCCCACCGCGTCGGCGAAGCGGTCCTGGGCGGTGACCGACAGCTTGCGCACCTTGCGGCCGACGAAGAACATCGGGGTCAGCACCACCGGCACCATCAGCACGATGAAGCCCGCCAGCTTGGGGCTGACCACGGCCATGTAGCCCAGGCCCCCGATCAGGCTGAGGGTGTTGCGCAGGGCGATCGAGGCCGAGGCCCCGACCAGCTGGTCGATCAGCGAGACGTCGGCGGTCATCCGCGACAGCACCTCGCCGGTGCGGGTCTTGAGGAAATAGGCCGGGTCCAGGGTCAGGACGTGGTCGTAGAGCGAGCGGCGCAGGTCGGCGACGACGCGCTCGCCCAGGCGCGTGACGAAGAAGAAGCGCGAGGCCGTGGCCACGGCCAGCACCAGGGCGACGGCGGCCAGGGTCAGGAAGGTGTGGTTCACCGCCCCTTCGCCGCCCTTGGCGAATCCCTTGTCGATGACGTTCTTGAACGCCCCCGTCAGGCCCAGGGTCGCGCCGGTCGAGAACAGCAGGAAGAACCCGGCGGCCAGGGCGTCGCCGATATGGCGGCGCACGAAGGGCAGCAGATGGGCGAGCGGCCGGATGTCCTTGCGGCGCGGGCGGCGGGCGGCCGATTCCGACAGGCTCTGGGCCAGTTCGGCGCCGGCGCCGGGGCGGCCTTCGACCGAAATCTCGCCGCCGTTAACGTCGCTCATCAACAGGGTCCTTGCCAAAAACGCGCGGGTTCTTTATAGCCGCGCGTCTTCGAGGGCCACCCCGCACGGCGGCGCTCACTCACATTTCACGCCGCCCTCTAGTCGGTTGGACCGCCCGATGAAACAAGACATTCACCCCGACTACCACTTCATCAACGTCACCCTGACCGACGGGACGAGCTACCAAACCCGCTCGACCTACGGCAAGGAAGGCGCGAACCTGGCGCTCGACATCGATCCGCGCACCCACCCGGCGTGGACCGGCGGCAACGCCCAGCTGATGGACCGCGGCGGCCGCGTCTCGCGTTTCAACGCCAAGTTCGCCGGTTTCACCGCGAAGAAGTAAGACCGCAAGGTCTCGCCGTAAGGGCGACGAAAAGCCGGCTCCGCGTTCGCGGGCCGGCTTTTTCTGTATCTGGACCCCAGATCCTCCTCTGGGGGGGCGTTTTCAGCCGCCGCAGCGCCGGCCTTTTTTCCCGTAAAATCCCCGCGAAAGCGGGTTTCGCACCGGATCCCTCTCCCCTTGCGGGAGAGGTTGGCCCTGCGGAGCAGGGTCGGGTGAGGGGTCTC
>NZ_QHJY01000113.1 GCF_003185805.1 Caulobacter sp. D5
AGCCGGCAGCCAAACGACCGCGCGGAGCGTCTAGGCTTCGTCGAAACGGTACACACAACAACACCTCCGGGCGTCGCCCGGGCGCTCCGCTCTCCTTCATCAGCTCAGCGGTTCACCGCGTGAGGACGAGGTCGCGCGCCCCTCAACGTTGCCCATCCGCCACACCCGTCACACCTCCGCCACAAATTTTACTCGCCGACTGGAGGTTTCCGTAACGCCCCCCGTCGAAGCCGGTAAGAACGTCGCGTCGAGGGGGCGCGGCGGACAAAGGGGACTCGAGATCTTGTCCATGCGTACCGATCAACGCCGCCGGACCGTCCGCGGCCTGCTGCTGGCCTCGGCCGCCGTCCTGACCATCGCCGGTCAGGCCGCCGCCCAGGGCGCGCGCCACACCTTCAACATCCCGCCGCAGGACGCCGTCTCGGCCCTGCAGACCTACGCCAAGCAGACCGGCAAGCAGGTCCTGTTCCCGTACGAGGCCGCCGCCGGCCGCAAGACCCCGGCCGTGACCGGCGAACTGCCGGACGCCGAGGCCCTCAAGCGCCTGGCCGAAGCCGCCGGCCTGGTCGTCGCCTCGGACGACGGCAAGACCATCACCCTGCGCGCCGCCCCGGCCGCCCGCCCCCAGTCGGAAGCCGCCGCGACTGAAGCGGCTCCCGAAGAAGTCGCCGAAGTCGAAGCCATCGTCGTCGTCGGCAGCCAGATCGAAGGCGCCAAGACCACCGAAGCCCTGCCGGTGACCGTGGTCGGCGAGGCCGAGATCGTCGCCACCGGCGCCGTGTCGGGCGACGAGCTGTTCCGCTCGATCCCGCAGGCCGGCGACGTCCAGTTCCAGGAAGCCCGCACCACCGGCAACCTCAACGACGCCCGCGGCGACGTCTCGTCGATCAACCTGCGCAACCTGGGCACCGGCAACACCCTGATGCTGCTGAACGGTCGCCGCCTGGTGCTGCACCCCGGCACTCAGACCGAGAACTTCGTTCCGGTGCAGACGGCCAACACCAACGCCCTGCCCGTCTCGGGCGTGAAGCGCGTCGAAGTGCTGCGCGACGGCGCGGCCGCCATCTACGGCACCGACGCCGTGGCCGGCGTGGTCAACACCGTGCTCGACACCAAGTTCCAGGGCCTGAAGATCGAAAGCCAGGTCGGCGGCTCGGAAGGCACCGGCTATCGCGAAGGCTCGTTCAACGTGAAGGCCGGCACGCGCCTGGACGACGGCACGCGCCTGACCTTCTTCGGCAACTACACCGCTCACAGCCGGATGATGGCCACCGAGCGCGACTACGCCGCCAGCGAGGATCACCGCAGCCAGATCGAGGACGAACTGTTCGCCGGCTCGACCAGCTTCGACAACCGCTCGACCTCCAGCCCCTGGGGTTCGTTCACGGTGATCCCGTCGTCGACGGTGGTCCGCCAGAACGGCACGGCCCTGACCTCGTCGGGCGTGTTCCACATCGAGCCCGTGTCCAACACCGCCGCCGGCTGCAGCAGCGCCACCCTCAGCGGCGACATCTGCATCAAGTCGGGCACGATCACCGGCACGACCGACCGCGTGCTGCGCTACGACGAAAACACCCAGCGCACCCTCAAGGGCGGGCTGGAGCGCACCAACCTGTTCTCGACCGCCGAGAAGGACCTGGACAACGGCCTGACCCTGTTCGGCGAAGCCGGCTTCTACCACGCCCTGTTCACCGGCCAGCGCGAGCAGTCGGCCCCGCTGTCGTCGGCCCCGATCAGCATCGCCGCCAACGCCTACTGGAACCCCTTCGGCGCCACCACGCTCAGCGACGGCACGGCCAACCCCAACCGGCTCTCGGGCCTGACGGGCGTGCCGACCACGGGCCTGGCGATGAACATCACCACCTACCGTCCGGTCGACGCGGGTCCGCGCACCTACACCGTCACCGACAACAACTACCGCCTGCTGGGCGGCGTGAAGGGCAAGTGGAACGGCTGGAAGTGGGAATCGGCGCTGCTGTATTCCGAGGCCAACACCAAGGACGCCACCCACAACGCCATCAGCAACACCCTCTTCCAGGCGGCCGTGAACCGCACGGACTCGACCGCCTACAACCCGTTCAACGGCGGCTCGCTGACCAACTATTCGGGTGAGGACGGCACGCCCAACAGCAAGGCGACGATCAACTCGTTCCTGATCGACGTCTATCGCATCAGCAAGACCTCGCTGGCCCTGGCCGACTTCAAGGTCAACAAGGCCGACCTGTTCAGCCTGCCCGGCGGCGACGTCGGCGTGGCCCTGGGCGCCGAATGGCGTCGCGAGACCTTCAGCGACGACCGTGACGACCGCATGGACGGCACGATCACCTACACCAACACGGTGACGGGCGTGACCTACGGCAGCGACGTCATGGGCGCCTCGGCGGCTCCGGACGTCTCGGCCCACCGCCAGATCTCGTCGATCTTCGGCGAACTGGCCGTGCCGCTCATCTCGTCGGACATGAACATCCCGTTCGTCGAGGAAGTGACCCTGCAGCTCGCCGCCCGCGACGAGTACTATTCCGACTTCGGCAACGTGCTGAAGCCCAAGGGCGCCCTGCTGTGGAAGGTCGGCCAGGGCCTGTCGTTCCGCACCTCGGTGTCGCAGAGCTTCCGCGCGCCGAACCTGCCGCAGTTCTACAGCGAAGGCGCGACCGTCTCGAACAGCCGCACCGACTACGCCGCCTGCCGGATCAACAACGTCACCTGCTCCAGCGCCAGCACGCTGGAAGTGCGCATCGGCAACAAGGACCTGAAGCCGGAAGAAGCCGACAACGCCTCGATCGGCTTCGTCTACCAGCCGCGCTTCATCCCAATCGAGTTCGGCAAGGTCACCCTGACCACCGACTTCTGGTCGATCCGCGAAAAGAACGTCATCGGCATCCTGGGCGGCTACAACCAGATCGCCTACGACTACCTGCTGCGCCTGCAGGGCAGCTCGAACCCCAACGTGGTGCGTGAGGCCGCGACCGGCACCAACACCGTCGGCACGATCTCCTACATCAACGACACCTACATGAACCTGCAGCCGCGGGTCCTGCAGGGCGTCGACTTCAGCCTCGACTACGACCTGGACGACACCCCCTGGGGCGACTTCGGCGTCACCGTCAACGTGGCCAAGCTGACCAAGTACGACCAGGCCGCCAGCCCGATCGAACAGATCCTGATGAAGGCCGTCGCCGACGGCACGCTGTCGGGCCTGACGATCTCCAGCGCCGGCAGCCAGATCCGCCTGGACGGCAATCCGGAGTTCCGCGGCAGCGTCAGCATGACCTGGCGCAAGGACGGCTGGGGCGCCGGCGCCTTCGTCAACTACGTCGGTTCGGTCTACGACACCGGCGTGACCCAGGTGAACGGCCGCTACTACGAGGTCGACGACTGGACCACGGTCAGCCTCTACGGCCAGTACGCCTTCAAGAGCGGCGGCCGCATGGACGGCACGACCTTCCGGGTCGGCGTGCGCAACATCGCCGACAAGGATCCGCCGCTGAACTCGTCGAACTTCGGCTACTACGGCTCGCTGGCCAACTCGACCGGCCGCTACTGGTACCTGAACGCCAGCAAGAAGTTCTGATCCTCCACCCAAGGGTGATCACGCAGGGCCCGCCCGTCGCCAGACGGGCGGGCCTTTCCGTATTCGGACCATGGCGGTCGGGATTTGCGTGACCCGAAAGTTGTTTTAGGAAATAGTTCCGGCAACGGCGACGTGAGCTTTCGACGCCGTACGAGTCGGGGCCTTTTCGAAAATCATGTCGCGCGTGGGCTCGTCCTCGATCGCTTTGCGCTATGCCTCGGCGGTCGCCGCCGCCGCGGCCGCCTTCTTCGTGCGCCTGGCGCTCAACAGCTGGTTCCCGCCCGGCTTTCCGTACCTGACCTTCTTCCCGGCCATCGTGCTGACCGCCTATTTCGCCGGCCGCGGCCCGGCGATCCTGTGCGCGACCCTGTCGGGCCTGGCGGCCTGGTACTTCTTCATCCCGCCGTACAACAGCTTCCGGTTCGACTTCGCGACCATGGTGGCGATCGCGTTCTACGTCTTCGTCACGGCGGTCGACATCTTCTTCATCGACGGCATGCGCCAGACGATGCGCAAGCTGGCGGTCGAGCGCGAAAGCCTGGCCGACCTGGCCCGCAGCCGCGACCTGCTCTATCGCGAGATGCACCACCGGGTGAGCAACAACATCCAGGTGGTCGGCGCCCTTCTGCGCTTGCAGTCCTCGGGCGTGAAGGACGAGGACGCCCGCCACGCCCTGACCGAGGCCGGCGGCCGCATCGAGACCATCGCCAAGATCCAGCGCCAGCTGCACGACCAGACCGGCGAGCCGACGCCCTTCCGGTCCTTCGCCGAGGCCCTGCTGGACGACGCAGGGCAAGCGGCCGGCGCCCGTCACGCCGTGCGGGTCGAGGGCGGCGAGGCGCCCCTGCATCCCGAACAGGCCACGCCCGTCACCCTGGTCATGCTGGAGTGCTTCAACAACGCCCTGGAGCACGCCTTCGCGTCCGGTTCGGACGGCCGCATCGTCGTGGCCCTGGAGCAGGACGGCGCCGACCACGTGCTGACCATCCGCGACAACGGCGGCGGGCCGCCGGACGGCTTCGAGCCGGCCAGGTCGCAGAGTCTCGGCCTGCGCATCGTCCACGCCATGGCCAGGCAGCTGGGCGGGGCCTTCACCATGGCCCGCATCGACGGCTGGACCGTCTGCCGCCTGACCTATACGCCTACGCCCGCCTAGAGCGGAGTCCAGTCCCATGCCCCGTCCCGGTCCGCGCAACCTGATCACCGACGTCGCGGGTCTCACGGTGGGCCACGCCCAGGACGAGGCCGTGGCCTCCGGCGTCACCGCCCTGCTCTGCCCCGAGGCCTGGACGGCCGGCGTCGACGTGCGCGGCGGCGGGCCCGGCACGCGCGAGATCGACGTGCTGAAGCCGGAGAACAATTTCAGCAAGGCCCACGCGATCTGCCTGTCGGGCGGCTCGGTGTTCGGCCTGGGCGCGGCCGACGGCGTGGTCGCGGCCCTGTCGGCGGCCGGACGCGGCATCCGCCTGGCCCCGACCTCGCCGGCCATCCCGATCGTGCCGGCGGCGGTGCTGCACGACCTGGGCAACGGCGGCGACAAGGACTGGGGCCTGGATCCGCCCTACCGCTGGCTGGGCATCGAGGCCGCCGCGGCGGCGGGCGAGGACTTCGCCCTGGGCTCGGTCGGCGCGGGCGTGGGGGCGATGGCGGGCCTCTCCAAGGGCGGCATCGGCAGCGCCTCCCTCGACCTGGGCGACGGCCTGGTGGTCGGCGCCCTGGCGGCGGTCAATCCGGTCGGTTCGGTACGGATGGCCGACGGCCAGACCTTCTGGGCCTGGCCCTGGGAGATCGACGGCGAGTTCGGCGGCGTCCGCCCCGCGCCCGACGCTCCGACGCAGGTCGAGCCGATCCCGGACGATTCCAAGCTGGCGGCGCTGGGACGGCTGACGCAGGGCGCCAACACCACCCTGGCCGTGGTCGCCGTCACCGCCGACCTGACGACCGCCGAGTGCACGCGGCTGGCGATGATGGCGCAGGACGGGCTGGCGCGGGCCATCCGCCCCGTCCACACGCCCTTCGACGGCGACGTGGTCTTCGCCCTGGCCTCTGGCGCTCAGGCGCTGGGAGACGGTCCCGGACGCGCCGTGGCGCTGGCGAGACTGGGCTCGGCGGCGGCCGACACCCTGGCGCGGGCCATCGCCCGCGGCGTCTTCGAGGCTCAGTCTTCGGCGGGCGGCGCGGCGGCGTCGGGCGGCGCGTCGGCGCCGTAG
>NZ_QHJY01000114.1 GCF_003185805.1 Caulobacter sp. D5
GTGGGAGGGGCGGCCCGAACGGCGCCGACCAGGGCTTGGGACGGGCGGGACACCCCTGGCGAGGCGTCTCTCGGACGTCAGTCGGCCTTGGCGGTGCTACGCGACTGGGCCAGGGTGTGGGCGCCGTCGATGACCACCGAGTCGGCGTTGACCGGCTCGCCGAAGCTGATGTCGTCGAGCTTCATCGACGGGTACTCGTTGTTGTCCTTGCTGGTCGCCTTCCAGGCTACGCCCAGGCCCGCGCCGTCGGCCGACACCCGGCCGTCGGGGCCGCGCTCGCGCGTCTTCTCGCGGGATCGGATCGGACGGTCCAGGCGCAGAGCGCGAGGGCGCGGACAGCCCCCGATCCCGAAGCGCCGGCATTGGCGGTGCAGGTCCCGATCTGGCCTCGAAGCCTTCCGGCTGGCTTGGGGCGCGTCCATACGCGATCTCTCATGGCCCGATCTGACCGGGGCCGGAGGCCCGGCAACCTCGTCGAACGACTTTCTTCCCCTGGCGGCGCGCCGCCATTCCTCGCGGTCCAAGAAACTCGCCGCCATCTGTCCTTCGGCAAGCCTGCGGGCGCGCGTGGCGCGCTGCCGGACCTCCTGTCGCCCCCGGTCCTGGGATCGCCATCGAGGTCGCGATGGTCGCGGCCCGAAGACAGAAGGAAGACTTCAATGGCGACGATCGGGACCTTCACCGCCAATGCCGACGGTTCGTTCTCGGGGGCCATCCGCACCCTCACCCTCAACGTCAAGAACGTCCGCATCCGCCCCTGCGAGAAGACCGGCGAGCGCGGCCCCGACTACCGGGTGTCGGCCGACGGAGCGGACCTGGGCGCGGCCTGGAAGAAGACCAGCAAGGACAACAACGAGTACCTGTCGATGAAGCTCGACGACATCAGCTTCGGCGAGCCGGTCAACGCGGCCCTGGTGGTCATCGACGGAACCCACACCCTGGTCTGGTCGCGCAGCGCCGCCAAGGCCGACTGACGTCCAAGGGACGCCCCGCCAGGGGCGTCCCGCCCGTCCTCTTGTCTCAATCGCCGTCGCCGGAAGGGCCGTCCGGCAAGAAGGCGTTCACCACGGCCAGCACCTTGCGGCGCATGACCGGCGAGAGTCGCGCCCTCGCCATCGCCAGCTGCGCGCCCTCGCGGCTGGACATCAAGGTCGCCACGACGTCGGCGG
>NZ_QHJY01000115.1 GCF_003185805.1 Caulobacter sp. D5
GCCCGCCTGGCCGGGCTGATGGCCCGGGTGGCCTTCGCGGGCGGCGAGCCCGACGAGGCCCGCGCCTGGGTCGCCCGGGGCGTCGCCGCGCCGCAGGAGCCGGACTGGAGCGATCTCGACCCCGAGGGCCAGGCCTTCGCCTACGGCCGCGAGGACTGGGCCCGCCTGGCCGCCAGCTACGCCGAGACCGGCGAACTGGTGCATCCGCGATTCGAGCGCCGCGAGCGCACGATGAGCGACCTGCCCGAGCTGCCCTCGGCCTACGGACAGTCGGCCTATGCCGAATCCACCGCCTTCGTGCACGCGGCCGAGACCGGCGGCGCCCTGATCCCGTTCCTTGACCACCCAGGCCTGGACGACGCCGGCGGGCTCGACGATCCGCCCTCGCCGGACGCCCCGGGACCGGCTCCGGCGCCCCGTCGCAACACGAACGCACGCCGACGCTTGGCAAGCGGCCCGCGCCCCGCTAAATAGGCGCTCCCTCCGCCCGGCGAATCTCGCCGACGGGCCGTGGGCCGCCTTAGCTCAGCCGGTAGAGCGGCGCATTCGTAATGCGTAGGTCAGGTGTTCGAGTCACCTAGGCGGCACCACTTTCTCCCCTTTCCAGGTTCCAACGGCTTCGCCCGGGGCGCTTTGGGCTGCCGTGCGCATTTGCACAAAGCTCGGCGGTTGCGCGGGCGCCGGTCGCGCGCCAAAGTGCAGCCCTGTTCCGGATGCGCGCTGGACGGTCGACGCCGCGCCGCTGGTAGAGGGGGAAGGACCACCATGCAGTTGCTTCAGATGCAGAGCTTCGGCGCTCAGGCCAACACGACCTACGAACTGCTGGTCGCCGGCGGGTCGATGCACCTGACCCTGATCGACATCCAGCCGCTGAAGGCCCACGATCCCAATTCGCAGCGCGCGCCGTTCAGCCTGGTCTTCAAGTCGAACGTGCAGCACGTGCTGCCGCAGGCCGTCTACCGGGTGCGCAACGCCGTGCAGGGCGAGGTGGACATGTTCCTGGTGCCGCTGGGCCGCGACGCCCAGGGCGTGACCTACCAGGCGGTCTATAACTGACCAGCGCCCCTCTCCCCTTGCGGGAGAAGGTGGCCCCACGAAGTGGGGTCGGGTGAGGGGTCGCACCTACAGAAACGCCGCGACAGCTGCTTAGCCGTCGCGGCGCCTTGCGTTTGAGAGCTCCCTCATCCGTCGGCTCGCGCCGACTCCTTCTCCCGCAAGGGGAGAAGGATCTGAGTGTCAGTGCTGGCTTTCCGGCAGGCGCACGACCAGGCCGTCGAGGGCGTCGCTGACCTTGATCTGGCAGGACAGGCGGCTGTTGGGCTCGACGTTCTCGGCGAAGTCGAGCATCGACTCCTCCATGGCCGACTTGTCGCCGGTCTTGTCGGTCCAGGCGTCGTCCACATAGACGTGGCAGGTGGCGCAGGCGCAGGCGCCGCCGCAGTCGGCGTCGATGCCCGGCACGTTGTTCTTCACGGCGCCTTCCATGACCGTCAGGCCCGGCTTGACGTCGAGGACGTGCTCGGTCCCGTCGAATTCGATGTAGGTGATCTTGGCCATGGTTCCCCTGCGTAGTTAGAGGGCGGCTTTCAGGCCGCCACTTCCTTCATGGATATCGCCGGATCCGCCAGCTTTGTCTTAGACACGGGCGTCCGCTTGGCGATCAATTGTTTGCCGGCCATGAACTCGGGCGGCGCGTTGACGGCTTCCACGGCCTGGACGAGGTCGCCCTTGAGGTGGAAGACGGCGAACCTGGCGGCGGCCACGTCGCCGCGCACGATCGTGCTGTCGGCGTCGAACGGCAGGCCGGCGATCTGGAGCTTGAGGTCGTACTGGTCGGACCAGAACCACGGCAGCTCGGGCGGGGGTCCTGCGCGGCCGACGATGGCGGCGGCGGCCTGCTTGGCCTGCTCCAGGGCGTTGGGCACGCTCTCCAGCCGGAACTGGCGCTCGTAGACCGGCAGCGGCCGGTGGGCGACGTCGCCGATGGCGAAGACGTGCGGGTCGCTGGTGCGGGCTTCCAGATCGACGACGATGCCGCCGGTGCACTCCAGGCCCGCGTCCTGGGCCAGCTCGACGTTGGGATGGGCGCCGACGCCGACCAGGGCCGCGTCGCAGGCCACGACCTCGCCGCCCTTCAGGCGCACGCCGGTGACGCGGCCGTCCTGGCCCTCGAAGGCCTCGACATTGGCGTTGAGCTCGAACTTGACGCCCCGGGCGCCGTGATAGTCCTGGAAGAAGGTCGACAGGGTCTCGCAGGCCACGCGGGCCAGCACCCGGCTCTCGCGCTCGATCACCGTGGCCTCGGCGCCCAGGGCGCGGGCCGAGGCCGCCGCCTCCAGGCCGACATAGCCGCCGCCGACCACGGCCAGGCGCTTGCCTGGACCCAGCGCGGCCTTCAGGGCCTCGGCGTCGGCCGCCGTGCGCAGGGCCAGGACGCCGGCAAGGTCGGCCCCGGGGATCGGCAGCTCGCGGGCGCGCGCGCCGGTGGCGAGGATCAGAAAGTCGTAGGAGATGACCTCGCCCGAGGCGAGGGTCACGGTGCGGGCGCCGCGGTTGAGGCTGGTCGCCACGCCTTGCAGGCGCAGGGCGACATTGGCTTCGGCGTACCATTCCTGGGGTTTCAGCGCGAGGGAGTCGGCGTCGGCCTCGCCCTTCAGCCAGGCCTTGGACAGCGGCGGGCGCTGGTAGGGCAGGAGCGGCTCCTCGCCGATCAGCACGATCGGGCCTTCGTGCCCGTACTGACGCAGGAAGGCCGCCGCCGAACCGCCGGCATGACCCGCGCCGACAATGACCACCTTGGCTTTCGGATCGCTCTCGACCACTTCACTCAACGCGCATTTCCTCTCGTTGCGTCAAAAATGACGACGGCGTCACCTTTTGGCAAGCCGGTGGTCGATCAGGATCCGGCGGCCTTGATCTTGCGCAGGATGTCCAGACGCGGGCCGATCCTGGCCTGGGCCGCAGGATCCTGAGCCAGCGCCTTTTCGTACCAAACGATGGCTTCGTCCATCGCCGTGCGATCAAACTTCGGCTTGGCGCCCGCAGCGCGGACAAAAGCCTCGTCGCCCAGGAACACGGCCGCGTCGAGCCGCCCCTTGGCGTAGGCCATCCGCCAGAGCTCGGCCGCCCGGGCGTTGTCCTTGGCCACGCCGTCGCCGTTCCAGAAGATCTGGCCCAGGGTGAAGGCGGCGTTCTTCTGGCCCTGGGCGACGGCCTTTTCGTACCAGGCGCGGGCCTGGACGATGTCGCGGGGAACCCACTGGCCCTTCAGCAGCACGTCGCCGACATCGGTCTGGGCGTCGGCGTCGCCGGCCTCGGCGGCTTCGCGGCAAAGGGCCAGGCCGCGCGGAACGTCGATGACGCCGCCCTGCCCCGCCATCATCAGGTTGCCCAGGGCGCATTTCGACTTGGCGAAGCCGCGATCGGCGACGGCCTGATAGAGCGTCCGGGCGCGGGCCGGATCGGGCGTGGAGCCGTCATGGCCGCGTTCGACGCATTCGGCATGGAGGTGGGCGGCCAGAGGGCGGGCGTCGGCCGCCTGCGCCCACAACCGGCAGGCGCCGGCCTTGTCGGCGGAAAAGCCGCCGCCGCCGATGAACTTGGCCCCGGCCACGAGGATCCGGGCATCGGGATCGCCTTCGTCCGCCAGCCGCTCCAGGGCGGGCTTGCCCGCCGGGTCGCCCGCGACGAGCTGACCCTTGGCCTTCAGGAAGGCCGGGCTTTCGGTCGCCTCGCCCGCGCCGGCGGCGCTGGAAACGAGCAGGCCGACGGCGAGGACGAGGACTTGGATCATACGACGCGTTCGACCAGCATCTTCTTGATCGAGGCGATGGCCTTGGCCGGGTTCAGCCCCTTGGGGCAGACCTGGGCGCAGTTCATGATCGTGTGGCAGCGATAGAGCTTGAACGGATCCTCGAGGTCGTCGAGGCGGTCGCCGGTCGCTTCATCGCGGCTGTCGATCAGCCAGCGGTAGGCGTGCAGCAGGGCCGCGGGGCCCAGGTACTTCTCGCCATTCCACCAGTAGCTCGGGCACGAGGTCGAGCAGCAGGCGCAGAGGATGCACTCGTAGAGGCCGTCGAGCTTTTCGCGATCTTCCGGCGACTGACGCCATTCCTTCTGCGGCTCGGGGGTCGTGGTGTGCAGCCACGGCTCGACCGACGCGTACTGGGCGTAGAACAGCGTCAGGTCGGGGATCAGGTCCTTGACCACCGGCACGTGCGGCAACGGGCTGATCTGCACGGCCTTGCCGGGCACCTCGCCGTGGCCGTGGGTGCAGGCCAGGGTGTTGCGGCCGCCGATGTTCATCGCGCACGAGCCGCAGACACCCTCGCGGCACGACCGGCGGAAGGCCAGGGTCGGGTCGATGGTGTTCTTGATGTAGAGCAGCGCGTCCAGGACCATCGGGCCGCAGGCCTCGACGTCGACGTCGTAGGTGTCCCACCGCGGGTTCATCCCGGTTTCGGGATCATAGCGGTAGATCTTGAACGAGCGCACGGTCTTGGCGCCGGCCGGGGCCGGCCAGTGCTTGCCGCTCTGAACGCGGGAGTTCTTGGGAAGAGAGAGCTGGACCATCTGCGTTCCCCTAGTAAACCCGTTGCTTCGGCGGGATGTAGTCGATGTCGGTCGACATCGTGTAGTTGTGCACCGGACGGAAATCGATCTTCACCTTGCCGGTCTCGTTGTCGAGCCAGGCCAGGGTGTGCTTCATCCATTCGGTGTCGTTGCGGTCGGAGTAGTCCTCGCGGGCGTGGGCGCCGCGGCTCTCGGTGCGGTTGGCCGCGCCGTTCACCGTCACGACCGCCTGGCCGATGAGGTTGTCGAACTCCAGGGTCTCCATCAGGTCGGTGTTCCACACCAGGCCGCGGTCGGAGACCTTGACGTCGTTCTTCTTGTCCCAGACGGCCTGCAGACGGGCCACGCCGCTGTCCAGGCTCTCGCCGGTGCGGAACACGGCGGCGTCTTCCTGCATCGCCTTCTGCATTTCGAGGCGCAGTTCGGCGGTCGGGGTCGAGCCGTTGGCGTTGCGGATGCGGTCGAAGCGCGCGACGTGCGCCTCGGTCTGCGAGGCCTTCAGTTCCGGCTGCTTGGCGCCGGGGGTCAGGGTCTCGGCGCAGCGCAGGCCGGCCGCGCGGCCGAACACCACCAGATCGATCAGCGAGTTCGAACCCAGGCGGTTGGCGCCGTGCACCGACACGCAGGCGGCTTCGCCCACGGCCATCAGGCCCGGGATCACCTGGTCGGGGTTGTCGCCGGCCTTGGTGACCACTTCGCCGTGGTAGTTCGTCGGGATGCCGCCCATGTTGTAGTGGACGGTCGGCAGCACCGGGATCGGAGCCTTGGTCACGTCGACGCCGGCGAACACCTTGGCGGTCTCCGAGATGCCCGGCAGGCGCTCGGCCAGGATCTTCGGATCCAGGTGGTCGAGGTGCAGGAAGATGTGGTCCTTGTTGGGACCCACGCCGCGGCCTTCGCGGATCTCGATGGTCATCGCGCGGCTGACCATGTCGCGGGGCGCCAGGTCCTTAACCGACGGAGCGTAGCGCTCCATGAAGCGCTCGCCTTCCGAGTTGGTCAGGTAGCCGCCTTCGCCGCGGGCGCCTTCGGTGATCAGACAGCCGGCGCCGTAGATGCCGGTGGGGTGGAACTGCACGAATTCCATGTCCTGCAGCGGCAGGCCGGCGCGCAGCGCCATGGCGTTGCCGTCGCCCGTGCAGGTGTGGGCCGAGGTGGCCGAGAAGTAGGCCCGGCCGTAGCCGCCGGTGGCCAGGATCACGGTCTGGGCCTGGAAGCGGTGCAGGGTGCCGTCGTCGAGCTTCCACGCGGTCACGCCGCGGCAGGCGCCGTCTTCCATGATCAGGTCGAGGGCGAAGTACTCGATGAAGAACTCGGTGTCGTGGGCCAGAGACTGGCCGTACATCGTGTGCAGCATGGCGTGACCGGTGCGGTCGGCCGCCGCGCAGGTGCGCTGGATCGGGCCTTCGCCGAAGTTCTTGGTCATGCCGCCGAAGGCGCGCTGGTAGATCTTGCCCTCGGCCGTGCGCGAGAACGGCACGCCCCAGTGCTCGAGTTCATAGACCGCCGCCGGAGCGTTGCGGGTCAGGTACTCGATGGCGTCCTGGTCGCCCAGCCAGTCCGAACCCTTGACGGTGTCGAACATGTGCCAGCGCCAGTCGTCCTGGCCCATGTTGCCGAGCGAGGCCGAGATGCCGCCCTGGGCCGCCACGGTGTGGCTGCGGGTCGGGAACACCTTGGTGATGCAGGCGGTCTTGAGACCGGCTTGCGCGGCGCCGAGCGCGGCGCGGAGGCCCGAGCCGCCGGCGCCCACGACGACGACGTCGAACTTGTGGTCGATGAACGTGTAGGCCGACATCAAAGGGCTCCGGTGAAGGCGATCTTCAGGATCGAGACGATCCCCACGGCGCCGGCGAGAATGCAGACGAAGAGGTTGCCGATGACCAGCGCCGCCTTGGGGGCGAAGGCTTCGACATAGTCCTCGATGACCAGTTGGATGGCGTTCTTCAGGTGGACCAGCAGGGCCACGAAGAGCAGCGACAGCAGGACGGCGTTCAGCGGGATCGCCACCCAGGCCGCGACGGTGTCGAAATCGGCGCCGGCCAGGCGGATGCCCGCGAAGGCGCCCCAGATAAACAGCGGCACGAGGGCGAGGCCCGAGATGCGCTCGGAGATGAAGTGGCTCACGCCGTGGTGCGCGGCGCCCAGGCCGCGGGCGCGCGACAGCGGGGTGCGGAAGGGGCTGTTGGAGGTGCTCATGGTCAGATCGCTCCCGTCGCGGCGGCGATGATCCAGGTGACGGCGGCGGCGACGATCGCGAAGGCGATCACGGCCAGGCCGGTCATGTCGGCGGTCTTGGGATTGAAGCCCTTGCCCAGGTCCCAGAAGCTCTGACGGACGATGTAGCCGACGTTGTAGAAGACCGCGACGGTGATGCCGAACAGCAGCAGCTTGCCGATCAGCGAGCCCAGCAGACCCGTGTAGCAGGCGTAGTGGTCGGGACCCGAGGCCAGCGACAGGGCCCAGCCCGCCAGCAGCAGGACGCCGATGTACAGCGCGAACAGGCTGGCGCGGTGCAGGATCGAGCACGCCATGGTGATGTGCCAGCGCCAGACCTGGAGGTGCGGCGACAGCGGACGCTCTGGGAGCCCCCGGCTGGTCTCGGTCATTTTTACGTCCAACCTGTGGATTTGTGCGTTGCGGGACGCTTTTAAGCGCGAGCGCCGGGGTGTCAACGAAACGGCCATTACTTGAGATACGTTCTCAATTCGCCCGACGAGTGAATGCCGGAACCGCTCAAGCGAAGCTTGCGTTATGGCTGGCTGCCGATGGGGGAAAACATTCAGGGGATGACCGGGCCGATCGATTTCGAGGCCGTGTTCGACCGGCTGCCGACCCCGTACATGATGCTCGACCGCGAGCTGCGGTACGTGGCGGCCAACCAGGCCTATCTCGACGCCCTGGGCCGCCGCTGGGACGACATCGCCGGCCTGCATGTCTTCGAGGCCTTTCCCAGCGAGGGCGAGTCGCGCGCCCGTCTGGAAGATTCGCTGATCCGGGCCCGCGACAGCGGCAAGATCGACCACCTGCCGCTGATCCCCTACGCCATCGAGCGGCCCGCCCATCTGGGCGGCGGCTTCGAGGACCGCATCTGGAGCGCCACCCACACGCCGATTCCCGGCCCCGGCGGCCGCACGGCCTACATCGTCCAGCACACCCAGGACGTCACCGCCATCCAGCGGCTGAAGGACGTGGCCTTCGGGCGGGGCGAGATGACCATGCTGCAGGACGACGTGCTGCTGCGGGCCGGCGCCGCCGAGGCCCATAGCGCCGACCTGCGCCGCCTGTTCATGCAGGCGCCCAGCTTCATGGCCGTGCTGCGCGGCCCCGACCACCGCATCGACCTGGTCAACAACGCCTACAGCCAGCTGATCGGCTGGCGCGACGTGGTCGGCCTGCCCCTGCGCGAGGCCCTGCCCGAGGTGGTGGAACAGGGCTTCATCGCCCTGCTCGACCGGGTCAGCGCCTCTGGAGAGGCCTTCGTCGGCCGCGAGATCAAGGTCGCCCTCCAGCGCACCCCGGACGGTCCGCTGGAGGACCGCTTCCTGGATTTCATCTACCAGCCGATCGTCGAGGCCGACGGCGCGGTGTCGGGCGTGCTGGTCGAGGGCTCGGACGTGACCGACAAGGTGCTGGCCGGCGAGCAGCAGCGCCTGCTGCTCGACGAGCTGAACCACCGGGTCAAGAACACCCTGGCCACCGTCCAGGCCATCGCCCGCCAGACCCTGCGCGGGGTCGAGAAGCCCGAGGCCTTCGTGCGGGCGTTCGAGGCGCGGCTGCTGGCCCTGTCCCAGACCCACAACGCCCTGACCGACAGCCAGTGGGCGGGGGCGGGCCTGCGCCCGATCCTGGCCCAGGAACTGGCGCCCTACGACGCGGCCCGCATCGTCATGGACGGACCGGACGTCAACCTGCCCGCCCGGGTGGCCCTGTCGCTGGGCATGGTGTTCCACGAACTGGCCACCAACGCCGCCAAGTACGGGGCCCTGAGCGTCGAGGCCGGCCAGTTGCATCTGGGCTGGAGCGTCGAGCCGCCGGGCGCGCTCCGCTTCGAATGGCGCGAGGCCGGCGGCCCGCCGGCGGCCGCCCCGGCCCGTCGCGGCTTCGGCTCGCGCCTGATCGAACGCAGCATCGGCGCCGAACTGCGCGGCGTGGTGGCGATCGATTATGCGGAGACGGGGCTGACGTGCCGGTTCACGGTGTCGCTGGACCGGGTGTTTTAAAGATCCCTCTCCCTATGGAAGAGGGATTTAATCCCGCACCCGCGCCACGTAGTCCGCCGACCGCATCTCCTGCAGGCGCGACACCGTGCGCTCGAACTCGAACGCGCCGTCGCCGGCCGGATACAGCGCCTCGGGCTCGCCGGCGGCCAGGGCCACCAGCTTGGCGTCGGCCTCGTAGAGGGCGTCGATCAGGGTGTTGAAGCGCTTGGCGGCGTCGCGCTTTTCCGGAACCAGGAGGGGAATGTCCTCCAGGAAGATGGTGTGGAAGCGCGCGGCCAGGGCCAGATAGTCCTGCGGCCCCAGGGCCTGCTGGCACAGGCTGGCGAACGAGCTGCGCACCAGGCCGCCGGCGGCGCGCGGCAGGCGCAGCTTGCGGCCCATGACCTCAAGCGTCGCGCCCGTCTCCTCGGCGCCGTCCAGCATGTCGGCCCACAGCGTGTCGAACTCGGCCTCGGTGGTCTTGTCGACCGGCGACAGCCAGGTGCGGCCGGCCCGCAGGCGGTCGAGGCGGAAATCCACCGGCCCGCGCACGGCCACGACCTCCATCTTCTCCTTCAGCATGGCGATGAAGGGGGTGAAGAGCTGGCGGTTGAGGCCGTCCTTGTAGAGGTCGTCGGGCGGGCGGTTGGAGGTGGCGACCAGCGTGACGCCTTCCGCGAACAGCGCCTCGAACAGCCGGCCCAGGATCATGGCGTCGGCGATGTCGGTGACCTGCAGCTCGTCGAAGCACAGCAGCCTCGCCTGGTCGGCGATCAGCTCGGCCGTCGGCGCGATGGGATCATCGCCCTTGTGGCGGCCGAAGCGGGCTTTCCGTTCCGAGGCGTCGCCCTTGCGCCAGGCGTCGATGTGGGCGTGCACCTCGGCCATGAAGACGTGGAAGTGGACGCGCCGCTTGCGGTGCACCGGGGCGCTGTCGAAGAACAGGTCCATGACCATCGACTTGCCGCGCCCGACCGGCCCCCAGATGTAGAGGCCGCGCTGGCTCTTGGGCTTGCGGCCGAAGAACGAGAAGCTGGGCTCGCCGGCCCCGTCGAGATCGGCTTCCAGCCGGGCCAGGGCCTCGATGGCGGCGGCCTGGGCGACGTCGGGACGAAGCTCGCCGGCGGCGAGGCGCTCACGATAGGCGGTGCGGACGGACTGAGGCATTGCGGATGCGGGTTAGCGCGGGAAGCGCTGCGGGGAAACCCTCTCCCTGAAGGGAGAGGTGTCGGCGAAGCCGACGG
This sequence comes from Caulobacter sp. D5, assembly GCF_003185805.1. Classification (GTDB taxonomy): domain Bacteria; phylum Pseudomonadota; class Alphaproteobacteria; order Caulobacterales; family Caulobacteraceae; genus Caulobacter. Next base: position 10,019 of record NZ_QHJY01000115.1, read on the forward strand.
AGAGGGGAGTGGCGCGGAAACCGGCCGCTTCAACACAAGCTGAAAACGCCCCCCTCCGTCGCTTCGCGCCACCTCCCCCAGAGGGGGAGGATCAAAGAAAAAGCCCCGGCCTTGCGGACCGGGGCTCTTCTTCAAAACTCAGCGTCGGCCAATCAGGCCGCCCGGCGCGCCTTCTTGACCTTGGCCATGGCGCGGTCGCGGCGCAGGCGCGACAGGTGGTCGATGAACAGCACGCCTTCCAGGTGGTCCATCTCGTGCTGGATGCAGACGGCGAACAGGCCCTCGGCCTCTTCTTCCACCTTTTCGCCCTGGTAGTTCAGGTAGCGCACCTTGATCTTCGCCGGACGCTCGACGGCGTCGTAATATTCCGGCACCGACAGGCAGCCTTCCTCGTAGGCGAACAGCTCTTCCGACGGGTCGAACAGCTCGGGATTGACGAAGAAGCGCGGGGCCGGCTCCTCGCCCTCGCGGGCCAGGTCCATGACGATCACGCGCACGGGCTCGCCGACCTGCACGGCGGCCAGGCCGATGCCGGGCGCGTCGTACATGGTCTCGAGCATGTCATCCATCAGCACGCGCAGGTCGTCGGTGACGGCCTCCACGGGGGTGGAGATCTTCTTCAGGGTCGCCAGATCGGCGGCGTTATCGATGGTGAGGATGCGACGGATGGCCATAACGTCACTCAGGTAGGCGTCCCGTTTCCGAGGGTCAAGGCGGGCGATTGTCCCACCTCATCCGTCGGTTGGCTATCCGGGGCCGCGATTTCCAGCTTGGTGACAGGACGCACGGCCGTGTCGACGGCCGTCAGCTCCTCGATGCCCTTGCCGCCGTGCTCGACCTTCAGCTTCTCGAACTCGCGGGCCTTGGGCAGCACCCGGCTCTCCAGCGAGCCGACGAAGGCGTTGTACTTGTCCACCGCCTGCGACAGCGAACGGCCCACCCCGGCCACGTGGCCGCCCATATCGGCGACGCGCTTGTAGAGCTCTCGGCCCAGGGCGGCGACCTCGACGGCGTTCTTGGCCTGCTCCTCGACACGCCAGCCGTAGGACACCGCCTTGCACAGGGCGAAGAGGGTCGAAGGCGTGGCGATGATCACCCGCTTCTCCATGGCCTCGGTCATCAGCTCGGGCGCGCGCTCCAAGGCGGCGGCCAGGATGCCGTCGCCGGGCACGAACATGGCAACGAAGTCGGGCGAGACCTCCAGGGCGTCCCAATAGGCCTTGGCCGACAGCGACTTGATGTGCTCCCGCAGGCTATTTGCGTGGCGCAGATAGGCGGCCTCGCGGGCCACGTCGTCGGCCGCGTCCTGGGCTTCCAGATAGGCGTTCAGCGAGCACTTGGCGTCGATGACGAAGGCGGCGTTGCGCGGCATCCGCACCACCACGTCGGGACGCACGCGGCCGCCGTCCAGCGACACCTGCTCGGTGAAGTCGACCCCGTGCTTGAGGCCGGCCATCTCCAGCACGTTGCGCAGCATCTGCTCGCCCCAGCGGCCCTGCACGCCCGCGCCCCGGCGCAGGGCGGCCGACAGCTTGCGGGCCTCGGTCTGGGTGGCGGCCGAGGCCTCCATCAGGGCGGCGATCTGCGCTTTCAGCCCGCCGCTCTCCTCGGCCCGCGACTTCTCGACGGCGGTGACCTGGGCCTCGAACTTGGCCAGGGTCTCGGCCACCGGCTTCAGCTGGGCCTCGAGGCGGGCGTGGGTGAGCTGGTCGCGGCTCTTGGCGTTCTCGTCGGCCCGCTTGATCAGCTGCTCGGCCACGGCCTGGGCGCTCTTCTCGGCCTGGGCGCGGATCAGCTCGATCTGGGTCTTGGACTGATCCTCCAGCATCCGGTGGCGCTCCAGCGCCTGCTCCAGCTGGGCGGAGAGCCGCCAGACCTCCTGCGAGGCGGCGGCGGCCTTGCGCTGCGCCATCAGCGCCCAGACGACCGCCCCGGCCGCGGCGACCAGGAACACGAGGGCGAGGATCAGGTAGGGGTCGACAGCGTTCATGCTCCGTTCTTAGCCGGAGTCGAGGGCCAGAGGAAGGCGGGCATCAATCGCCCACCCGCCAGGGCGCCAGCGGAACCACCGTCGCGCAGGCCGGGCCGCTGTCCCTGGCCTTGCCGGGCAGGAGGGCCTCGAGCACCGCGCCCTCCAGGGCTCGCGCCAAGAGGTCCGCCGGGATCGTGTGGATGTCGATCTTGGCGCGCCGGCTCCAGGGCGAGGCGTGATCGCCGGCCGAGGTTCCGATGGCGATGTAGACAAACCGCCGGCTGGGGCCTTCGCTGCGGACGAACTCGCCCAGGAACCGAGGTCCCGGCGCCAGGCGCACCGGTACGTCGAAGGCCAGCGACGCGTCGCCGGCGATCACCGGCCCCACGGGATGGTTCTTCTTGTCCTGCAGGCTGTAGGCCACGCCCGGGATCGGGTCCTGGATGCGCAGCCTCAGCGTGATCGGCTGACCGGTCATGGCGTTCCTCCCGGGGCGAAGTCGTAGCCGACGCCGCGCCCGGGGCAAACGCCCTACTTCGCGTAGCGCGCCGCCACCGGCTCGTAGCGGTCCCAGACCTGACGGTCGGCCAGCGAGCGCAGGAGCTTCAGGTACTCGGCGTGCGACCAGGCCAGCGGCGTGGCCGAGTCCGTGCCCTCGCCCTTCACATAGGGGTGGCGGGCGTCGGCGCCGACGCCGTCCCAGACCTGTTCGGGGATCAGCAGGCCGTCATTGGCGAAGAGCTCGATGGCTTTCACGTAGCGGGCGCGGATGGCGTCGATCTGGCCCTTGCCGACCTTGCCCTTCTCGGCGGCCGCCTTTTCCTGGGCAAGGGCCAGCTCGTAGTGGCCGCGCTCGCCGGTGAAGATCGGCCACACGCGGCCGCGCTGGCCGGGGCTCATTTCGCCGCCCTCGCCGTAGTTGCCGCCGGTCTTGGCGTCCTCGCCATAGCCGTCTACGTCGTAGCGCCGCCAGCCGGGGAACTCGCCCTTCACGCCCGGGAAGTCGAAATCGTAGCGCACGCGATAGAGGTCTTCGCGGGCCGTATCGTCCAGCTCCGGCAGGCTGCCGGCGATGTGGCTGTCGTCGGCCCGGCGCACGCCGTAGCGGACCAGTTCCAGGAATCCGCCGTCCACGACCTCGTCCTCGGGCGGGGCGATCTGGCCGTTGGCGGCGCCGATCGGGGCCTTGTCGTTGGGGTCTTCGTTCTTGTTCAGGCGCATGAAGTAGCTGCCATCGCCGAACTTGCCGCTGGTGGTGAACATCCGCGCCTCGACCTTGGCCGAATAGGCGTCGGCCGTGGCGCGATAGCGGTCGCCCGAGGCCTTGTCGCCCGCGAGGTCGGCGATGTCGCCGGCGGTGACGAGGCCGGCGATCACCGCGGCCGTGGTCGAGGGCGAGTGGCCGGCCTGCTCCTCCCAGCGCTCCTGCTGGGTGAAGGGCGGGACAATGGTCTCGTGGTTCCAGCCGATGTTGACCTTGCCGCCATCGACGAGGAAGTCGGCGGCCGGCTTGATCATGCGGGCGTAGTAATCCTTGAGGTCAGGCTCAGACAGCCAGCCCAGCTTCCACAGCTTCCAGCCCAGCATGATCGGCATGGCCGTCTGGTCCAGCTGGACGCCGACCCATTCGGGCGTGCCGTCCACCTCGGTCTTCTGCAGGAACCAGCCGCCGGCGCCCTTGTTGCCGGGGGTCTTGGGTCCGACCTGCACGGTGGGCAGGTAGTGGAAGGCGGCCAGCGGGGTTTCCTTGTCACCCAGGGCCGCCAGGGCCATGGCGCACTGGTAGAAGTCGCGCGGCCAGACGGCCTTGTAGCCGGTCGAGGGCTTGGCGGCGTCCACCGTGTCGCCCCAGGGATTGGACAGCGAGGCGATCAGGGCGCCGGCGTGGGTGCGGTCTTCCTGCACCTTCAGCATCAGGGCGCTGGCATAGGCCAGCTTGCCGCCGTCCGCCGACTGGGCGGCCACCCGCGGCAGCTCCGAGAGCGAGGCGATGTAGTCGGCCCAGCCGACCCGCTCGCCCTCGCCGTTGTAGCGGGCCAGCACCTCGGCATAGCCGGTCTTCAGGCTGGCCATGGCCGTCTGGCTGGAGGCGCCCGGATCGGCGCCGAAGCCGATGGCGAAGTCGTAGGTCGCCTCGCCGGCGGCCAGGGTCGGCAGCTGTGCGGCCAGGACGATCGCGCCCTTGGCTTCGGACGCGCCCTCCAGCACGCCGCCGTCGAGGATCTTCAGGGCGTCATTGCCTTCCAGCCTGGCGGCGGCGGCCTTGGCGAACGGGCGGTCGCCGCGCAGGGTCAGATAGACCTTGCCCTCGCCGGCCGTCAGCCCTTGCGCGCCGGCCGAGCCGACGTCGTTTCCGCCGGTGTTGGCCATGTGCGGCTCCAGCACCAGGAACGGCGTCACCGGACCTTTGAGGGCCTTGACCGTCACCCGCAGGAACAGGGCGTTGCGGTCGGGATCGGTGAAGATCCGCTTCTCGATGACGAAGCGGCCGGCCTTGTCGGTGGTGGTGATCTTGTAGGCCGGCGACAGCGGTCGGCCCTTTTTATCCGTATACAGATATTCAGTCTTGGCGGTCGTGTCGCGGCCCTCCACCACAAGACCGTCGGCGGTCTTCACGGCGACCCGCATCTGCTTGATCTGGGCCTCGTGGATCAGGCCGTACATGGTCTCGGTCAGCACGCCGTCGGCGACCGAGAACCACACCTTCGACACCGCGCCGGTGCGGCCGCCGTCCTTGTAGGTGCCGTCGACATAGGCCTCGTACGAGGCACCGACGGCGGTCTTGGCCGAATAGGCCCAGGTCGTCGCCGGCTCAGCGGCGCAGGCGGTCGTGGCGACGGCGGCGGTGAGGGCCGAGGCGGCCAGGATCAGGGTCTTGAGGGTACGCATGGGGGGCCTCACGAAGCAGACTTGGCCAGCCGCTTGGGCTCGCCCGGGTCGTTGACGGCGAAGACGGCGACGGCGGCGATCAGGAACGAGATCGCGCCCAGCACGAGCGCATAGATCGCCTGGCCGCCGAAGAAGGTCTTGAGCAGCAGGCCCAGCACGGTGGCGGCCAGCAGCTGCGGGATGACGATGAAGAAATTGAAGATGCCCATATAGACGCCCATCTTCCGCGCCGGCACCGAGCCCGACAGGATCGAATAGGGGGCCGACAGGATCGAGCTCCAGGCGAAGCCGACCCCGACCATGCCGACGATCAGCAGCTTGGGGTCGCGGATGACCAGGAACGACAGCAGGCCAAGCCCGCCCAGAACGAGGCACAGGGCGTGGGCGACGCGGCGGCTGGTGGTGCGGGCGATGACCGGGATCAGCAGGGCCGCCAGAGCCGCCACGCCGTTATAGACCCCGAACAAGACCCCCACCCAGTCGGCGCCGGCGTTGTAGGCGGCGGAAGCCGTGTCGGTCGCGCCGTAGTGGAAGGCCGCCACGCCGGGCGTGGTGTAGATCCACATGGCGAACAGGCCAAACCACGAGAAGAACTGCACGACGGCCAGCTGCTTCATGGTGGAGGGCATGGCGAAGAGGTCCTCGACCACTTCGGAAAAGCCGTTGCGGGTGCGCCCGGCCGCCTTCAGCTGGCCGGCGACCAGTTGCGCCACGCCAAAGCCGGCGATCAGGGCGGCCAGGACGTAGAGTTCCTTCTCCAGCCGGGCGGCGTAGACGCCCACGGCGACCGCCAGGCCGGCGATCGTCCAGGCCACGCCGCCGGTCAGGTAGGCGGCGACGCCGCGGCCGGCGGCCTGCGCCTCGACGGCGACCGCCTCGCCCTTGGCCGCGGCTTCGGCGGCCTCGAAGGCGGCCATCTGCTCGGGCGAATATTCCCGTGTGGAAAACACCGTCCACAGCACCGAGGCCAGCAACACCGCGCCGCCGGCGTAGAAGGCGATGCGCACCGAGTCCGGGATCTGGCCGGCCGGGGCGGTGTTGGCCACGTCCAGCCAGTTGGTCAGGATCCACGGCAGGCACGAGGCCAGCACGGCGCCGATCCCTATGAAGAAGCTCTGCATGGCGTAGCCGGTCGAGCGCTGCTCGTCGGGCAGGTTGTCGCCGACGAAGGCCCGGAACGGCTCCATGGTGATGTTGATCGAGGCGTCCATGATCCACAGCGCCGAGGCCGCGATCCACAGGGACGGCGAGTTGGGCATCAGGATCAGGGCGGCCGTGGTCAGGATCGCGCCCCAGAAGAAGTAGGGCCGCCGGCGGCCGAGCTTCCCCCAGGTCTTGTCGGACAGGTAGCCGATGATCGGCTGCACCAAGAGGCCCGTGGCCGGCGCGGCGATCCACAGGATGGCCAGGTGATCGATCTCGACGCCCAGGGTCTGGAAGATGCGGCTGGTGTTGGCGTTCTGCAGGCCAAAGCCGATCTGGATCCCGAAGAACCCGAAGCACATGTTCCAGATCTGGAAGAGGCTCAGCCTGGCCTTGGTCATCGCTTCCCCGCCGTGACGCCGCCGGTTTTCCCGGCCGTTTGCGCAAATTTTTGCAATGCGCTTTGCGGCGGGCATTTGCGCATGGGGCGGGGAGCGATGCAATGAGGAAGTGGATATTATCGGGTTATTTCAGGGATTGGTGGGAACTTTTCAGGCGTGAGCGAGGCCCATCCGGTATCCGCAAGTGCTGAACGACCAGCATGGCCCGTGCAGTAATTCTCATAAATTTGCACAGTCATCCAAATCCGTAAAACCCCCGCGAAAGCGGGGGCCCAGGTGTTTTGTCGTCGAGCGCCGCGGGTGGCAGAAAAAGCCTGGGTCCCCGCTTTCGCGGGGATTTTACGGGAGGAGAGAGGCGGTTACCGCTTCAGCGCCACGAACCGGATCGCCTGGCCGCCGCCGGGGGCCAGCTTCAACACCAGCGTATCCGCCGCCGTGACCTCGCGGGCCTCGATGACGATGTCCTGCGGGGCGGTCTTCCAGTCGGCCGCCTCGCCATCGCGGTAGATCTCGGCCCGGTACTTGCGGCCCGCATCGAGGAACGACAGCGGCGCGGAAAGCACCCGGCCCTGCTCGTCGCTGACCGCGCCCAGGTACCAGTCGTCGCTCTTGCGGTCCTTGCGGGCGATGGTGACGAAGTCGCCGATCTCGCCATTGACCACCTTGGTGTCGGCCCAGTCGACCGGCACGTCCTCGATGAACTTGAAGGGCTTCGGATTGGCCTCGTAGTTCTCGAGCAGGTCGGCGGCCATCTGGATCGGGCTGTAGATGACGACATACAGTGCCAGCTGCTTGGCCCAGGTGGTGGCCACCCCGTCCGGCGCCTTGGTCTTCATGCCGAAGATGCCGGGCGTGTAGTCCATCGGCCCGGCCAGCAGGCGGGTGAAGACCAGGTTGGCCTCGTGCTCGGGCGGATTGCCCGGCTGGCCCCAGGCGCTGAACTCCATGCCCCGCGCGCCCTCGCGGCTGATCCAGTTGGGCCAGGTGCGGCGCAGGCCGGTGTCCTTGATCGGCTCGTGGGAATTGATGGCGATCTGGCGCCTGGCGGCGGCCTCCAGCACCCGCACGTGATGCTCGGCCAAGGCCTGGCTTTCGTGCCAGGCGAAGTGGACCTTGCCGTCCGGCCCCAGCACTTGGGCTCCGCCGGCGTCGGCGACATAGCCGGTCTTCACGGCCGGCACGCCCACCGACTTGTAGAGGTCGAACGCCGCATCCATCTGGCGCTCGTAGACGACGGTGTTGCCGGCCGTCTCGTGGTGGCCGATCAGCACGACGCCCTTCTGGCGGGCGTAATCGGTCAGCTTCTTCAGATCGAAGTCCGGATAGGCCTGCGTGAAGCTGAACTCCGAGCCGTCGGCGAACCAGGCGCCGTCCCAGCCCTTGTTCCAGCCCTCGACCAGCACCCCGCCCAGGCCGTGCTTCGCCGCGAAATCGATGTGGCGCATGACGTTCTCGTTGGTCGCGCCATGCTTGGGGCCCGAACCCCAGGTCTTGTGGTCGAGGTGCATCTCCCACCAGACGCCGACATATTTCATCGGCTTGATCCACGAGACGTCGCCCAGCCTGTTGGGCTCGTTCAGGTTCAGGATCAGGCTTGAGGTGACCAGGCCGCCGGCGCTGTCGGCGATCTGCAGGGTGCGCCAGGGGGTGGGGAACGGCAGGGCGCGCTCGACCTTGGCCTCGCTGATGCCCGGCGTCAGGCTGGCCTTGAAGCGGCGATCCTGGGCGCGGGCCAGGTTCATGCCGGCGTAGTCCACCAACGCCGCCTCGTGGATCGAGACGTGCAGCCCGTCCTTGGTGCGCAGGGTCATCGGCGTCTGGGCGACCGACACCTCTTCGACCGGCGTGCGATTGTAGAGATATTCCTCGCGGTTCCACTCATAGGCCGGGATCCACCAGGCCGTGGCCTCGTCGACGAGGCTGAACTCGGTCAGCTCCTCGCCGATGCGGGCGGTCTTCAGATTGGCCTGGTCGGGGAACTCGTAGCGGAAGCCCAGGCCGTCGTCATAGAGGCGGAACACCACGTCCAGACGCCGATGCAGCGGGGTCTTCTCGACCAGGGTCACGCGCAGCTCGTTGAAGCGATTGCGCACCGATTTGCGCTCGCCCCAGGGCAGATCCCAGGTCTCGTCGACGCTGCGGGTCTGCTGGTCCGTGACCTCGAAATTGCGCTGCAGCTTGGGGGCGTCGACCAGGATGAAGCCCAGCTTCGACGGGGCGATCACCGCTCGGCCAAGGCGGCTGACGGAATAGGTCGGCTGGCCGTCGTTGTCGGTGGTCACCGACACGCTCAGCACCTTGTCGGGCGAGGTCGCGGTCGCCGTGACCGCCGCCAGCGAGGGCGACGCCGCGAGCGCCAGGGCGGCGATGGCGAGAAGGCGTAGGATCATGCTTCTGCTCCTGGAAACCGCATGGCGCCGCACTTGCCAAGCGCGGGCGTCGATGCGTTAAGAGGGGTACTGAAAACTTTTGCGGCAAAATTTGCGCCCACGGTCCTGGGCGCCGGAACGCACGGGGACGGGGAACGGTGAGCAAGGGGGCGACGCGTCTGGAAGACCTGGCCAGGATGGCCGGCGTCTCGATCTCCACCGCCTCGCGGGCGCTGAACGACAGCCCCGCCGTCAACCAGCGCACCAAGCAGCTGATCTGGAAGCTGGCGCGCGAGATGGACTATCCGTTCCGCCGCTACATGCCCGCCGGCCCGATCGGCGCCGAGGGCACGATCGCCATCGTCGTGCCGCGCCCGCAGCACCGCGAGGGGCGCTTGTCGGATCCCTTCTTCCTCGAACTGTTCGCCGGCGTCGGCGAGGCGGCCCGCGAGCGCGGCTGCGATATCCTGGTCAGCCACGTGGCCCCGGGCAGCTTCGAAGACCTGTCGGCGGCCATGACCACCAGCCGCGCCGACGGGGTGATCTTCCTGGGCCAGTCCTGGCTGCACACCGCCTTCAACCGCCTGGCCGAGACCGAAGCCCGCTTCGTGGTCTGGGGCGCGCAGCTGCCCGACCAGGCCTATTGCTCGGTGGGCTCGGACAATCCCCTGGGCGCCAAGCGCGCGACGCTGCATCTGGCGCGCCTCGGAAGGAAGCGCATCGTCTTCCTGGGCGACACCGAGGCGCCGGAAGCCATGCAGCGCCACCGCGGCTATCTCGACGCCGTCGAGCAGTTCGGTCTGGGCGTGGATCCCGACCTGATCGTGCCGGCCCACTTCGAGGTCGAGTCGGCCGAGGCGAGCATCGACTCCCTGATCCAGCGCGGCGTGAAGTTCGACGGCGTGGTGGCGGCTTCGGACCTGATCGCGCTGGGCGCCATCAGGGCGCTTCAGCATGCCGGCCTGTCGGTGCCCGGCGACGTCTCGGTGATCGGCTACGACGACGTGCCCTTCGCCCGCTACTCGCGCCCGGCCCTGTCGACGATCTCGCAGGACACCGCCAAGGCGGGACGGCTGATGGTGTCGAAGCTGCTGGACGCCAGCGGCCAGGGCGCCAGCCGGTCCGAGCGCGTACCGACGGACCTGATCATCCGCGAGAGCTGCGGGGGATAGAAAGCTCCCTTCCCGTTGGCGGATGGGGGAAGGGTCGGGGATGGGGGTGACGCGGCGGTTCAGCCGGCAAGGCAGCGAGCCACCCCCACCCAACCCTCCCCCATCAAGGGGGAGGGCTTTGAGGAGCGTCCTCACCCCCGCTTCGCCAGCAGGCCGCCCAGCGGCGGCACCGCGCCCGGCGCGCCGAGGTTGACGCTGTCGACCACGGTCCAGCCGTCCGGCAGGTCCCAGGCCACGGCCTCGAAGCCGATGTTGAACACGCACAGCAAAGCCTGATCGCCCTCGCCGCGCTCGAACACCAGCAGCGGGGTGTTGGTGTCGACCAGGTGCATGCCGCCGGACTTCAGGGCCGGCCACTTCGCGCGCAGCCCGATCAGGCGGCGGGCGACGTGCAGGGTCGAACCTTGGTCGGCTTCCTGGGCGTCCACAGAAAGGGACAAGTGCGCCGGATCGACCGGCAGCCACGGCTCGACGGTGGAGAAGCCGGCGTTGACCGCCCCGGCTTTCCACGGGATCGGCGTGCGGGCGCCGTCGCGACCCAGGGTCTGGGGCCAGTTGGCGATGGCTTCCGGATCGACCAGCCGCTCGAACGGCACATGGGCCTGGGGCAGGCCCAGCTCCTCGCCCTGGTAGACGAAGACGTTGCCGCGCAGGGTCATCAGCAGCAGCAGGGCCATCTCGGCGAAGGCCTTGCGGTCGCGGCCCCGCGCCCAGCGCGACACCGCCCGCGGGGCGTCATGGTTGGAGAAGGTCCAGGACGGCCAGCCCTCGCCCTGCGCGCCCGGCCAGTCGGTGGCGCCGCTGCGCACCAGTTCGTCGCGCAGCTCGTCGGCATAGAGGTAGAGGAAGCTGTAGGCGCTGTTGAGGTGATCCTCGCCGGCCGTGAACCGCTTCATCTCCTCATCGGCTCGGTCGCCGCCGATCTCGGCCACCGAGAAGCGGCCTTCGTACTGGTCGGTCAGGGCGCGCAGGCGGGACAGGAATTTCGGGATGTCCGGGTGGCCCTGGTTGTGGACCTTGTCCTGGAAGTCGAACGGCCGGGTGCGCTTGCCGCCCGGCGGCATCGGCGGATTGTCCCGCAGGGCCGGGTCGTGCATCGAGAAGTTGATGGCGTCGAAGCGGAAGCCGTCGACCCCGCGCTCCAGCCAGAAGCGGGTGACGTCGAGCAGGGCCTCCTGCACTTTCGGATTGTGCAGGTTCAGCTGCGGCTGCGAGGCCAGGAAGTTGTGCATGTAGTACTGGCCGCGCCGGGCGTCCCAGGTCCAGGCCGGGCCGCCGAACACCGACTGCCAGTTGGACGGCGGCGAGCCGTCGGCCTTGGCGTCAGCCCAGACGTACCAATCCGCATACGGATTATCTCGACTTTCGCGGCTCTGGGCGAACCAGGCGTGCTCGTCGCTGGTGTGGGAAAACACCAGGTCGATGATGATCTTCACGCCCAGCTTATGGGCCTTTTCGATCAGGGCGTCGAAGTCGGCCAGGCTTCCGAAGATCGGATCGACGTCGCGATAGTCCGAGACGTCGTAGCCGAAGTCCTTCATCGGCGAGGCGAAGAACGGCGACAGCCAGATCGCGTCCACGCCCAGCGAAGCGATATGCTCCAAATGCGCGGTGATCCCCGGCAGGTCGCCCACCCCGTCGTCGTTGGAGTCGGCGTAGCTGCGCGGATAGACCTGATAGATCACCGCGCCGCGCCACCATTCGGCGGCGTGCGTGGAAGCAAGGGACGCGGCGGGGTTCGCCAGGCTTTCGATGGTCACTGGGGCGCGCCCTCCGAGACGCAGATCTTGTAGTCGAGCGGCGCGATCGTCACGCGGTAGCTGCCCGGGGCGACGGACGCCGGCGCGCAGGCGCCGAAGACCGAGCGCCACGCGGCCGAGGTCGTCTCGACCTCGACCTGGGCCTCCACCGGCGTCTGGCCGGTGTTGAACAGGACCAGGGTCTCACGACCCTGGAGGATACGGGAAACGGCCAGCAGGCCGGGCTTGTCGCCGGCGGCGCGGATGACCTGCCGGCCGCCGCGCAGGGCGGGATCGGCGGCGCGCGCCTTGGCCATGCCGGAAATGGCGCGATAGAGCGGCGCGCCGGTGTCGAAGCGGTCGGCCGAGCCGGACGTGCCGGACGTGCCGCCGATCAGGCGGTTGTCGTTGTAGGCGTCCACCTTGGAGGCGAACATGTCCTCGCGGGCGTCCTTGTCGTCGCCGTCGCCGGTGAAGCCCTGCTCGTCGCCGTAGTAGAGCGTCGGGGCGCCGCGCAGGAACATCAGCAGGGCGTGGGCCAGCACGTCGCGCTCGAGCAGCTCCTCGTCGGAGGCGCCGGGGTTGCCCGTGACCAGCCGGCGGCCAAAGCGACCCATGTCGTGATTGCCCAGGAAGGTCGGGATCTGCGGACCCGCCGCTTCGCCGCCGCGATAGAGCGCGTCCGCGGCGTAGAGCCGGGCGAAACGGTCGGTCCCGGCCTTCCCCGCGACCGTTTCGGTGGCCGCCTGCTGGAAGGCGAAGTCCAGCGCTGCGGGGAAGCCGTCGACCACGGTCGAGCGCGCCAGGGCCACCGGATCCGGATCGGCGATCTCGGCGAAGATGTGGAAGTTGGGAATGCCCCGCGCGGCCGCCCGCGCCTGCATGGCCGGCACGAAGGCCTGCCAGAACTGCGGGTTCACATGGCGGGCGGTGTCGACGCGGAAACCATCGATGCCGAACTCGTCGATCCAGGCGCCGTAGATGTCGATGAAGCCGGCCACCACGCGCGGGTTCTCGGTGTAGAGATCGTCGAGCCCGGCGAAGTCGCCATAGAGCGAGCTCTCGCCGACGAAGTCGCTCTCGCCGCGGTTATGGTACCAGATCGGGTCGTTCAGCCAGTCGGGCTTCTTGACCCGGGCCTCGGCCGCCGGAACGTACGGCGTGTAGGCGAAGTCGGGCCGGGTGAGCTTTGCAAAATTCCCGGCCGAGCCGTCGGCGTCGCCCGAAAAGCCGGCGTTGATCGCAGCCCCTGAGACGCCGCCGCGCCGACTGACCGGATAGTCGGCCTTGCTCCGGTAGTCACAGCGGCGGCCTTCGCATTCCTTCAGCTTGATGACGTCGGCCGTGTGGTTGACGACGATGTCCATGTAGACCTTGAGGCCGCGCGCATGGGCGGCGTCGACCAGGGCCTTGAAGTCGGCCTTGGTTCCCAGGTGCGGGTCCACCGTCGTGAAGTCGGTGATCCAGTAGCCGTGATAGGCCGCGCTCTCGTGGCCCTTGGGACCCTGCACCGGCTTGTTGGCGAAGATCGGGGCCAGCCAGATCGCGGTCGCGCCCAGGCCCTGGATGTAGTCGAGCTTGCCGGCCAGGCCCTTCAGGTCGCCGCCGTGGAAGAAGCCCTTGTCGGCCGGGTCGAAGCCCGTGGCCAGGCGGTCCCCCTTCAGCCCGCCCCGGTCGTTGGACGGATCGCCGTTGGCGAAGCGGTCGGGCAGCACGAAGTAGATCACCTCGTCCTGCGGAAGCCGATCGCGGAAGGCTTGAGAAGTTTGCGCAGAGACGGCCGGGACGGCGGTCGCGGCGAGGCTGGCGCAGCCGAGCGCGGCCGCCAGCCGCCCCCACCGATTGCGGGTGTCCATCCCCCTGCCCTCCATCCCTAGCGTCGCGATCTTCGACGACCCGGTCGCCACGTCAATTTTGCATAGATTTGCAAAGCCGTTGACCTGCTGTCAATCCATTCGCCTCACGAGCATGAACGGCAGGGTTGTCGCACTGTGGCGAAATAGCCGCAAAAACCCTGTGAAAGCAGCGGAAAGCGCACCTCCCGGTCAACGAACATGACAATCCATCCATTTTTCAGTTGCAAAAGCTGGCGCCTGTTTGCAGTAATTTGCGCAACACGGCGCGGAGGAACCGCGCGGACACCACTTGCGGGAGGGAACATCATGGACATCCGATTCAAGCTGCGCCGCGCGGCGCTGATGGGCGGAACGGGGCTGGCGCTGATGATCGCCGCCGGAGCCGCCCAGGCTCAGACCACGCCGGCCGCCGCCCAGACCACCGAGCCCGACACCGTCGAGGAGATCACCGTCACCGGCATCCGCCGCGGGATCGAAGGCGCCATCTCGCTGAAAAAGGACTCGACCTCGATCGTCGAGGCCGTCTCGGCCGAAGACATCGGCAAGCTGCCCGACGTGTCGATCGCCGAGTCGATCGCCCGCCTGCCCGGCCTGACCGCCCAGCGCCTCGACGGCCGCGGCCAGGTGATCTCGATCCGCGGCCTGGCCCCGGACTTCACCACCGCCCTGCTGAACGGCCGCGAGCAGGTCTCGACCGGCGACAACCGCGGCGTCGAGTTCGACCAGTATCCGTCGGAACTGCTGAGCGGCGTGGTCATCTACAAGACCCCCGACGCCTCGCTGCTGGGCCAGGGCCTGGCCGGCACCGCCGACATGCGCACCATCCGCCCGCTGAAGTTCGGCAAGCGCGCCTTCGCCGTCGGCGCCCGCTACGAGTGGAACGACATCGGCGCGCTGAACCCGGGCTCGTCGGCCCACGGCAACCGCTTCAACATCTCCTACATCGACCAGTTCATGGACGGTAAGCTGGGCGTCGCCATCGGCTACGCCCACATGGAGTCGCCCTACCAGGCCCAGCGCTTCAACGCCTGGGGCTATCCCACCGACGGCGCCGGCAACCTGGTGCTAGGCGGCGCGCGGGTCACCGCCATGTCGAGCAAGCTGAAGCGCGACGGCGTGATGGCCACGGTCGAGTTCGCCCCGACCGACAACTTCACCAGCACGCTCGACGTCTTCTATTCGAAGTTCGAGAACCACCAGCTGGTGCGCGGCATGGAGATCCCGCTGGCCTGGGGCGGCAGCGCCACCGACGCCAACGGCACGCGTCCCGGCCCCGCCATCAGCGGGACCACCGCCTCGGGCGGCATGATCACCAACGCCACCTATTCCAACGTCAAGCCGGTGATCCGCAACGACGGCAACGACCGCGACGCCGACATCTGGTCGCTGGGCTGGAACAACCGCTGGAGCGTCGGCGACAGCTGGACCATCGACACCGACCTCTCCTGGTCGAAGGTCGAGCGCACCGACATGATCCTGGAGACCTACGCCGGCACCGGCCGCAATACGCTGGGCGCTCTGGACACCGTCAGCTTCTCGATGAGCGACCACGGGGCGAGCTTCAAGAACGCCCTGAACTACGGCGATCCGGCGGTGACCAAGCTGACCAGCTCGCAGGGCTGGGGCGGCGACGTCGTCACGGGCGGCCAGGACGGCTACCTGAACATGCCGACCATCGAGGACGAGCTGAAGGCCGCCCGTTTCTCGGCCAAGCGCGACCTGAACCCCGATAGCGGCCTGTCCAGCATCACCTTCGGCGTCAACTACAGCGAACGCACCAAGGGCCTCGTGAACGACGAGTGGTTCCTGAGCGTCGTCGGCGCCCCGGCCAGCGTCACGATCCCGTCGAGCGCCATCCTGGGCGTGACCTCGCTGGGCTTCGCCGGCCTGTCGGGCGTCGTCGCCTACGACCCGTTCTCGCTGCTCAACAACGGGACCTACACCAAGATCCGCAACCCGAACGCCGACGTCCTGGTCAAGAGCTGGGAAGTCGAGGAGAAGGTCACGGTCGGCTACCTGATGGCCAACATCGAGACCGAGGTCGGCGGTCACGCCCTGACCGGCAACTTCGGCTTCCAGGTGGTCAACACCGACCAGAGCTCCAACGCCCTGGGCGCCAGCGGCACCGGCACGGCCACCCAGCAGACCGAGCTGTCGGGCGGCACGAGCTATGTCGACTTCCTGCCCAGCGTGAACCTGCAGCTGCGCCTGCCCAACGAGCAGGTGATCCGCTTCGCCGCGGCCCGCACCCTGGCCCGTCCGCGGATGGACCAGATGCGCGCCAGCACCAACTACAGCTACAACTCGGCGCTCGCGACCAGCACCAGCCTGGCCAACTCGCCCTGGAGCGGCAGCGGCGGCAACCCGGAGCTGGAGCCGTGGCGCGCCAACGCCATCGACATCTCCTACGAGAAGTATTTCGGCCGCCAGGCCTATGTCTCGCTGGCCGCCTTCTACAAGGACCTGAAGACCTACGTGTACGACGCCAGCGTCCTGCACGACTTCACCGGCTATCCGATCGGCGCCAACCCCGAGCCGGTGCTGCGCCAGGGCTACATCACCATCCCGCAGAACGGCCAGGGCGGCTCGATCAAGGGCCTGGAGTTCACGGTCTCGATGCCGGGCTCGCTGATCCACCCCGTCCTCGAGGGCTTCGGCGCGATCTTCAGCGCCTCGCGCACCGAGAGCGAGATCCAGTACAGCCTGAGCGACCCGTCGATCCCGATCCCGGGCCTGTCGAAGACCGTCGGCAACCTGACCGTCTATTATGAGAAGGGCGGCTTCTCGGCCCGTCTCAGCGAGCGCTACCGCTCGAAGTTCCTGGGCGAGGTCTCCGGCTTCGGCAACGGCCGCACCTACCGGATGGTCAAGGAAGAGACCGTGCTCGACAGCCAGATCGGCTACGCGTTCGAGAACGGCCCGCTCAAGGGCCTGTCGCTGACGGCCCAGGTCAACAACCTGACCAACGAGCCCTTCGTCACCTACCAGAACGGCGATGAGCGTCAGATCATCGACTACCAGGAGTACGGCCGCACCTATCTCGTCGGTGTCGCCTACAAGTTCTAAGGCGCGCACTTCCCCCGCGTCCTCGCGCCCCCGTCGGCTTCCTGCGCCGACGGGGGTTTTCTTTTTTCAGGAGACCGCGACGATGCGCAGCCGCCTCGCAAGAAGGCGGGCGCGGGTCGCGCCAGGGAGCACGCCATGACCGCAGGACCGATCCGCAACGTCACCATCGTCGGCGGCGGCACGGCCGGCTGGATGAGCGCGGCCCTGCTGGCCCGGGCCCTGGGCCCCTCCGCCACGATCACATTGGTGGAGTCCGAGGAGATCGGCACGGTCGGGGTCGGCGAGGCCTCGATCCCGCAACTGCGGTTCTTCAACGCCTTCATCGGCCTGGACGAAGACGCCTTCCTGCGGGCGACGCAGGGGACCATCAAGCTGGGCATCGAGTTCGTCGACTGGCTGCGCCCCGGCCACCGCTACATGCACGCCTTCGGATCGGTCGGCCGCTCGTTGGGCACCACGCCCTTCCACCACTGGTGGCTGGACGCCCGCCGGCGCGGCACCGCGGGCGAGGACTTCTGGGCCTGGTCGGCCAACGCCCTGGCCGCTCGCGCCGGGCGGTTCGGTCGGGTGGCGCCGGAAGGCGGCGAGCCGCTGAGCTGGGCCTTCCACTTCGACGCCGTGCTCTACGCCCGCCACCTGCGCGGCCATGCCGAAGCCCAGGGCGTGCAGCGCGTCGAGGGCCGGGTGGTCGCGGTCGACCAGGATCCCGACAGCGGCTTCGTGCGGGCCGTGACGCTGAAGGACGGCCGCCGGGTGGAGGGCGAACTCTTCGTCGACTGCTCGGGCTTCCGCGGCCTGCTGATCGAGGAGGCGCTGAAGACCGGCTACGAGGACTGGAGCCGCTGGCTGCCGATGGACAGCGCCTGGGCCGTTCCCAGCCGCGACGCCGCCCCGCCGGTTCCCTACACCCGCGCCTGGGCCCGCGACGCCGGCTGGCAGTGGCGCATCCCGCTGCAGCACCGCACCGGCAACGGCCACGTCTTCTCCGGCGCCTGGACCGACAAGGAGACGGCCCGCCAGGTGCTGATGGACAATCTGGAGGGCGAACCGCTGGCCGATCCGCGCCTGCTGACCTTCGTCACCGGCCGCCGCAAGGCGTTCTGGAACCGCAACGTCGTGGCCCTGGGCCTGGCGTCGGGCTTCATGGAGCCGCTGGAATCGACCAGCATCCACCTGGTGCAGTCGGGCCTGGCGCGCCTGCTGGCCCTGTTCCCCGACCAGGGTTTCGACCCAGCCCTGACCGCCGAGTTCAACCGCCAGACCGGCGACGAATACGCCCGCATCCGCGACTTTCTGGTGCTGCACTACAAGGCCACCGAGCGCGACGACACGCCGTTCTGGGCCAGCCGCAAGGCGATGGAAATCCCCGAAAGCCTGGCCGCGCGTCTTTCGCTGTTCACCGGCCCCGGCCGGGTGTTCAGCCACGAGGACGACCTCTTCAAGGAAACCAGCTGGGTGCAGGTGCTGCTGGGCCAGGGCCTGACGCCGGCCGCCGCCCATCCGATGACGGCGGCGGTCGCGGACGCCCGCGTCGACGACTGGCTGGCCGACCTGGCCCACGCCGCCGCCCGCACGGCGAACGCCCTGCCGACCCACGCGGCCTTCCTGGCCGGCGCGGTGCGGGCCGAACTAGTCGGCTAGCCGACCGGCTTCTTGGCCATCAGGTCGGAGATCTTGAGGATCGCCGGGCCCAGGATGACGATGAACAGCACCGGCAGGAAGAACACGATCATCGGCACGGTGAGTTTCGGCGGCAGGCTGGCGGCCTTCTTCTCGGCGGCCGACAGGCGCAGTTCGCGGTTTTCCTTGGCCATGACGCGCAGGGCCGCGCCCAGGGGCGTGCCGTAGCGCTCGGCCTGGATCATGGCCGTGGCCACCGACTTGATGCCCGGGTGGTTGGTCCGGCGGGCCAGGCCCTCGTAGGCCAGGCGGCGGTCGGGCAGGTAGGAGAGCTCGGCGGTGAGCAGGGAAAGCTCCTCGGCCAGCTCCATCGAGCTGGAGCCCACCTCGTTGCCGACCTTCTGGATCGCCGCCTCGATCGACATGCCGCTCTCGACGCAGATCAGCAGCAGGTCGAGGGCGTCGGGGAAGGCCGAGACGATCGACTCGCGGCGCTTCTGGGCGACGTTCTGGATGTAGAGGTTGGGCGCGTAGTAGCCGATGGTCAGGGCGCCCACGCACAGGGCCAGCTTCTGCATGGTCTGCAGGCCGAAGCCGTTGATGCCGAACAGGTAGGTCGCCGCCAGCAGGGCGAAGGCGAACGGCATCACGAAGCGGAAGAAGTAGAAGGTCGACACCGGCTTGGGGCCGCGGAAGCCGGCCTGGGCCAGCTTGTCGACGACCTTGGGATCTTCCAGCAGCTTGGACAGCTGCAGCCGGTCGACGATGGTCTTGTACATCCCCTCGTCGGTGTGGCGCAGCGTGCCCCCGCCGGCGGCGCCCTTGTTGGCCAGGGCCGCGCGCGAGCGGCGGCGCAGCTCCTCGCGGCGGTTGGCCACCGACTTTAGCCGGCTTTCCAGCCCGCTGCTGTTCATCACCGGCGCGGCCAGGGTGATGATGGTGGCGAACACGACCAGCGCGACGAAGGCGGTCAGCAGGTTCGAGGGGTCGGTCAGCATCGCGGCCATGCGTCGTCCCTCCCTAGAACTTGAAGTTGATCATGCGGCGCATGATGAAGATGCCCATGCTCATCCAGATCGCCGCCCCCAGCAGCATCAGCCGCCCGCGCGTGTCGGTGAACAGGGTGGTCATGTAGTCCGGGGCGATGACGGTGATCAGCACCATCACGCCCGGCGGCAGGCAGCCGATGATGAAGGCCGAGGCCACGGCTTCGGCCGACAGCGCCTTGATCTTCTCGGTCATCAGCTTGCGGGCGCGCAGCACGGTCGACAGGTTGCCCAGCGCCTCGGCCAGGTTGCCGCCGGTCTTCTGCTGGATGTTCAGCACGATGGCGAAGAACCGCACTTCCGAGGTCGGCATCCGCTCGTAGAGGCGCTCCAGGGCCGTGTCGATCGGCATGCCCATGCCGATGTTCTCGGTCAGCATCCGGAACTCGCCGGCCAGGGGCTCGGGGCATTCCTTGCCGATGATCTTCAGACAGTCGTGCACCGGCAGGCCCGACTTGATGCCGCGCACGATGATGTCGACGGCGTCGGCGAAGGCCTCGGTGAATTTCTTGGTGCGCTTGGCGGCCAGGAACCCGACCACCCAGCGCGGCAGGCCAAAGCCGGCGGCGAAACCGCCGCCCAGGGCCACCAGCGGGATCTTCTGCACGACCAGCAGCACCAGCATGACCATCAGGCCAAGGACGCCGGAAATGATCCAGAACATCTTGACGTTCTCGCCCAGGCCCGCGGCGCGCAGGCGGGCGGCGATCGTCAGGGTGGCCTTCTTCTGCTTCTTGTCCTGTTCCTTGAGCGTCTTGAGGATCTGCTTGCGGCGGGCGTCGGGGGTGTTGGCCGCGACCTTGGCCCGCGCGGCGGCCTGGCGCTCGCCGCCGCCGACGATCACCTGGGCGCGCTTGGCGGCCTTGGCGCCGCCGCTCTCGCCGCCGCCCGTCAGCACGAAGCCCAGGCCCGCGATGGTGATGAAGCCGAGGACGGCGATCAGGATGAACATGGCCGCCTCTTACTCAGCCGCGTCCAGCGCTTCAGCCAGCTCGCGCTCGAGGCCGTAGTAGCGGGCGCGGTCCCAGAAGCGCGGCCGGGCGATGCCGGTCGAGCGGTGCTTGCCCAGCACCTTGCCGTGCTCGTCCTCGCCGGTGATCTCGTAGACGAAGAGGTCCTGGGTGACGATCACGTCGCCTTCCAGCCCGACCACCTCGGTGACGTGGGTGATGCGGCGCGAGCCGTCGCGCAGGCGGGCGGCCTGGATGATGACGTCGACCGAGCCGACGATCATCTCCTTGATGGTCTTGGAGGGCAGGCCGTAGCCGCCCATGGTGATCATGCTCTCGACGCGGCTGATGGCTTCGCGCGGGCTGTTGGCGTGCAGCGTGCCCATCGAGCCGTCGTGGCCGGTGTTCATGGCCTGGAGGAGGTCGAAGGCCTCCGGGCCGCGGACTTCGCCGACGATGATCCGTTCGGGACGCATCCGCAGGCAGTTCTTGACCAGGTCGCGCATCGTCACCGCGCCCTGGCCTTCCAGGTTCGGCGGACGGGTTTCCAGGCGCACCACGTGCGGCTGCTGCAGCTGCAGTTCGGCCGCGTCCTCGCAGGTCACGACCCGCTCGGTGGGGTCGATGAAGGCGGTCATGGTGTTGAGCAGGGTCGTCTTGCCCGAGCCCGTGCCGCCCGAGATGATGACGTTGCAGCGGCAGGCGCCGATGACGCCCAGGACGCGCGCGCCCTCGGGGCTGATGGAGGCGAACTCCACCAGGTTCTTCATCGTCAGCTTGTCCTTCTTGAACTTCCGGATGGTCAGGGTGGGACCATCCAGCGCCAAGGGGGGCGCGATGACGTTGACGCGGCTGCCGTCGGGAAGGCGGGCGTCGCAGATCGGCGAGCTTTCGTCGACCCGGCGGCCGACCTGGCTG
>NZ_QHJY01000116.1 GCF_003185805.1 Caulobacter sp. D5
AGGGCCTGGGTCACCAGGGCGTCGAGCGTCGGGTCGCCGAACGCCTTCCACCACTGGGCCTCGGGGGCGGCGGTGGAGGCGACGGAGGGCGCGGCGTTCTGCAGGGCGATGGGGGCGACGACGGGGGCCTTGTAGTTGGGGCCGACGGCGCAGGCCGTGGCCAGCAGCGAGGCGCTGGCGATGAGTGAGGCTTTCAGGAAGGTCATGGGAAACCTCGAAGGTCTCCCTTCCCCCTTTGATGGGGGAAGGGTCGGGGATGGGGGTGACAGAGGTTCAGGATGGGGAGAGGCCGGCGTGACGTCCGCCGCCGCTTCACCCCCACCCCTGGCCCCTCCCCCATCAAGGGGGAGGGGAAGAGGCGCGTGGTCGTCAGTGGGCCTCCGCTTCCACGGCCGGCGCGGGCTGGCTCTTCACCAGTGAGCGCGAGCCGCTGAGCCGGCGGATGACGTAGTAGAAGACCGGCGTCAGGATCAGGCCGAAGACGGTGACGCCCAGCATGCCGGAGAACACCGCCACGCCCATGGCCCGGCGCATCTCGGCCCCGGCCCCGTGCGACACCACCAGCGGCCAGACGCCCATGATGAAGGCGATCGAGGTCATCAGGATGGGACGCAGGCGCAGGCGGCAGGCTTCCAGCACCGCTTTCAGCGGCGTGTCGCCCTCGATCTCGCGTTCGCGGGCGAACTCGACGATCAGGATGGCGTTCTTGCACGCCAGCCCCACCAGCACGATCAGGCCGATCTGGGTGAAGATGTTGTTGTCGCCGCCGGTGACCAGCACGCCGGCCAGGGCCGACAGCAGGGTCATGGGCACGATCAGGATCACCACCAGCGGCAGGCTCCAGCTTTCGTACTGCGCGACCAGCACCAGGAAGGCCAGCAGCACGCACAGAGGGAAGATGTAGATCGCCGTGTTGCCGGCCAGGATCTGCTGGTAGGTCAGCTCGGTCCATTCGAAGCCCATGCCGGCCGGGAGTTCCTGCTTGGCCAGTTCCTCGAGGGCCTTCTGGGCCTGGCCGGTGGAGAAGCCCGGCGCGGGGCCGCCGTTGATCTCGGCGGTCAGCATGCCGTTGTAGTGCATCTCGCGGTCGGGACCGGTGGCCTCCTTGAAGCTGATGAACGAGCCCAGCGGGATCATCTGGCCAGCGCCGTTGCGGGTCTGCAGGCGCAGCATCTGCTCGGGCTGCAGGCGGAAGCTCTGGTCGGCCTGAACGTTGACCTCGTAGGTCCGCCCGAAGCGGTTGAAGTCATTGACGTACAGCGAGCCCAGATAGACCTGCAGGGTCTCGAAGAGGTCGGTCAGCGACACGCCCTGGGCGCGGGCCTTCTCACGGTCGATGTCGGCCTGGATCTTGGGCACGCTCACCTGGTAGCTGGAGAAGACGCCGGCCAGGGCCGGATCCTTCTGCGCCTTGGCGATGATGTTCTGGGTGGCCTTGTAGAGCTCGTCAGAACCCAGGCCCGCCTTGTCGACGATCTGCATGCGGAAGCCGCCGATGGTGCCCAGCCCCTGCACGGACGGCGGCGGGAAGACCGCGATCTGGGCGTCGGGGATGGCGGCGAACTTCTGGTTCAGCTGGCCGACGATGGCGTTGGCCGAGAGTTCCTTGCCGCGACGGTCCTTGAAGTCGCTGAGCGGGAAGAACACCGCGCCGGCGTTGGGGCTGTTGATGAAGCCGTTGGCCGACAGGCCGGGGAAGGCCACCGAGTGCTCGATGCCCGGGGTCTTCATGGCGATGTCGCCCATCTGCTTGATCACCGCCTCGGTGCGATCCAGCGAGGCGGCGTCGGGCAGCTGCACGACGGCGACCACATAGGCCTTGTCCTGCTGCGGCACGAAGCCGGACGGGGTGCGGGCGAAGGCCAGGCCCGTCAGCAGCAAGAGGCCGCCATAGACGAACAGCGAGGCGGTCGAGCGGCCCAGGGTCGCCTTGACGCCGCGGACATAGCCGTTCGAGGCGCGGTGGAAGACCTTGTTGAACGGCGTGAACAGCCAGCCCAGAGCGCGGTCGATCAGCTTCTGGAAGCGGTCCTTGGGCGCGTCGTGCGACTTCAGCAGCACGGCGGCCAGGGCCGGCGACAGGGTCAGGGAGTTGATCGCCGAGATGATCGTCGAGATGGCGATGGTCAGGGCGAACTGGCGGTAGAACTGGCCCGACAGGCCGGTGATGAAGGCCGTGGGGATGAAGACGGCGCACAGCACCAGGGCCACGGCGATGATCGGGCCGGTGACCTCGCTCATCGCCTTGCGGGTGGCCTCGGGCGGGGAGAGGCCGTTGGTGATGTGCCGCTCGACGTTCTCGACCACGACGATGGCGTCGTCGACGACGATGCCGATGGCCAGCACCAGGCCAAACAGGGTCAGCGCGTTGAGGCCAAAGCCCAGCAGCAGCATGATGGCGAAGGTGCCGATCAGCGACACCGGCACGGCCAGCAGCGGGATCACCGAGGCCCGCCAGCCTTGCAGGAAGACCACCACCACGATGACCACCAGGATGATGGCCTCGATCAGGGTGTGGACCACCGAGTCGATGCTTTCCTGCACGAAGGCGGTGGTGTCGTAGATGATCTCGTAGTCGACGCCTTCGGGGAAATCCTTCTTCAGCTCCTGCATGGTCTTCTTGACGTCGGCGGCCATCTGCAGGGCGTTGGAGCCGGGGCGCTGGAAGATCGGCACGGCCACGGCCGACTTGTTGTCGAGCAAGCTGCGCAGGGCGTAGTTGTTGGCGCCCAGCTCCACCCGGGCCACGTCGCCCAGGCGGGTGATCTGGCCGTCGGCGCCGGCGCGGATGATCACGTCGCGGAACTGCTCCTCGTCGGTCAGGCGCCCGGGGGCGTTGATCGACAGCTGGAACTCGGCGCCCGAATTGGGCGAGGGCGGCGCGCCCAGCTGGCCGGCGGCCACCTGGACGTTCTGTTCGCGCAGGGCCCGCACGACGTCGCCGGCGGTCATGCCCAGGGCCGCGACCTTTTCCGGATCCAGCCATACCCGCATGGAGTAGGCGCCGGCGCCGAAGATCTGCACGTCGCCCACGCCGTCGATGCGCTTCAGCCGGTCGCGCACGTTCAGCTGCGCGTAGTTGCTGAGATAGAGCATGTCGTAGCGGTTGTTGGGCGAGATCATGTGCACGACCAGGGTCAGGTCGGGCGAGGCCTTGTTGGTGGTCACGCCGATGCGCTGCACCTCCTGGGGCAGTTTCGGCAGGGCCTGGGCCACGCGGTTCTGCACCTGCACCTGGGCCTTATCCAGGTCGGTGCCGAGCGCGAAGGTCACGGTCAGGATCATGGCCCCGTCCGAGGCCGACTGGGACGACTGGTAGATCATCCCCTCGACGCCGTTGATGGCCTGTTCCAGGGGGGCGGCGACCGTCTCGCCGATGACCGACGGGTTGGCGCCGGGATAAGCCGCGCGCACCACCACGGTCGGCGGCACCACCTCGGGGTACTCGCTGATCGGCAGGTTGGGCAGGGCCACGAGCCCGGCGATGAAGATGACGATGGACAGGACGGCGGCGAACCGCGGCCTGCCGACGAAGAATTTTGCGAAGTTCATGGCGGGGCGTCCGGGAAGGGGAGGGACGAGTTTGGAGACCCCTCCCGTCGGCGGATGGGGGAGGGGCAGGGGTGGGGGTGTCTGCTGAGGGAGATGACGGGCGCCGGCGTCTGTCGGCCAGCGCTGCTGTCACCCCCATCCCCGGCCCTTCCCCCATCGAGGGGGAAGGGAGGGAGATCAGTTCTGGTTGGTGGCCGTGGCGACCGCGGCCACCTTGCGGGGGCCGGCTTCCAGCTGGCCCAGGTCGGCGGCCTCGGTCTTCACCGCCACGGGGGCGACGGCGTCGCCGGGCTTGACCTTCTGCAGGCCGCCGACGATCACCCGGTCGCCGGGCTTGAGGCCCTGGCGGATGACCCGCAGGTTGCCGGCCAGCGGACCGACCTCGACCGGGCGGTACTGGGCCTTGTTGTCGGCCCCGACCACGATGACGTAGCGCTTGCCCAGGTCGGTCGCGATCGCCCGGTCAGGCGCCAGGGCCACCGTCTGCGACGCCGCGCTGACCAGGCGGATGCGGGCGAACAGGCCCGGCGTGAACCGGCCGTCGGCGTTGGCGAAGATCGCCCGGCCGCTGATCGTGCCGCTCTTGGCGTCCAGGGCGTTGTCGATGAAGGCCAGCTTGCCGACGTGCGGATAGCCGTCCTCGGTCATCAGGCCCATGTAGACGGGGCTTTCCTTGCCGCGCTCGGCGGCGGCGTACTTCAGGAAGGTCTGCTCGTCGGCGCTGAAGGCCGCGTAGATCGGGGTGTCGGAGACCACGGTGGTCAGCATGTCGGCCTGGGTGACCAGGTTGCCGCGGGTGATCAGGGCCTTGGAGACCCGGCCGTCGATCGGCGAGGTCACGCGGGTCCATTCCAGGTTCAGGCGCGAGGTCTGCAAGGCGGCCTGGGCGGCGGCGAGATTGGCCTGGGCGGCCTTTTCTTCCGACGACAGCCGGTCGAATTCGCTACGGGCCAGGGCGTTCTGGTCGATCAGCCGCTGGCCGCGCTCGCGGTTGACGACGGCCAGATCGAGGCCGGCCTTGGCGCGCGCAACCTCGGCCGAGGCGCGGGCGGCGTCGGCCTGGAACGGGCGCGGGTCGATCTCGAACAGCACCTGGCCCTTGCGGACATAGGCGCCTTCGGTGAAGCGGACGGTGTTCACATAGCCGCCGACCCGGGGCCGGATGTCGACGGTGTCGACCGCCTCGAGGCGGCCGGTGAAGTCGTCCCACTGGCGCAGCGACTTGAAGGCCACGTCGGCGACGGTGACCTGGACGGCGGGGGCGGGGCCTTGCTCGGGCTGGGCCTTGGCGCTGCAGGCGGCCAGGACCGCCATGGCGGCGAGGCCGGCGAAGGTGTTGATGGCGTGGCGCATCGGGGAACCTGTCGAAGAAAACGCCCGGGGGAGCGGGCGGACGGGGAGGGGGTACGCTTGAACGGCTATTCCCAGGCCGGGCGGCGAGCCCGGCGGCTGGACTTCGGCTGGGAGGCCGTCCGGCCGATCCAGCGCTTGAGGATGCGGCCGTGTTCGGCGGCGGTGGTCAGCCAGCCCATCACGGGAGCGGCCGGGGCTTCGGGGGCGGCTGTGAGGTCGCTCGCGTTCGGCATGGCTTGCGCTCCGTTGAGGGGCTAAGAGGGGGGAAATGTCGCAGGGTCGGTTGCTTGACTTGGCGGCTAGGGATAACGATCTAGGATGTGACGATACCGTTCGGTATCACTCTCCATGGCGGAGAGATACTGACCGGTAACTCTCACGTCAAGGCGAGGTGCTGCGAAAATGGCTGCGAGAAAATCTGGGGAGGTCGGCTCGGGGGAGCTGGGAGCCGGGACGGCGTGCGCGCCGGACGGCCCGCCGGCGTCCAAGAGGCCCGCCCGCGACCGGATCTTCGAGACGGCCCGCGAGCTCTTCTACCAGCACGGCATCCGGGCCGTCGGCGTCGAGGCCATCGCGGCCGAGGCCGAGGCCACCAAGATGACGCTGTACCGGAACTTCCCGTCGAAGGACGAACTGGTCGCCGAGGTGCTGCGCGAGCAGGAGCGCGAATACTGGGCCTGGTGGGACGGCGTCACGGCCATGTGCTGCAGCGATCCGCGCGGCCAGCTGGAGGCGATCTTCGACGCCTTCGAGACCAAGGCCTGCGACACCAACATCCACGGCTGCCCGCTGTCGAACGCCGCCATCGAGCTGCACGAGGAAAACCACCCGGCCCAGCAGGTGTCGGTGAACTACAAGCGCTCGCTGCACGGCCGGCTGATCGACCTGTGCAGCCGCGCCGGCGCCGCCGACCACGAGCTGGCCGACTCCCTGATGCTGTTGATGGAAGGCTCGTACACCGCCCGCGTCACCCTCGGCGCCGACGGCCCCGCCCGCTCCGTCGCCCGCGCCGCGCGGAGTTTGATCCGCGTGCACCTGGGGGACCGGTAGGGGGCTGGACCCCCTCCGGCCCTCCGGGCCACCTCCCCCAGAGGGGGAGGATCTAGCAAGTCAGATGCTCCCCCTCTGGGGGAGCTGTCGCGGAGCGACTGAGGGGGTCAGTCCGCGATCTTCGCCGCCAGCCCCCGCGCCCCGGCCGCCGCATCGGCCCAGGTGACCTCGAACCCCGCGTCATCCCCGTAATAGGGATCGGCCACGGCCTCGCCGGCCCGTCCCGCGACATGATCCAGCAGCAGGCTCAGCCGCGCCCGGCTCCCGGCCGGCGCCAGACGCTTCAGGTTCCGCAGATTGTCCAGGTCCAGCGCCACCACGTGGTCGAAGCGCTCGAAGTCGGCCGCCGTCACCTGCCGCGCGGCGTAATGGCCGATCTCCACCCCATGCCGCCGCGCCGTCGCCTGGGCCCGCCGGTCCGGCGGATCGCCCGCGTGCCAGCCGCCCGTCCCGGCCGAGTCCACGACGACGTCCAGCCCCAGCCGCTGCGCCTCCAGCCGGAACGCGGCCTCGGCCAGCGGCGAGCGACAGATGTTGCCCAGGCAGACGAACAGCACGGAAACGGTCATGCCGAACCGCTAGGCCAAAACCCGCCGCGCCGACAATCGGAAATCACGAGGCCCGGCGCGCCAGGTCGCCGTCTAGGGCAGGGGAACGACCAGGCCGCCCAGCAGCGGCAGCACCACGACCCGCAGCGAAGTCGTCCCGCCGGTCGAGGTGACCTGCGTGCGGTTGCCCGCCGCGTCGTAGGTATATTCCGTGACCCGTCCGGCCGAGGTCACGACCTTGGTCAACCGCCCCAGGGCGTCGTAGGTGTAGGTCGTGGTTTCGGCCGCCGCGGCCAGGCTTGGCGCGGCGATCATGCCGGCCGCCGCAAGAGCGATGAGAAGTTTGCCGCCGCGTTTCATGGAAACTCCAAAGCTTCACCTTGAGTGGCGAGCATAAGCGCGGCGCGCTCGCAGGGCTACCTCCTTGGCGACATTTCTCCGACAAATCCCGCTGGACGAGCATGTCGGCCGCCGCAGCCGCCGACAGGCGCCGCTCGTCCGCGATCGAGCACGAAAAAGCCGACACGCCGGAAGGCGAGCTGGGCGACGCTGCATGCTTTGATGGAAGTCCTCGGTTCAAGACCGAAGTGGCGCGCCCGGAACGATTCGAACGTCCGACCCTCAGATTCGTAGTATTCTTAAGTATTCATCTCATCTTTACGCCAGAACACGCTACGGCACGAAAGATATTGTATTTATAGTCTATTCCAAATCCGGGATCGGATGTGTTAGCATAGCTGCGTAGGTCGGAATTTAGACTTTTATGAGCGCCGCCCCGTAGTAGCGCCCGTACTAAATCCCGCCACATCCGATGCAGCTGACCGTTAGATTTCGAACATGAGCAGCCAAACGTTTTCGTTCTCGGACCGGGCGCTCGCCCAGCTCCCCCTCGCCGACAAGGGCCAGTACATGGTCCGCGACCGCGACCTTCGCGGCTTCTTCGTCGTCGTGGGCGCCCGCAAGAAGACCTATGTCGTCCAGGCCGAGTTCTGGCAGGACGGCCAGCGGAAGGGAAAGCGCCTGGCGATTGGCGCCGTCGACGAGATGCCCGTGCGCGAGGCCAGGATCGCGGCCAAGGGAACGCTGGCCAGGATCCTCAGCGGCGAACTGCACCGCGAGGAGGCGCAGGCCAGGGCCGCTGCGGAGGCGGCGGCGAACCCCGCCGGCGGCGGAGCCGAAGACAGCAAGGGCGTGACCTTGAGGCAGGCCTGGGCGCGCTACCGCTCGTCGCACATGGAGCGGAAGGGCCGCAGCGAGTTGACCATCGAGAACTACGCGGACCATGTCGACCGCCTGTTCTGCGACTGGCTCGACAAGCCGCTGAGCGAACTGGGTGAGACCCCGGGGATGGTCGCCGACCGCCACGACAAGATCACGCACGACAATGGACCCGGCATCGCCAACGGGGCGATGCGGACACTGCGGGCGATCTACAACCACGCACGCAAGCGCAATCGGGACCTGCCGCCCGAGAACCCCACGCTCGCGGTCGACTGGAACGTAATCAAGCGCCGGGACACGGCCATGGGCGTGGAGGACCTGACGACATGGTTCGAGCAGGCCCGGCGCCTTCGCCACCCGATCCGGCGCGAATTCCATCTCTTCACCTTACTGTCGGGCAGTCGGCCCGCCGCCCTCCTCAAGGCACGGGTCGAGCACCTGAACCTGCGCGAACGCGTCCTGCACATCCCGCGCCCTAAGGGCGGCGATGACCGCGCCTTCGACATCCCGCTGTCGCGGGCGATGGTCCGGTGCCTGGTTCGCGCCATGCGCGCCAGCCGCTTCCTGCTGCCCGACCAGGCGACGACCTGGATCTTCGCTGGCGAGAGCCGCGAGGGGCACATGACCGTGCACCGCGAACAGCGCCAGGTCCTCTGCAAGTTCGGCAACGACCTTCGCCAGACCTACCGGACCGTGGGGCAGGCGGCGGGCCTTTCCGAGCTGGACTGCCACCTGCTGATGAACCACAGCCTGCCCGGCGTGAACGCCGGCTACATCACTCGCGCCAAGCTTCTCGCGGGGCACCTGCGCAAGGCCCAGGAGGAGATTTCCCAGCTCGTCATCGATCAGGCGGGCGGCGACGGGACGCGCTGGCCGATGCTGCCGTCGCGGAAGATCGGCGATCCGCTGCGCGACCCCACCCCGCCTGATCGGCGGACAAAGGCCTACTGCGAGGCCAACCCGCTGACGATGGAAGGCAAGCCCCGGCGGCGCGTCGGCCGGCCACCGACGAAGACCACTGTCGGCGCCCACATCCTCTTCAACGGGCCGCGCGGCAGGGGAGCTGGACACGCCACGGGCTGAGACATGACCTTACCGGCTTGCGAGCCTCGCCGCCGCGCGGGTTCGGCGGCGCGTCCGCCGCGCCTCGTCCTTGATCTCCGAGACCGCGTACTCGATGTCGCGGATCGTGTCCGCCCAGGAGAACGGCGGCCGCTCGCGCATCCAGGCGAGCACTTCGGCGACGGTGGGTTCAGGCGAGCGGGTCGACATCCGGGCAACTCCAGCCGTCGAGGGTTCCGATCCGGCGACTTCAGCGGAGGTCTTCCAGTTGCGCAAGGTAGGGATCGAGGAAACCGTTGTGGAACCACTCCTGCTCCTCCAGCGTCGGCTCGGCGCCCGGACTCGAAGCGAGCGCGGCAAGGACCGCGTTGTCCGCCAGCCGCGCCAGGCCCGACGGTGAGAGCGGATCGATGGCCTCGGCGTGTTCTCGAGCCCATGCCGCCCAGGCGGCCAGCACCCCGGTCGGCGGTGCGGACTGCTCGAGCGCGCCGACGAAGGCGCGGATATCCTGTGCCTCATGCCACGCATCGACGAACGCCCGTAGCACCGCGGGCTGGTCGTGGCCGAGCCGCCAGTCATGCAGGCGTCGCGCCGCGCGGCGGAACGCGTCCTCAAGGTCGCCCGTCCCAGGCGGTGGCCGACCCGGCTGGTGGCGTCGGGACATGGGCGCTCCTGGTCTTTTCGCGCCAAGGTCTGGTCGCCTGCCTAGACGCGCCGGCGAGCGCGAAATCCTGGCCCGCGCTCCAGGTGCCGGCTCCCGTCTGCGACCGTTCAATTGGCCACAAGCGGCTCGCGCAGGCGTGCGGCGTAGTCGAACATGCAGGCGGCAAGCTCCAGTCCCGTTCCGCGAAGATGCTCTTCGCACCCCAGGACTTGGCTCGCGAAGACATCGGCGAGGGCCTCGACCATGTCCGGGCTGGAGCCGTCGACCTCCGCGGCGACGATCTCGAGGACCAGCTCATCGAGCTGCATCCGCTCGGCAGCCGTCAGGAACTGCAGGGCCCAGTGGTAGTCGTCCCTGGTCGGCAGGCGCATGATCGATCTCCACGTTTGCGCGTGGAGCCTCGCGCGGTCCATGGCCGCCTGCAATCCGGCAGAAATCGGGGGTTGACGGCGAGGGGTCTGGACATCGCGCCCTGTCCGGCTCGTCGCACGGTGCATCATATAACAGCTCAATGGCTATTTAACATTATGGGTGTTATATGAACATCATGATGTTAAATAAGCCCAACCGCGAGCGCCTGGAACGGCTCGGCCATGCGGCCGAAGCCTATGTCGCGCATGTGTTCGGCGCGACCCTGGACCTGCACGACCTCAGCGCGGAAGGCCTGCCGTACTTCCTGACCGATCGATACCATTTCTGGCGAGGCGAGCTGCAAGGCCGCCCCGCCGTCTTCATGGCCAATCGCGGCGGCCCGCTCGACACCGCCGACATCGCCAAGCACCGCGACCTGGCGCGCCGCCATCTCGGCATCCAGCTAGTCGTCCTTGTCCTCGACCGGATCGATGCGCGCGTGCGCCGGCGGATGATCGAGCACCGGATCGCCTTCCTGGCCCCCGATTCCCAGCTCTACATTCCCGAGGTCATGCTCGACCTGCGCGAAGGTTCGCCGATCGAGGTCGCCGCGCCGCCCGAGCACCTGTCCCCGACCGCGCAGCTGGTGGTCTTGGGCGCCGTGCTGGGCCGGGTCGTCGACCAGAAGAGCCTGACCGACCTGGCCGAACGGTTCCAGGTTTCGGTCATGAGCATGAGCCGGGCCCTGGACGAACTGGTCGCGGTCGGCGTGGCGCAAGCCGATTGGGCGGGCCGCCGGCGGCTCCTGCGCTTCAATGCGACCGGGCGGCCCCTATGGACCGCGATCGAGCCGCGCCTGAAGTCCCCCGTCCGCAAGGTGCGCCTGGTGCGCGGCGAGATCCCGTTCGACCAGGCGCCCATGGCCGGGGAAACCGCCCTGGCGCACTACACGATGCTCGGCCCGCCGCGCGTCGAGCGGCGCGCCGTGCTCGCGTCGCACTGGACGCGCCTGGCCCAGCACCTAGAACTTGAGCCCGCCTGGGCCGACGAGGCCGAGCGCATCGAACTGGAGACCTGGGCCTACGACCCGCTCGTCCTCTCCGACGACGGCGCCGTCGATCGCCTGTCGCTCTACCTCAGTGTCCGGCACGAGCCCGACGAGCGGGTCGCCCAGGCCGCCGCGCAACTGTTGGAGGACATCGCATGGTGATGGGACTGGACCGTTTCCGCGCGCATTTCGCCGGCTGCGAGCACCAGTACGTCCTGGTCGGCGGGACCGCTTCGGAGCTGGTCCTCAACGAAGCGGGCCTGCCCTTCCGCCTGACCAAGGACCTGGACATCGTGCTGATTGTCGAGGCGCTCGACGCGGCCTTCAGCGAACGCTTCATGGCCTTCGTCACGGACGGTGGGTATCAGGTGCAGGAGCGGGCGAGCGGCGAGCGGGTGCTCTACCGGTTCCAGAAGCCGAGCCAGGCGGGCTATCCGGCGATGATCGAGCTCTTCTCCAGGACGCCCGAGGGGATCGTGCTGGCGCAGGATAGCGCCTTCACGCCGCTGCCGATCGACGAAGCGGCCGCCAGCCTGTCGGCGATCCTGCTCAACGCCGACTACTACGACTTCCTCAAGGCGATGCGGCGGACCGTCCAGGACGTCCCGATCCTCGAAGAGGCGGCGATCATCCCGTTCAAGGCCCGCGCCTGGATCGACCTGACGGCGCGGCGCGCGGCCGGCGAAGAGGGCCAGGGCGACAATATCAAGAAGCACCGCAACGACGTCGCACGCCTCCTGCAACTCCTCCCGGCGGGGACGAGCATCGCCTTGCCCGACACCATCCGGACCGACATGCGGGCCTTCGCCGCCGCGGTGGCGGCCGACGAGGCTTTCGACCCGCGCCAGTTCAAGATCGACATCACGCGAGAGGCCCTCATCGAGCGCCTCTCGGCCGCCTACGGACTGTAGTTCGCCGAGAACCATCTCGCGATCCAGCGCGCCGCTCGAAGGCCGGCGACTTGCACCGACTCGGTCCGCGCGGCGATCCTGGCGCGCGGACTCCACGCGGACGGGCGCCAATCCGATGGGTGAGATCAATATCCCGCGCGACCAGCAAGCGGCGCTGGCGGCGCTCGACGTCGACGCGATCCGGCGGATGATCGATGACGCCCTGCGCAGGGAGCAGCCGGG
Source organism: Caulobacter sp. D5 (assembly GCF_003185805.1). Classification (GTDB taxonomy): domain Bacteria; phylum Pseudomonadota; class Alphaproteobacteria; order Caulobacterales; family Caulobacteraceae; genus Caulobacter. Next base: position 11,983 of record NZ_QHJY01000116.1, read on the forward strand.
TGACCTGTACCTGCGGCTGAGCAACTGCGGTCCCTATGTCGCCAACCGCCTGCAGGCCTTCGAGCGCGATCTTGCGCGGTACAGCCAAGCCAAGTCAGCGAAGAAGCGCGAAGAGACCTACAACGACGCTCACCGAGCCGGCTACAAGTTGAAAGACGCCATCGAAGCGATGCGCGCCCGCCTGGAGCGAGAGCAGAAGTTCGCCCAGCTGTTCCTCATCGACGACCTTATCATGCCGCCGTTTCGCTTCAGCGAGCGCATGAGCGTCGACGTGCACTATCGCTGGCGCCGAAACGTCGAAGACCCGTGGACGCACGGGACCATCACCTTCACCCACCAGGTCGACCCGCACCTCGGTTACCTGAGGCCGTATGCGGCTCCGGCCCCGAAACGCAAGCCGAGCGCCGCCAAACAGGAGCAAGCCCGCCAGCTGGCGCTCCACCAGACCTGGGACCAGCTCATGAAGGGCGCCCTCTACGCCGTGCGCGACTACTTCCAAGGCGGCGGCGATGGCGCGGAGATTCCCAAGACCTACAAGGCCACCGTCGACGCCTATTCGCGCGACCTGAACAATTTCAGCACCAGGTTCTGGCGCCAGCCGGCCTGACGTCTCCAGCGCCCCTTCGGAGGGTGATCCCCGGCCCGCGCTCCAGTGCGACGGCCGCCGGAAGGCGAAGGTCGCGCTGACGCCCAGACAACGCAGGCAAGCGCGCCTGGGAAACCCGTGTTCAATGACGCGCGGTCCGTCGCCTGGCGCGATGGGACCGTCCTCTTGCAACCGGTCCAGGAAACATCACCATGACGAAAATCACCACCGCCTCGGACATCGCCTCGAACGTGGGCGCCTTCGGCGCGGCGTCCGTTCTTGCAGGCCTCACCGAAGCGGCCCTGACGATCAAGCTCGACCAGTTCGAGCCGGCCTTCGACCGGCACGGCGAGGCGGAAGACCGCTACCTTTCGGCCCGCAAGGCCCTGGAAGCGACGCCGCTGCCGGCGGCGCTCGTCGTCCCGCCCAAGGGCCGGACGCTCGTGGGCGTCACCATGACGTATAGCGACGGCGCGGCCGAAACCCGGCCGATCCCGCCGCAACCGATCCGCCTGGAGACCGTCGAAGCCGTCCTCGACTATTGCGATGGCGACGCGGCGCTGGCCGCGCCCTATGTGGCGGCGCTGGAGCCCTGGCTGGCGGCGACGGAGCCGCTTCGCCGCCGCCAGGACCGGACCCAGCAGGCCATGCGCCGGTCGGAGGCGCGGCAACTGGCCGCCTCCAACGCGATGCAGGCGGCCGCCCTGGCCATCCTGGCGGCGCCGGCGCTGTCGGTCGGCGACATGCTCGCCAAGATCGACGGCTATGTCCGTGTCCATTGCGACAGCGGCAGGCTGGAAGACCTGGACGGCTTCGACTGTACGCCCCTGACCCTGGCGCTGGCCAAGGACCTCGCCGCGCTGGCGCAGACGACGCTGGCCCCGCCAGGATCGGAATGGGCGCTGGCGTTCGAGCGCCATCAGGCCGTCGAGCAGCGCTACCAGGCGCTTTGCGCCGAGCATGACGACGACACCGACCGGCTGCACCGGACGCTCGATCCGGCTTGCCGCGCGCCGGGACTGCACCAGCGCGAGTCGATCCGCTGGCTCTCGATCGAGGACTTCGACAACGATGTCCTGCTGACGCCCCACGCCAAGGCGTTGCTGCGTCCCCAGGCGCTGGCGGCGATCGAACAGCGCGACGGGTTCTTCCGTCATGTCCAGGACCCCGAGCGCAATCGTCGGAGCGCCGAACTCGAACGGCTGTGCGACGAGAAGGACATCGCGATCGACGAACTGCTGGAGCTGCCGCCCCCGACCGTCTCGGCCCTGCTCTACGCCATGGAGAAGCGGGCCTGGTGGATGGACGACGACAAGATGGGCCTGGCCGATCCAGGCTACGTGGCCTTCTGCCTGCACACCTATCTCGATCAGGCCTACCCGGTTCAGAGCTACCTCGACCTGCTGCATCTCGCCGGGCGCGCCTATGCCGTCCCCGAAGCCCTGACCTTCAATCCCCGGGCCTGGATCGACGCCTATGAGGCGGTGGGCGGGAAGGTCGGCGACGCTGGCCGAGGGCTCATCATCGCCTATCCGGAGCACGACACCCTTCAGGCCCGCCGGCTGCGGGTCGCCCTGGCCCAGGCGCCATGGAAGTACCGCGCAGTCCACCTGGCCGCCGAACAGCGCCGCGAACAAGGCGGCGATCCGTTCCGCGACGCCCAGGGCCTGGCCGGCGCGCATGATCAGCGCCACGCCGCGCGCCGCTTCGACGGCTTCGTCCGCCGGGCCGACCACGTCGTCTTCACGCGCGATCCGGTGACCGGCGCGGCGACCCCGCACATCGAGCACATCGACAACGCCGCCGCCCCGTACGTCCCGGCGGCGTTCGGCCTGCGCGCGGCCGATCCGCAGATCCTGGCCGCCGAATAGGCGCGCTGGTCGTCGCCGGTCCCCCGCTTGGTGGGGACCGGCGACCTTGCCGGCGAAAAGCCTACCGCGCCCAGAAGACATGGACCTCGTCGTGGGCGGTCTCCACGGTGAAGACCTCTCCGCCGAGCACCGCGTCACGGGCCATGGCGTCGTAATCGATATAGAGGCGCAGGGCCTCGGGGATGGTCACGGTCTCCTCGGTCAGTTCGGCGAAGTAGTCCGACAGCCGGGGATAGACCCCGCGATACTCATCGAAGGCGTCACGGGCCGACTCCAGGTCGCCGCCGACATGGGCCAGCACCAAGGCCCCGAGGCTCCCGCGTTCGCGCAGGAATTCGGCGATCTCCACAACCGCCTCCAGGGGCATGTACTCGCCGACCTCCACCCCGCCGAAGTCGTCGTGGTCGTGGATGGCGTATTCCTCCGCGCCCGGCGCGGGCGAGGCGGCCAGCATGGCGGCGACCGCCGCGCGCACGTCCTCGACATCCTCGCCGACCTCGATCCAGGCGCCATGCAGGCGCCCCTCGTTGTAGGCGGCCAAGCACGCGACATAGATGCGCGGCTCCAGGTCTGCAGCGGCCTTTCCCATGGTTCCAACCTCGCTTCAGGGGTTCAGCATGAACCCTTGCCCGTCGGCGAGACCGGGGGTGCAAGCGGAGGCGCCGGCTTCGCGGGGACCCGGCTGCAGGACCCGAAGGGGCCGAAGCTGGGCGGAAGCCGGTCCGCAGCGCGCCCGGGGCGGAGCCCCAAGCCCGCGACCGCGGCAGCGGGCGTCAGCAAGACTTGAGCATGGGCGTCCTGTTCCTGGTGAAGGTCCGCGGGCTTTTCCCGCGCTGAGGTCCAACCAGGGTCGAACGGTGGCCCTAGTTGTTAAGGGCAGCGGCGCCGCCGGCTGTAGGAGGCGTCGTTGCGCTCGCGAGGTCGGCCCTGTCTCTCACCCGCTGATAGGCAGCCTTCATGATCGACGACTGCGTCGAGGCCAGGCCTGCGAGCGCATAGGCGTTCGCCAGGGTCTCGAACCTCTCGCGGTATCTCGACGCCTTGTAGGGGCTCGTAATGTCATTGAGCATTTCGGCGGTCACGTACCCGTGCTGGATATAGAGCTGGCGCAGATGGTCGATCAGTTCCGCGTCAGTGGCTCGCCGCACCTCAGGCTTGGCGACAGCAGGACCAAGAGCGGCAGTGACCCTCGCGCCAGTACGTCGCCGCTCCCGCGCGCCCGATGGTAGTCCGCTGGCCTCGTACGCTTTCGTCAGCGACCCAAACCGCCAGCGGTAGTAGCGCGCCGGATAAGGCCCCTCGGCGTTGATCAGCCTGGCGCTTATCGCGCCGTGCCTGTCCCAGATCGCTCGAAGGCCGTCCATAAGTTCGGAGACGGGGTGATCGACTGGCCGCTGCCTGGCGTATGGCTTGTAATCCTCGAACCCGACGAGGCGGAAGGCGGCCCGAAGGGTCTTGAAGCGACGGATGTAGCTGTGCGCGGACGCGCAGCTTGGATCCTGATCGATGATCTTCGTCGACAGCGTGCCGTGCATCGCGAACAATCGGGCCAGGTCGGCCAGAAGCTTCTCGGTTGTGACGTGGCCTTTGCGGGTGGCGGCCATGTGGCCCTGCGCTCGCCAGAACAGGTCCTCGGGGATCAGGGGGTCCATGATCTTGGTCACCACCCAACGATCTTCAGGCAACCGCACGACGTTGCCCAGGTTCGAAGCCGTTTTGCCGAAGACGTACTCGCCGATGTAGAGGCGATTGCTCAGGATTGTCTGGATCGCGAGCGGCTTGAACAGCGTCCCGGCTCGGCGTTTGCCGCTCCCATTCAGGCGGCGGGCTATGGCTTGAAAGGAAAGCTTGTCGTCGACGTAGAGTTTGAAAATGCGCCTGACCAGCGCGATCTCCGAGGGCGGGCCTGGCACGAGGATGGTTCGGTCGGTGTTGACCCGCTTGTGTTGACCACGCTTGAGGAGACCGCGCTGGCGACCATCCTCGTCGATCAGCATCCGTCTCAAACCTAAGGGCGCGAAGCCTCCTTGCTTGAAGCCAAGCGAGGCTTGCAGGCGCTGCGCGCGAGCAACTTTCGCTGATAGCTCCCGGCTATATTCGGCCGCCATGACACGTTTCATGTGCTTCATGATGGAAGACATGGGCGAGCCGTCGTTTTCAAAGGGCTCGGCGCAGTAGCGGACGGGTATCCCGGCCTGTCGGCAGATGAACTCGTAGTGGGCCGATTGGTCCACGTCCTGGAAGCGCCCCCATCGGCTCACGTCGAGCACGAGGATTTCGCGGAACCGTGGCCTCCCCTGGAGGACCTCGGCCAGCAAACGCTTCAGCCCCTTGCGGCCGTTCAGGCTCAAGCCGCTCTTGCCGGGGTCGATGAAGGTCTCGACGATGGCGTAGCCGCGCAGCGCGGCATAGGCCGCGATGGCCACGCGCTGGTTTTCAAGCGAGTAGCGCTGATGCTCAGTGGACATCCGAAGGTACTGAGCCGCAGGAACAACCTTCTCACACACGATCTCGTTCGGCATGACCGACTCCTCCCCGGGGCTCACGCTGCCCCTTTTCAGCTGGCGCCCATCCCGCAGCTCAGATCGGAAGACCGTCCTCCTGGCGGAGGTCACGGATCCGGGCGTCGTACAGTCTCTAGTGCCGGCGCGACCTGAAGGCCGCGTCGAGCAAGGGCCCGGACCGGATCTCGACGTCCCCCCCCGCGGCGTCGCCGACCCGATGCGCGCTGCACACCAGCGCGGTGCGGACTGGCTCGCTATCGTCCTCGAGTGTTGCGTAGAGGAACAGGGCGCGCCCAGGGCCGCCGCCCAGCGCGGCGAAGTAGGCGTGGGCGGCTGCGTTGAAGATGGGCACGCTGGCCGACCACGGCGCGGTGAAGCTGGCGAGGACCACCGACTCCTGGCCGGTCTGCTCGACGATGTCGTAGGCGAACATGGGGGCTCCGATCAAACTCCCATAGACGCGCGAGCCGCCCCCCGCCCCGGTCGGCATTCCCGCCCGACCGGCCAATCGCCGCATCCCGGCCGCACGCGGGTCAGGGCGGCTCGGCCGGACCGCCGACCGACTGGTCGAGCGAGGCGGCCGCGATGATGGCCCTGAACTCATCCAGGATTTCCGGATGGCGGCCGCGCATGTAGCGCTCGATCTCGGAGTTTCCGACGAGGCGCGAGAGATAGCCCGAGGCGATGACGAGGTGCAGGACGTCGTCGCCGTAGGAGACTTCCAGCGCCTTGAAGTCCTTGGTCAAGGACTCCATCTCGCGCTCCATCCGCGCCATCTGGTCGGCGGTCATGCCCGCGACCTTCTTGGGCTTGCTGGCGTTGGCCAGGTCGGACTGGCGGGTGGCGGCCAGGAGCGCCTTGGCGTAGGCGGAGGTGAAGTTGCCGGCCGAGATCATCAGCTCGGCCACCTCGATCTGGCGCAGCGGCTTCATCTTGCGCAGGGCGTCGAAGGCGACGGGATTGACCGCGCGGTCCTTCAGCAGCTCGACGACTTCGGGGGCGACGCCGTCCAGCAGGCTTCGGCGGCGCTTGATGGCCTTGACGTCGACATCCAGGGCCCGGGCCAGCTTCTCCTCGGGCACGCCGCGCTCCAGGGCCCGCACGATCATGAAGTGCTCCTGGATGGTGGCCAGGCGGTTGACCCGCTTGTTGTAGGTGAATGCCTCGTCATCGTCGGCCACCAGGCAGCGGGTCTCCCCCTGACCCAGGGTCTTGAGGATGGCCAGGCGCACATGGCCGTCCAGCAGCATGAAGGCGCCTTGGCCGGGCGAGCGGACCACCACCAGCGGCTCGATCACGCCGACCTCGGCGACCGACTGGGCGATGCGGCGGTACTTCAGCGAGGCCACCACCTTGTCGGGGAGTTTGCGCATTGGGAGGATCTCGTCCAGGCGCAGCACCACCATCCGCCGCTCGAAGGCGGCCTTGACCGGCCCCATGCTCAGGCCTCCGCCACGCCGAGACGCTCGGCCAGGGGCTTGGGCAGGGTGTGCATGGCCTCGGCGCGCAGCAGGGTGACGAAGTTCTCGTCGTCGAGCAGCCGGCGCAGGCCGTTGACGACGAACAACAGCCGGCTCTGGGCCAGGGAGGCCTTCTTGATCATCAGCTTCTGGCGGTCGGTCTCCTTGCGGTAGGCCCGCACCAGGGAGTCGGCGGTAACCCGCAGGCGCGAGGTCGCGCTGGGTCCTCGCGAGCCGCTGTGGCCGGCCTTGCCGCTGGTGCGGCGCTGCTCGATGATCCGGCGGATGGCGATCATCTGGTTGCCCGGCAGGGCCTTCTGCTCATAGGCGTCGGCCAGGGCGCCCTGAAGCTCGTGGTCGCCGGCCTTGGCGATCTCCATGGCGATGGTGTGGGGGATGACGCCCCGCTCGACCGCGTTGATCAGCCGGTCCTCGCCGTTCTCCAGCAGGAAGCAGATCGCCCAGATGTATTCGGGGCTGAAGTCGGTCTTGCGGGCGATCTCGGAGACCGAATAGCCGCGGTCCTTGAGCGCGCCGATCTCGCGCACAAGCTCCAGTGGCGTGCGCTGGCGGCGGGCGAGGTTCTCCACCAGGCTCATCACGTAGCAGTCCTCGACCGAGGCCTCCATGACCACCGCCGGGATCTCGTCCTGGCCCAGGGCGATGAAGGCCTCCATCCGGCCCTGGCCGCAGATCAAGTCGTAGCCGCCGTCCTCGCGCGGACTGACGGTGATCGGCTTCTTGAGGCCGAGGTTGGCGATGCTGGTGACCAGCTCCTGGAAGATCCTGCGGTTACGCGAGCGCGGGTTGAGGACGGTGATGCTGGAGATCGCGATGGACCGGATGGTCTCGGAAGGGTTGGTCATGCCGCCAGCCTCAGGTCGGTGCGGCGGGTCAGGTCCAGGAAGCCGTCCAGGCTGTCATGGCGATAGGCGTCGAGGAACACCCCGTTGTCCTCGCCCAGGCGCAGCCGCGCCGCGTTGCCCATGTCGATCCAGGGCAGGAGGTAGTAGTCGCCCACGGCCTCGTTGCCGGGGGCCATGCGGGCGGCGATGGTGATGTCGGGGCGAAGGCCCGTGTCGAGCCGGATCTTCCAGCGGTTGCGCCCTTCAAGCGAGGCGCAGCGCACGATCGACAGGGAGGCGGTGAACTCCTCGTTGATGGTCAGGAGGTCGGTGGCCGGATCGACGCGGACCTTGGCGCCCAGGGCCCGGATGCCGGCGACCGTCTGCTCGACCACGCGCGGGTGCAGGGCGCGCAGGGCCCGGTTGGTCTCCAGGTAGCGGTAGTCGCGGTCGGTGGCGTAGCCGACCAGCTGATAGGCGCGCACCAGGCTGCCAAAGCGGCTGCGGTAGGTAGCGCTGGACGGCATGTCCTCGACCTCGTCGATGATCAGGCCCGAGAGGCACCCGCGCTCGCCCAGCAGCATCGTCAGCCGCTCTAGCAGTTCGGTGTCGGTGAAACGGCGACTGCGCTCCTCGATGATACGCTGGGCGGCGATGAAGAAGTCGGGATCGACGATGCCTTCGAAGGCGCCGTCGGACCGCACCCACTGGTCCGGCTCGTTGACCACGCGCTTCTTCTTCAGCTTGAAGGAGACGCGGTTGTAGACGTTGTTGCCGACGTACTTCTCGTTGGTCAGCACCTGGTGGACGGTGCCGCGCGTCCAGGGACGCTCCAGGTCGGTGAGCACGCCCTCGCCGTTCAGCAGGATGGCGATCTCGCGCTCGGAGCGCCGGTGGAGCACGAACTGCCGGTAAATCCGGTTGACCACCTCGACCTCTTCGGCCGGGCCGGGGGTCAGCACCACCCGGTCGGTCTGCAGGCTCTTGTGTTCGCCGCGCGACAACAGCGCCTTGGGCTGGCGGTGCTCGTCGACCAGCAGGCGGCGCAGGCCAAAGCCGGCCGGGCCACCCTGGCGGAAGCCGAGGTTGATCAGCCGGCACTGGCCGATGAAGACCTTGGCCGACAGCTCGCGGCAGTATTCGCCGGCCATGGCGCGCTTCATGCTCTTGATGATCGTGGCGCTGAGGCTGCCGTCGTTCTCGAACTGCTCGGCGCAGTAGTGGACGACGATGCCGGCCTCGCGGCACTGGAACTCGTAGTAGGCGCTTTCGTCGGCGTCCTGGAAGCGGCCCCAGCGACTGACGTCGTAGACCAGGATCGCCTCGAAATCGGCCCGGCCGCCGCGAACATCGGCGATCAGTTGCTTGAGCGCGTCACGGCCCTCGAGCTTGAGGCCGCTCTTGCCCTCGTCGGCGTAGGTGCGGACGATCTCGAAGCCGCGGCGGGCGGCGTACTGGTCGATGATCTCGGCCTGGTTCTCGGTGGAATACTTCTGGTGGTCCGTGCTCATGCGCACGTAGCGGGCGGCGCGCACGGCCACGCCGCGGAAATCCGCGTTCGTTTCGATATCCATCAGGGGAAACACCCGCCTCACACGTCTTCAGGAGCCTTGGAGCCGTTCGGCTCCGTCCAAACCCTAGGTCGGATGGTGTGGGTATGTCGCGTTCGCAGAAGGACCGAAAACTTCGGTCAAATACGGAAAAGCCTTTCCCCGAGACCAGCACCGAGGGCTTCGATTTCACCACCGCGATCGCCCAGGCGCTGCGCCGCCAGTACGGCCACAGCCCGGCGGCCGTGAAGACCGTCGTGCGCCTGACCCGGACCAATCCGCGGGCGGTGCGCAACTGGTTCGCGGCCAACAACGGCCCCAACGGCGAGAACCTCGTCGAGCTCGTGCGCCATTCCGAAGAGGTGTTGGAGACGGTCCTGCAGTTGGCCGGCCGTCACGACCTCGTCACCGCCCGCAAACTGGCCGGCGCGCGCGAGAAACTGCGCGAGATGCTCGAGATGATCGACGAGCTGCAGTCGAGCCAGACCTGAAGCCAACGTCCGCGCCTTCGCACGATCTGGCGTACAATGGCGCGGAACCTTCACAACGCGCGACCACTAACCGGGTCGTCGCCTCTGCCTGACGGGGCCGACCACAGAACACCATTGGTCGCAGCGCGATACCGACCGTTCACCAATGCCCTGTACGCGATTTCGCGCCTCTGACCTCGGTTTGAGGGGCATGTCAGACGGCTTCGCAAGCGCGAGGTAAAGGCCAGGAATCGACTAGCCAAATCCTCAACTCATCGATCAAATAGCGCGCAACGTAGGGGCGACCTCAAGTGATCATCCGTTGTGGCGACTATGAGCTGACAAAGCCTATATTGCGCGGTGACAAGGCGGGCCTGCGTGCTTCCCTTTGGGAAGCCACGGATGGCGGACTTTTCCTTTTTGCGCGCACTTGGCCTCGAACAGGCGCGTTGCGAGATCTTGCTGGCCTCTGGAACCTCGAAACGCGGACCCTGCTGCGGCTGAATGGGTATCCGCGAAGCGAAGAACATTTTGTTCGCCTGCGAGATTTAGGGGTCGATGAGGAGCGGTACTATGTCGTCCTCGATGCAGGGGATCGTTTCCCGCTCTCGGTCTTGGCCTTAGATTCCCGAAGATCTGGTTCCATCAGAGCGTTGCGCACACCGGCTGGGCGACGGAACCTGTGGCGAGGTGTTCGGACCATTGCTACGGGCCTTGGTATTCTACACGCCGAAGGCACGCTTCATCGCGCGCTCGGTCCGGACTCCATCTTCGCGGATGATCGCAGCGAGGGTGACTTTCGGCTCAGTGGCTTCGAGTGGAGTCTGCGGGTAGCGGCGCCAGCGGCGGGCGCCGGTACCGCTACAGGCCAAACAAAGCGCCTAAGAGCACCAGAGCTCGATAGAACTGATGGTGGCTATGGATTCGCCACCGACTGGTTCGACCTTGGAATCCTGGTAGCGGAACTGCTCGGCTTTGATGTTTCGCGGAAAGGACGGCGGCCGCTAGATCGTCTGCGGACCCAGATCGAAACCTCCAACCATCTCAACGCCAAAGAGCGGTTTGTGCTGATGGGCCTGCTGGAACCGACGCCAGAGCTCAGGCTAGCACAGACGTCAGAGGTTTTACCGCGCCTGGCGGATGCGTCCGCAGCAGTAAGCCACCGCAGCAGCCAGCCCGACAAACCGCTGATCATTGGCTTTGCGCTTGGCGCCAGCTCCGGCGTGTCGCGCGCGATCAACGAGATTACCCAGGGCCGTGAGGCAATCCGTCTGGACGATGTTCCCGCCCAACTTGCCTTTATCGAGCAGGATCTCAAAGCGGCTACCCATGTCAGCATCCGCGCTCATGACGGCTTGCGGTACGTAGTGAATGGCGCGCGTATCCAATACAGCGTCCAGCAGTGGCGCCGGCCCGAACCAACATGGGATGTTGGGTTCTGCACGAAGGTGGAGCTCGCGCCGCCAGAATCTCTCGATCAGCTTGTGCCCTTGGACGGGCGCCACATCGAGCCAAGAGCGGCGCCAGAGCTTGCGCGCACTTTGCTTAAGGCCCGTCAGCGCGCTGCCGCATGGGATGTCGTGCTGCCGCCGGACACCCGGGTCGAGGCCCTTTCGGAGCAGCAGCGGCGAATCCTCGATTTCTTCGTTCTGACCAATCAGCTGGACGCCTTGCTGAGCGCTGCTCGGATTTGGCCGGTGAAGGTCGTAGACGTTTACGAGCGCAATGACGGCTTTGAGATCGAAGTCACACCCGCTCCGGAAGAAGCGCGCGATTCGCTCGCGATCAGTCTCAAACTCTCCCAGACCGCGACACAGATGCGTGACGGACTGTTCAGTCTCAAGCCGTCCGGCGACGAACTTAAGTTTGAAATCGACGAAGAGGGCCTGCTCGTCCGAAGAGAAGGCCCGCGTCGCGCGGCCTGGCGCTACGAACGTGCCTATCATCACTCTGCTGGCGACCGCTATGTCTTCTGGACGGATGAAGTGGCCGCCCGCCCGCCGTTGCACGGCGCCAAAGCTTATGTGATGCCAGCGGGCCTCGGCGGCACTGTGGCCCAGCTCAAGCGCCGTCAACGGGCCATCGAAAACATGCGACAGCATGCCGGCCTTCTATCAGCCATCGCTGACCCCGATGCGTCACGCCGCGACACATCCGACAAGCCGCGCCAGAGCGAAATACTGGAGGGATTGGACTCGTCCAAACGGCAAGCCCTCGACGCGATCTGGGGGACCCAGCCCCTCTTCACACTTCAAGGGCCGCCCGGAACCGGCAAAACACGATTGCTTGAAACGGGCATCGTGACGCTGCTGGAAGAAGACCCGACGCGACAGATTCTGGTCACGGCGCAGTCCCATGAAGCAGTGAAGAACGTTGAGCGTAAACTTCTTAAGCGGCTTGCCGAGCAAACCAATCCCTCAGAGCGGCTGATCATTCGGCTCGACGACGACAAGGACGACCAGCACGTCACCAAGGTTGCGACTGACTTGCGGGCGTCACTTGCGAAAAGCGACTTAGCTAACAAGCTGCCGGATGGCCTGAGAAGACGCCTAGTGGCAGAGGCGGGCCTGGATGTCACGACCCGGGAAGCGCGCAGCTTCGAAGTCCTCGTGCGGGATTCGGCGAATATAGTTTTGGCCACCTCCAACTCCGGCGACCTCGCCCGAATGGAGGGCAATCGCACCCGGTTCGACTGGTCGATTGTAGAGGAAGCTGGCAAGGCCCACGGCTTCGACCTAGCTCTAGCTCTGCAGAGCAGCCCGCGCGTGGTGCTCATCGGCGACCAAGCACAACTACCGCCCTTCAACTACGAGGCGCTCTACGCGCTTTTCAATGAGCCCGATCGCATCTTGGAGGCAATCAAGCTCGGTGGGGGCTTTGCTCCAAGCTTGGTCGACCGCACCTTTAGCGTTTTAACCGAGGACGATCGGCAGCGGTTTAAGCAAGACGCGCCTTTGTGGCGCGACATGGTGCTGTTCTTCGGAGATTTGTTTAGCCGCTGCCTGCTCAGTGAGCGACGCAACGTCAAGATGGCGTATCGGCTAAATGAGCAGCACAGAATGCACCCCGTGATCTGCGAGCTCGTGTCTGACGGATTCTACAAAGGCGATCTCGAAACACACGAGGACGCCCGCGCCCGTTTTGCCAAGGAACCCGTCCCGTTTACGCTGCGGGAGAATAGTTGGCTTCCCGACGAGCCTATCGTCTTCGTAGACCTTCCCTGGGTCCAAGAAGATAAGTCCGCGGTCGGGGAGCACGGCGGACGCATTTCCGGCGGCAGCTATCGCAACGACGCAGAGGTTGAAGCGGCCATTGCCGTTCTCGAACAATTGCGCCCCGTTTCGGGGGAGGCGTGTGAGGTCCAACTTCTTGCGCCTTACAGGGGTCAAGTGCGCGCACTCGCCGGCGCCGCTGCTACGGCGTTGGACGAAGGGCGGTTGGACGCCTTGAAAACTGCTACGCCACCGTTCGCAGGCAAAGCACTCGGCGCCACGGTCGACGAATTCCAAGGTAACGAAGCCGACATCGTGGTCGTCTCCCTCGTCCGAAATAACGATGAAAGCGTCGGCAAGGGGCTTGGCTTTCTCGACCAGCGTAGACTGAACGTCCTGCTTAGCCGGGCAAGGCGAAAGCTGGTTCTGGTGGGCAGCTGGCGATTTCTTGAAAGCCGTATCCCGACTGGTACCAGGCTGTCCGAGGATGACCCGCTCGTGCACATCCAGACACTGATGAGCTGGCTAGAGGCCAACACAGTGCCAGGCCGGGTAGCTCGGGTTGACTATGCCGCTCTTAAGCGAGACGCCTCATGAAGCGCCAGTTCTACCTGCCGGTGTTTAAGGTCGGGGTCGCCTACGTCGTCAAGCAGGGGCGAGCCTGGACAGCCTTTGAGCACGCTCTGCTTTGGCACCTTGCAGAAACGCACTCAACCCTCGATGAGCTTCGGACTTTAAGTGGCTTGCCCACCCGCCTGGTTGTAGGGGCACTCCTTGAGTTGATGGGCGCGGGCTGGGTCTCGCTGACGGTTCACGGCAGCGCTGTGCGCTTCGCTGCGACTCCTGTGGGAGCTCAGTCCGCTCGAAAGACGAAGCTGAACGACAACCTTGTCCCCCGCCGTCGCTCAGACACCCTCTGTCTGGATCGCCTCGTCGGCAGCGCGATCGATCCTCTCGACCTGACGCTAGTCCATAGAGACAAAATTCCCGCAGGCGCAGCGATCCTGCCGTCTCGGACCTTCACGCCTACAGTAAGCCCTACGGATGGAATTGAGCGACTGTTCATGCTCGAGGACGAAAGCTTCGAGGAGTGGGTAGATCATCGTCTCAACTCGCAGAACTTCTACGCTCTTGTGGCGGTGGGCGGCGATGACATCGAAGGTTTGCCCGAGTACGCTCCGCTCGCACTACGGCAGGCGATCGCGGAAGAAGCTGAAAGGCTCGACACGCCGGCCAGCGCTCCTGTCGCGCTCGCCGGCGCAGCCTATCGGCCTTCTCGGCGGTACCAAACCGATGTCGGGCCCGACGATCTGATTGTCGGGACAGAAGCCCATCTGGAGATTCTAGAGCACGTCCTGGCCAACGCGCGTAGCTCCGTCGTTATCCATTCCTGCTTCGTCTCAGGCGGAAGCGTCAATCGTCTGCTCCCAGCCCTGACCGCCGCAGCCAATCGGGGCGTCACGATCGAGCTACTATGGGGCTTACGCTATGCTGACGCTACACGACGCTCCCAGGCGGGTGTGAACGCTGCCAGGGAAGCCATCGCGAAGCTGCCAGACAAGGCAAGACGCCGCATCCTCTTTGCCGATAAGGAAACTAGCTCCCACGCGAAGGTGCTGATTGCCGACAGCGGGCCGCAAGGGCGGTTCGAAGGCTACGTCGGGTCCTGTAACTGGCTTTCGACGATCGACTGGACCGAACTTAGCATTCGCATCCGTGATCCTCGCGTACTGGCGGATTTGGCGGGCATGCTCGCCACCCTGCTGATACCCCCCCATGGCTCCTGGGGCGGAGACGTCCATCGCCTGGTAAAGCTGAAAAAGCGGCTGTCGGGGTTATCGCCGGTGAAAGGCGATATCACTCTCGATCTTCTGATCGATCGCGAGCACCTAGCGCTCGTACGCCACGCCCGCGACGATGCTCAAACAAGGATCGTCTGCGCGTGTGATTTGCTAGGACCGGCGGGTGAAACCTCGGTGTTCGTGCCAATGAGAGTGGCGGCACAGAGCGACTTGCCAGTCGAACTACAGTTCAATCGGCCAACCGACTCGGTGCGTCCCGACCGCGCAATCGCTGCCCAGACAGAGCTGGCCAATGCGGGGATCGCCTTGCGGGACGTCGGGCCGGACTTCCACGCTAAATACCTGCTTTGGGACGATAAAAACCTTTGCGTTACTAGCTTCAATTGGCTGGCGACCACGGCAGACCCTTGGAAACCGAAAGGATCCGAGATTGGCATTCTGCTTTCAGGCAGCGATCTGAACAATGCGCTGCTTGAGCAAATGGAGAGACAGGTGCTGAAGAAGGTCGCCTCAATGGCGGGCTAGTGTACGGAACCACAGAACCTCGGCACTGTCCGACATCAACGAAGACGATCTGCCACAGCAGCCTTCATCTGGAGTTCCAAGGCCGCTCGCCGAAGCCCGTAAAGGCCTGGAATCGTCAGCGGGTTCGACGCCCGGCGACTATAGAGGGCGTTCTGGACATCCCGCGCTAACGCGCTCGCTTCGCCCGGCTCTACATCGCCCGCATCTATTCGGGCGAGGATCGCTTCGACCTCACCCTTGGTCTGCTCTTGGCTCTCGGCCGCGTCCTTTTGACGGAAGTGTTCACGGACAGACCAGACTAGAACTGGCGCGGCTGGCGTTAGAACGATAGCGATCTGCTGGAAGGGGACATTCGTCAGCCAGCAGGCCAATGCCAAGCTAAGCGGGATAGCCCACGCAATCAGCAACACCAATGAGCCGTTGAACCGTCGCAGGGTGGCGTCGTACCAGAGATTGCTGCGGTGGCAGAGCAGGCGCGCTCGAGCGATATCGGTCTGTCCAACTTCCGCAGGATACCAATCCACGAGATCCGCGTCGGTGTCGTGGCGACTCCACGAAGTTGCGGCCTCCTCGATCAGCTCGGCGTCTGGCGCCTTGCCCGCGCTCAGAGCGTTCCAGGGCAAATCCAAGACGGAACAGTCGAAGCACTCAGCGACCTTGGCGGCGCTGCGGATATGACGTCGCTGAGTTCTATCCAACACGGTCACGTCCAGCAGCGTTACGACCAAACTGAACACAGCGACTGCCGGCCGCGCGGCTTCGACCATGAGCCCAACGATGGCTGCGATCACGGGAAGCAGAACAGTCAGAACCAGCTGGATGATGAATACAATTTTTGCCCGATAGAACAGCTCCTGCCGCGCGCGCAGCAGGCGGATGTTCGCCGCATCATTCTGCCGCGCTGGGATGTCATTCACCGGATCGATCTCGCGGAACATATATCCAACGTTCCCCACGTAGCGGGATATCGCGAGCATATATACTCAGGTCGACGGCCTCTGAGCATTTTGTCAGCAATTCCCAAGCGCGAGCGGCTAAAAACCTCCCGAACGTCGTCACGATGCGCACCAGGTTCATCCCTCGATGTCAGTGCGAAACCCTAACGGCCGCTACTCACCGCCAATAGCAGCCAACGCCCTGAAGACGGCGATCAGCGCCTGGCCGGGACGTTGGAAAGGCCGTGCGAGGGCCCCCGGGGTTTTAGCGCAAGCGCTTGAACATGCCGCCGGGCGCCCAGCCAGGACCGTCCTCGACTAGCGTGGAAAGCCCGCCTTGGTCAAAGGCCGCTACGCCAGCGCCTGTCTTTGCGCGCCAGGCTACGAGCAAGCCAAACTCGCGCTGGCGCTCGCCCCGTGCTCCCACCTTCATCCTGTCCGATGCAGGGTTCGAAGGTCCTTTGGCTTACGGCCATTCTTGTGGGCGGTGTCGCGCTCTGCGGGGTGTGGTGCGCCACGCAATGGACAGCCGCGGCGCTCGACTACCAGGCGGGGCTAGGCCCGCCGTGGTTCGTCCTGGCGGGTCGGCCGATCTATGCGCCGCCCGCCTTCTTCTGGTGGTGGTTCGTCTACGACGCCTATGCGCCGGCCGTCTTCCTCCGCGGCGCGGTTATCGCCGCGGGCGGCGCGATCCTGTGCGTGGCCCTGGCCATCGCCCTGTCGGTTTGGCGTGGACGCGAGCAGCATCGCGCCTCGACGTTCGGCACGGCGCGTTGGGCCAGCGACAAGGAGGTCCGTGCGGCGGGTCTGCTGGACGACGACGGGGTCGTGCTGGGCCGCTTCCACCAGGACTACCTGCGCCATGCCGGACCCGAGCATGTGCTGTTCTTCGCGCCCACCCGCTCGGGCAAGGGCGTGGGCGCGGTGATCCCGACCCTGCTGACCTGGCTAGGCTCGACGATCGTCCATGACATCAAGGGTGAGAACTGGACCCTGACGGCCGGGTTTCGCGCCCGCCTCGGTGGGGTGCTGCTGTTCGATCCGACCAACCCGGCGTCCTCGGCCTACAATCCGCTTCTGGAAGTACGGGCCGGCGCGACCGAGGTGCGCGACGTACAGAACATCGCCGACATCCTGGTCGATCCGGAAGGCAGCCTCGACAAGCGTAGCCATTGGGAGAAGACCTCCCACGCCCTGCTGGTCGGGACGATCCTGCACGTCCTCTACGCCGAGCCGGACAAGACCCTGGCGGGCGTAGCCACCTTCTTGTCGGACCCGCGCCGCTCGATCGAGCAGACGCTGGCGGTGATGATGCGCACGCCGCACCTGGGCGAGGCCGGCCCCCACCCCGTCGTCGCCAGCGCCGCGCGGGAGCTCCTGAACAAGAGCGACAACGAACGCTCGGGGGTGCTCTCCACGGCCATGACCTTCCTGGGGCTCTACCGCGATCCGGTGGTCGCGGCCGTGACGGCCCGCTGCGACTGGCGCATCGCCGACCTGGTGGCCAGTCCCTGCAGCCTTTACCTCGTGGTGCCGCCGTCGGACGTCAGCCGCACGCGGCCGCTGATCCGGTTGATCCTGAACCAGATCGTCAGACGACTGACCGAAAGCCTCGAAGGCGTCGGCGAGCGCCAGAAGCTTCTCCTGATGCTCGACGAGTTGCCGGTCCTGGGGCGCCTCGACTTCCTGGAGAGCACCCTGGCCTTCATGGCCGGCTACGGGGTGCGGGCCTTCCTCATCACCCAGTCGCTGAACCAGATCGAGCGCGCCTACGGCCCTAACAACGCCATCCTCGACAACTGTCACGTGCGGGTCTGTTTCGCAGCCAACGACGAACGGACAGCCAAGCGCATTTCGGAGGCCCTGGGCACGGCCACGGAGGAGCGCGCGATGCGCAACTACGCCGGCCACCGTCTCTCCCCCTGGCTCGGGCACCTGATGGTCTCCAAGGCGGAGTCGGCCAGGGCCCTGCTGACGCCGGGCGAGATCATGCAGCTGCCGGCCGACGAGGAGATCGTCATGCTGGCGGGTGTCGCCCCCATCCGCGCCCGCAAGGCCCGGTACTTCAGGGACCCTCGGCTGGCCAGGCGTGTCCTGCCTCCACCTGAGCCCGGACGGTTCGCAGTCACCGATGCCGAGGGCTGGACCGCCCGGGCAGCCCTGTCGGCGGCGACGCTGCAGACGGCCCCCGCCAGGCCCGACCTGGAAGGCGAAGGCCCCAATCCCCGAACCCTGACGCTGCCCCTCGATCCGGCCGAACCCCGGCCGGACGTCGATGAATTCGACTTCGACGATCCCTCGCTCGAAGACCTCGCCGCGCTGGAGGCCCGCCGCCTCGACCGACGCCTGGCCAGGACGGCGCGCCAGGCGGCGATGGACCCCGACGATGGTGTGGAGCTCTGACGATGCGGATCAAGCACACCTTCCGACTGCCACCCGCGCTGGGCGCGCGCTTGGCCGAATACGCCTTGCGGCGACGGCTCTCGCAGGCCCTGGTCGTCGAGGCGGCCCTGGAGAGCTTCCTGTCGCCCGACGGCGCCGAGCAGCTGGAGGCCGCCCTCAGCCGGAGGCTGGACCGCCTTTCGCGCCAGGCCGACCGCATCGAGCAGGTGGCGGGAATCATCCTGGAGGCGCTGGGCCTCTTCGTTCGCTTCTGGCTGGCCAACACCCTGGCCCTGCCGGAAGCCGCCTTGCCAGCCCAGCAGGCCAAGGGTCGCGAGCGATACGAGAACTTCCTATCCGCGCTCGGCCGGCGGCTCGCCAAGGGCAAGACGCTCCCGCAGGACATTGCCGGAGCAACTTCGGAGGCGCCGGAGCCATGACCCCGTCGTTCTAAGCCCGTCCGCCGGGCTCAGGATTGCGAACGCGAGGGCCTCTTTGGTTGTCGTGCGCGGCGGACCGTTGAAGCCGTGCTCGGCGCCGCGTCGGCCTGCCCCGCGTCCGGCGCCGCTACCGCGCTCGGTGTTGCGGATGGCTCCCCTGCGCCAGCGTCGTTGTCGTCCCGTCTCGACCGTCCCAGGACGAAGAGCATCGCGCAGAACAGTCCCGCCGCCGCGGCGATAGCGATGGCCAAGCCGTCAGGCTCCGCGTCGAGATCCAGTCCTGCTGCGAAGAAGCCCAAGGCCAGCCACGCGACCACCGTGATGTCGCTTAGCAAGGTGGTCAGGCGTGAGACCGAATACTGCCAGCCGCCCCAGAAGCCCTTCTCCTGTCGCGGCTCCCGTCGCCCCCATAGCCGCATGCCGAGGACGTCCTCCTCAAGGCGCTCGACCTTAGCCTCCCAAGCCTCCTGCCAGTACTTGCTCCCGCGGTTCTGGAGAGTCCAGGCCAAGCTGCTGACGAGCCCGAAGGCACACATCACCTGGCGCAGATGAGGATCGTGTTTCGGATCCGAGAGGGCCGCGAAGCCTACGAACGCCGCCGCGATGAATCCCCAGAAGAACAGCGAGCGCTGCCAGAAGCGCTCGATCTCGAAGCGGCGCGTCTCGGCCGCATACTGGAGAGCTCTGATCCGAGGATCGTCGGGCGCGATGGGCATAGGCGGAGGGTCGCCGAGAGGCCGCAGCCTGTCCAGTCCGGGCGATGATCCGGCGAGCGTCTACGCCATCGCCTGTCTTTGCACGCCAGCGCCCTCCCAGCACTAAACGCTTGTTGCTCCGGGATAATTTCGACCCTGTCTAGGGGGGCTCCCGCCCGGTTCGCCGGGCCTTGTCGAGGCTCCCGCCGATGTCGGCGCACCCTTCCGCCAACGACGCCCGCGACCGCGCCGGCCGCATGCTGGCCACAGCCCTAGGCCCCGACGTCCGCGCCTGGCTGGCGCAGGACGACGTCGTCGAGGTGATGCTGAATCCCGACGGTCGGCTGTGGATCGACCGCCTGGGCTCGGGTCTGGCCGACACCGGCCTGGTGCTTGGGGCGGCCGAGGGCGAGCGGATCATCCGCCTCGTCGCCCACCACGTCGACGGCGAGGCTCACGCCCGCAGCCCTCGGGTCTCGGCCGAACTGCCGCAAGCGGGCGAGCGCTTCGAGGGCCTGCTGCCGCCGGTCGTCTCCGGACCGGCCTTCTCCATCCGCAAGCCGGCGATCCGGGCCGTGACCCTGGCCGACTATGTCGCCCAAGGCGTGATGAGCGCGGTGCAAGCCGAGGCCCTGGCCGGAGCGGTCGCCTGGCGTCGCAACATCCTGGTGGCGGGGGCGACGGCCAGCGGCAAGACCACCCTGGCCAATGCGCTGCTGGCCGAGCTGGCGGGCGCGGACGAACGCATCGTCATCCTCGAAGACACCGTCGAACTGCGCTGCCCGGCGGCCAACACCGTGGCGCTGCGCAGCAAGGATGGCGTGGCCTCCCTGACCGAGCTGCTGCGCTCGACCCTGCGCCTGCGGCCAGACCGGATCGTGGTCGGCGAGGTGCGCGGGCCTGAGGCGCTCGACCTGGTCAAGGCCTGGGGCACGGGCCACCCGGGCGGCATCGCCACCGTCCATGCCGGCACGCCGCTGGGCGCGCTGCGTCGGCTGGAACAGCTCATCCAGGAAGCGGCTGTGGCCGTGCCGCGCGAGCTGATCGCCGAGACGGTCGAGGTGATCGCCGTCCTCACCGGCCGCGGTGACGCCCGGCGCCTCTCCCACCTCGTCGCGGTCGAGGGCCTGGCCGCCGGCGACTACCGCCTCATCCCTCTTGGAGACGCATCATGACGATCCCTCGCGCGGCCGAGGGCCGCATGCGCGTGCGCTTCACCCTCAATACGCCAGGCTGGATCGGGCGGACTGCGGTCAGCGCCGCAGGCCTGTTCTACGCGCTCCCCGCCCGCGCCGCCGGCTCATCGATGCCGTGGGAAGCCCCGCTGCAGTCGATCCTGGAGTCGATCGAGGGTCCGGTGGCCAAGATCGTGGCGGTGATCGTCATCATCGTCACCGGCCTGTCGCTGGCCTTCGGCGAGACCTCGGGCGGCTTCCGGCGGCTGATCCAGATCGTGTTCGGGCTGTCGATCGCCTTCGCGGCCTCCAGCTTCTTCCTGTCGTTCTTCTCGTTCGGCGGCGGCGCCCTGATCGCGACGACCACCGCGTCGGGCCTGGCGGCATGAGCAGCCAGGACCTGCCGGCCGGCTATTTCGCGGTGGTCCACCGCGCCCTGGTCGAGCCGATGCTGCTGGGCGGGGCGCCCCGCACGGTGGCCATCGCCAACGGCACACTCGCTGCGGCCGTGGGCCTTGGCCTGCGCCTCTGGATGGTGGGCCTGGTGCTCTGGCTGGTCGGTCACGCGCTGGCGGCCTGGGCCGCCCGGTTCGATCCGCAGTTCGTCGAGGTCGGCCGCCGCCACCTGCGCTATCCGCCCTACCTGCGGGCCTGAGCGCGATGCTGTCGCTCAAGCCCTACGCCGACCTGACGCCCTACCTGGCCGATTTCCTGCCGTGGGCGGCGCTGGTCGCGCCAGGCGTCGTCCTCAACAAGGACGGCTGCCTGCAGCGCACCGCCCGCTTCCGGGGTCCTGACCTCGACAGCGCCACGCCGGCCGAACTCGTGGCGGTCACCGCCCGGCTCAACAACGCCCTGCGCCGGCTGGGTTCGGGATGGGCGCTGTTCGTCGAGGCCCGGCGTGATCCAGCCGCTGGCTACGGCGCCGACCGCTTCCCTGATCCCGCCTCGGCCCTGGTCGACCTGGAGCGGCGCGAGCAGTTCGCCGAGGCCGGCGCCCACTTCGAGAGCCGCTACTTCCTGACCTTCGTCTGGCGCCCGCCCGCCGAGGACGCCCGACGCGTCAGCGGCCTGATGATCGAAGGGCGGGCGCAGGACGGCCTGGATGCGTGGGAGCAGACCCAAGGCTTCGTCCAGCGCACCGACCGTGTGCTGCAGTTGGTCGAGGGCTTCATGCCCGAAGCCGCCTGGCTGGACGACGCCGAGACGCTCGGGTTCCTGCACGGGGCGGCGACCACCACGCGCCAGGCCGTCCGGGTCCCCGAGACCCCGATGCACCTGGACGCGCTACTGGCGACCGCGCCGCTGACCGGCGGCCTCGAGCCGCGCCTGGGCGACCAGCACCTGCGCGTGCTCACCGTGGTCGGCTTTCCGACCGCCACCTTCCCCGGGATCCTGGACGACCTCAACCGCCTAGCCTTCCCCTACCGGTGGTCGACCCGGGCGCTGATGCTCGACAAGACCGACGCCATCCGGCTGCTCAGCCGCATCCGCCGGCAATGGTTCGCCAAACGCAAGTCGATCGGGGCGATCCTCAAGGAGGTGATGACCAACGAGGCCGCCAGCCTCGTGGACTCCGACGCGGCCAACAAGGCCGCCGACGCCGATGCGGCCCTCCAGGACCTGGGGGCCGACGAGGTGGCCCAGGCGTTCGTCACCGCCAGCGTGGTGGTCTGGGACGCCGACCCGCGCGCGGCGGCCGAGAAGCTGCGGCTGGTCGAGAAGACCATCCAGGGCCGCGACTTCACGGTCATCGCCGAGACGCTGAACGCCGTCGAAGCCTGGCTCGGGACGCTGCCCGGCCAGGTCTACGCCAACGTCCGCCAGCCGCCGGTCTCGACGGTGAACCTGGCGCACATGATGCCGCTTTCGGCAGTGTGGGCCGGCCCGGCGGGCGATGCGCACCTGGCCGCCGGGCCGCTGCTGCATGCCCGCACCGCCGGGTCGACGCCGTTCCGGCTGGCGCTGCATGTCGGCGATGTCGGCCATGCACTCGTGGTCGGCCCGACCGGCGCGGGCAAGTCGGTGCTGCTGGCGATGATGGCGCTGTCGTTCCGGCGCTACGCCGGCGCCCAGGTCTTCGCCTTCGACTTCGGCGGCTCCATCCGGGCGGCGACCCTGGCCATGGGCGGAACCTTCCACGACCTCGGCGGTAGCGGCGCGCCCTCGCTGCAACCGCTGGCGCGGATCGACGATCCGGCCGAACGCGCCTGGGCGGCCGACTGGCTGGAAGTCCTGCTGGTCCGCGAAGGGATCCAGGCCAGCCCCGAACGCAAGGCGCGGCTCTGGTCGGCGCTCGGCGCGCTGGCCGCCGCCCCCATCGACCAGCGCACGATCAGCGGCCTGATCGCGCTGCTGCAGGACGGCCCCTCCAAGCTGGCGCTGCAGCCCTATGCGGTCGGCGGTCCCGCGGGCCGCCTGCTGGACGCCGAGCACGAGACCTTGGACGCGGCCAGCATCGAGGCCTTCGAGACCGAGGGCCTGGTCGGCGCACCCGGGGCCGGCGCGGTGCTGGCCTATCTTTTCCACCGCATCGAAGGCCGGCTCGACGGCCGCCCGACCCTGGTCATCGTCGACGAGGGGTGGCTGGCGCTGGATGACCCGCAGTTCGCCGGCCAGGTGCGCGAGTGGCTCAAGACCCTGCGCAAGAAGAACGCCTCGGTGGTGTTCGCCACCCAGTCCCTGGCCGACATCAAGGACAGTCCGATCGCGCCGGCGATCATCGAAAGCTGCCCCACGCGGCTGTTCCTGCCCAACGCCCGGGCGCTCGAACCGCAGATCGCGGCCATCTACGCGGGCTTTGGCCTCAACGCCCGCCAGGTCGAGATCATCGCCCGGGCCACGCCCAAGCGCGACTACTACGTTCAGTCCCCGGCCGGTGATCGGCTGTTCGACCTGGCGCTGGGCGAAGTCGCCCTGGCCTTCGCCGGCGCGTCCTCGAAGACCGACCAGGCCGCCATCGACGCAGTGCTGGCCGGCGCCCCCGAGGACTTCGCCGCAGCCTGGCTGCGGGCCCGCGGCCTGCCGTGGGCCGCCGACCTCCTCTCCCCCCTCGACCTGGAGCCTTGAAGATGACCCCGCGTCCGACGCGGCGGCGCCTGCTGGCGGCCGGCCCCCTGATCCTGGCGATCGCCACGGCCCCGACCGGAAGCCGTGCCCAGTTCACGGTCTTCGATCCGACCAACTACGCCCAGAATCTCCTGACGGCGAGCCGGTCGCTCGAGCAGATCAACCACCAGATCACCGCCCTGCAGAACCAGGCCCAGTCGCTGGTCAACGAGGCGCGCAACCTGCAGGCTCTGCCGTTCTCGGCCCTGCAGACCCTGCAATCGCAGCTGGCCCAGACCCGGGCGCTGGTCGAGCAGGCCAAGGGCGTGGCGATGCGCGTGGCCGACATCGACGCGGCCTTCGGCGGCGCCTACCGTCCTGCGGCCTTGTCGGCCAGCGGCCAGGACCTCCTCGCCGGCGCCAAGACCCGCTGGACCAACAGCGTCGCGGCCTTCCAGGACGCCTTGAAGGTCCAGGCTGGCGTGGTCGGCAACCTCGACGCCTCGCGCACATCGCTGGACCAGCTCGTCACGTCCAGCCAATCAGCCAGCGGCGCGCTGCAGGCCGCCCAGGCCGGCAACCAGCTCCTGGCCCTGCAATCCCAACAGCTGTCGGACCTCCTGGTGCTGCTGGCCGCGCAGGGGCGCGCCCAGACCCTGGAGGCGGCCCAGCGCGCGGCCGCCCAGGACCAGGCCCGCGAGCAGCTGCGCCGCTTCCTGACGCCCGGCGCCGGCTACCAGCCCGGCTCGGCCAAGATGTTCAACCAGCCGTGAGCGCGCGCCTGACCTTCCGGCTGGCGGCGGCGGGCTTCGCGCTGCTGGCGATCCTGGTCGCGGCGCTACAGGCGCGCCGGCCCGCGCCCCCGACGTCCAGTTCGCGCCCCGCCGTGCAG